>RQBM01000202.1:0-74602 GCA_008668795.1 Collinsella aerofaciens | reverse complement strand
TGCGAAAACCAAGTTGTTAGGATGAGCCAGCTGGCTAGAGCTCGACCGGCACCCATTCGTCGTGATTGCAGATAAAAGCCTCGGGATCCTCGACGCTAAAGAAGACGAGCGTGGGGTCGTTAGGCCCCTCATAGTGCTCGCTCAAGCGCTCAAGATGTTTCCATCCTGCCTCGCGCATTTCGCTCGAAGCCCGGTCATCCAGACCCGCACGTCCGCGCAGAATCAACCAGCCATGGCCCGGCCACCAACTCGTGGCCTCAAAGCGCTGGTTTTGCAGCAGCTCCTGCCACACATCTTTAGTGCGCGCTGTCACAAACCACAGCTTGCCGTCCTGGATCTGTGCAAACGAGAACGGACGCACATGCGGCTGCCCGTCCACGCTCGTCGCCAGATACCACGCCGGCACCGACGTCAGATACTCCAAAACCGTATTCAATCCGTCCACGTTTCCTCCTGTACTAGCTAGTTTGGGAACCTGGTTTGTGCTTGCTAGAGCTCCAGGCGCTCCTCGCTGCCGTCGATATCACAGAAGCGGGCGGCGATATTGCGCACCGAGAAGAACGCAAGGCGACCGTCGTTGGCGCTATCGTGTTGCTCGCCAATGCCCACCATGTGCTTAAAGCCTGCCTGGCGCACTTTGTCGCTCACGACCGCATCGTCCTCGAGCGCGGCCTCGCCAGTTAACACGATCCAGCACTCCCCCGGCTTCCAGCCCGAGAGCTCAAACTTGGGATTCGCGCTCAACTCCGCCCACACGTCCTTATCGCGCGAGGTGCAAAACCACAGCTTGCCATCATCGACCATGGCAAACGAGAACGGCCTCACGCGCGGCTGATATCCGTCCGTCACGTCGATCGTGGCAAGATACCACGCCGGAATACGCCTAAGATACGAACAGGCGCGCTCGAGCTGCGCCGTGCGATCGTTGTCGGTCATAGGGGCCCCTTTCCTGCGCTCGAATCGCGCCTAAACAAGTTGAAGATTGATGACGATGACGCAGATGAGCAGCAACGCCGTCACCACCGCCGCCAACGCGTCGCCGCGGCCAAATGCAAGCGTATGCAGGCGCGTGCGGCCCTGCTCGCCGTGATAGCAGCGTGCATCCATGGCAGCAGACAGCATCTCGGCATGGCGGAACACGCCCGTGAACAGCGGAATCGCCACACTGCCGAGCATGCGCACGCCGCCGAGCGGACCGCCCGTCACGCGCGCGCCGCGGCTTGCCTGCGCATCGGCCGTCTGCTTCATCTCAGTGGCAAACTGCGGCATAAAGCGTAGCGCGATACCCATGATCATGCCGAGCTCGTGCGCAGGAAGTCCCACACGCGCAAACGGCGCGAGCAGGCGCTCAAAGCCCGCGGTGAGGTCGAGCGTCGGCGTGGTGAGTGTAATGGCGCTCATGCCGGCCATCATCAACGTCAGGCGGCACGCCATAAAGGCGGCAGAACGCAGTGAGTCCTCGCTTATCTGCAGAAAGCCGAGCTGCCACAGGATGCGCCCACTCTGATCGGTAAACAAGTTGAGCACCGCGACCACGACGACGATTGCCAGCAGCGGCGCCATCGATGATAGGACCCGGCGCAACGGCACCCGGGCCATGGAATAGACCAGCACGACGAAAATTGCGACAGGGGCCAGTCCACGGAAGCCGCCGACGGTCAGCGTTGTGATTAAAAACACAAAGCCCAGGAGCAGCTTGGTGCGCGGATCCAGGCGATGGATCGCACTATCGCTCGGATAGTAGCTGCCAAACGAAAACGCCTCCATCAGCAGCCCTCCTCTCGCACGACCGTTTCGGATTTGGCCTTGTCCGAGACGTTAGAAGAACCGTCTGAGCGACCGATCAGCATATTTGCCAACTCGTCGGCCAACGACTCAACCGTATAGAGCCCGCCGCGGCGCAGCGGCACGCCCGCCTCCGTAAGCGCCAGCGCCATACGCTGGGCGGCGGGAATGCCCAAGCCGATCGACTTGAGCTCATCGGCATGCGCAAACACCTGCGTGGGGGTTCCCTCGGCAAACACCGTGCCTTCGTTCATTACGACGATACGGTCACAACAATTTGCCAGGTCATCCATGCTGTGCGAAACCATGACAACGGTCAGGCCCTCGCGATGGAGTCGATCGATGAGCCCTAGGAAATCCCTGCGCGCACCCGGATCGAGCCCCGCCATGGGTTCATCGAGCACCAGGACTTCGGGCTCCATGGCGAGCACGCCGGCGAATGCCACACGCCGTTGCTGGCCGCCCGAAAGCTCAAAGGGACTCTTGTCGCTGACCGTGGAAAGGTCGAGGCCCACGCGCGAGAGCGATGACTCGACACGACGGTCGACTTCATCTTGCGGCAAGCCAAGGTTATGCGGACCAAACGCCACGTCCTGCGCCACGGTTTCGGCAAACAGCTGACGCTCAGGATATTGAAACACCACGCCGACCTTGGCCTTAACCGCGGCGGCGTCTTTCTTGTTTGACAGATCGAGCCCCAGCGCGCGAACGGATCCCTCCTGGGGGCGAATCAAACCGTTGAGATGCTGGACCAGCGTCGACTTACCCGAACCGGTATGACCTGCCAAGCCCAGGAACTCGCCACGACGCACCGTCAGCGATACATCGCGCAGCGCCCACGGGCTGCTTGGGTCGTTTCCCCAGAGAGCCTGTTTGTTCGATTTGCCCGCAGTGGCCGAGCGCTTGTGCCAGCGGTGGCGCTCGCGCGGACTGAGCGAATAACTGTACGAAACATGGGATAGTTCGATGACGGGCTCCGACGCGTTGTCCTCGTTGTCTACCGGAACAGTGCCGTCAGCGATTTCCAACTGGGATACGGAAGACTGCCCCGCGATGCCTGCTCCACTTCGCTCGGCATAAGCCTGCGCAATCTCGGCGACCATATCCGCCTCACGCACCTGCGCGCAAACGGGCACGCCCTTCACACGAAGTGACCTGCCCAGACGACACGACTCCGGCATATCCAGGTTGAGCTGCGCAAGCTCATCCGCCCGCGTCAAGATTTCCTCGGGCGTACCGAGCATGGCAACGTGCCCCGCCCGAAACACCGCGACACGATCGGCCTCGGCGGCCTCCTCCATAAAGTGCGTAATCATCACGATAGTCATGCCGCGATCGTGGAGCGCATGACAGGCCTTCATAAGGCCCTTGCGTCCGCGCGGATCGAGCATCGAGGAGGCCTCGTCCAAGATAAGCACGCGCGGCTCCATGGCAAGTACGCCGGCGAGCGCCACGCGCTGCTTTTGTCCGCCCGAGAGCGCATGGGTCTCGTGGCGCTCAAAGCCCACCAGGCCCACGCCCTTTAGCGCCTCACGTACGCGCTGCGCAATTTGCGCCGATGGCACGCCAAGGTTTTCGGGACCAAACGCAACGTCATCTTCGACAAGCGTTGCCACCAGCTGATCATCGGGATTCTGGAACACCATGCCCGCGGTCGAACGAATGTCGTAGACCAACTCGGGATCGGACGCATCCATGCCGTTGATGCGTACCGTGCCCGCGTCGGGCTGCAGCAGTGCATTCAGATGCTTGGCAAACGTCGACTTGCCCGACCCATTACCACCGAGGATGCAGAAAAACTCGCCGTCCTCGATGTTCAGATCGATGCCGTCGAGCGCCGGCGTGACACCGTCATAGCTAAAGGAAACGCCCCGACACTCAATCATGCGCGACCTTTGACCTGGTCCTTTTTAGGCGTGATGAGGTTGGAGACCGCCTTATACACCGCAAGCGTCAATACCGAGTTAAGCACGGTCTTGATAAGGTTGAACGGCAACACGGCAGGAACCATGAGCGGGGCGATCACATCGACCGAGCCATACCAGAACCATACGCCAATGGTAAGGTTTGCGACCATAGACAACGCCGTAGCGGCAATAACGCCGAGCACCAGGCCAATCACGGCACCCTTATAGGTATGCATCTTCTGATAGACGATAGCCGCAGGCAGAATGTAGCCCAGCGTGGCAACCAGGTTCATAAGCGCGCCGACCCAGTCACCCGTGGTGAGCGCATGGATAACGATAGCCATAGCGGCAACAGCAGTGCCGGCGCCAGGACCATACGCAAACCCGCACACCATCGCCGGTACCAGCGACGGGTCATACGTCAAAAACGGCGCCGAAGGAAGGATAGGCAGCTGCACGTACATAAACAGGGCGCCCAAGGCGCACATCAACGCCATGGTAACGAGCTGTTTGGTGCTCCACCTATTCGTGTTCTCAAAATGGATATGCTGCGACTGTTCAGACATAAGATCACCTGCCTCTTTCATCCGGACTCTAACCGTTGGTACTGGGATCTCACCAGTTCAGCCGGCATGCGAACCAACGCACACACGGGTCGCGGACTCATCGGCTCGGTCGCAGGCATCTCACCTGCGCCACGGTACCCCTTTGGCACCGCCCGATTTACCGCCAGTGGGGAATTCCACCCCGCCCTGAAACAGCAATTGCAAGTGTAGCACGAGCAGGTTTTCGCGCAAGTATGCCAAGGGTAATTTGTGGCGGAGATCAGTTGCCGCAACAACCACGTTCCCCACCCATCCCAAAGTAACGCGCCTTTCGCGGCAAAGCCGCGAAACAGCGACCGGGACACGTATCCCCATCAGCCACGATCTCCGCCCACGCCGACCTCAAGGCCGTAAACGCAGGGAATCCGGGGGCGTGACGGGGTTTCTCTCCGGAACATTCCGCAGGACGCAAAGAGGCTCCGCAGCGCGAAGCGCGATGCGGAGCCTCTTTGCATGTCCGAGGACGTTCCGGAGAGAAACCCCGTCACGCCCCCGGATTCCCGGTGGGAGTTCTAGACCTTGTCGGCCTTAGTACATACCGCCGCCCTGCTGACCAGCGGTGGCAGCAGCGATAGCGTCCTCAAGCTGAGTGTTCTTGGGCACATCGGAGACGGTAGCCTCGGTGATGAGAATCAGGCTGGCGACAGAAGCAGCGTTCTGCAGGGTGACGCGGCTGACCTTGACGGGGTCGAGGACGCCCATCTCGATCATGTCGCCCCACTCGCCGTTGGCAGAGTTGAGACCCTGACCAGCGGGCAGCTCGGCAACCTTGTCGACCACGACAGCGCCCTCAAAGCCAGCGTTCTTGGCGATGGTGGCGACCGGAGCGGTCAGAGCCTTCTTGACGATGTCGACGCCGATCTTCTCCTCGGGGTCGTCGATCTCGACAGCGTCGAGCGCAGGAGCAGCGTCCATGAAGGCGACGCCACCGCCGGCGACGATGCCCTCCTCGACAGCAGCGCGGGTAGCCTGCAGGGCATCCTCGACGCGGTGCTTGATCTCCTTGAGCTCGGACTCGGTAGCAGCGCCGACCTTGATGACGGCAACGCCACCGGAGAGCTTTGCCAGGCGCTCCTGGAGCTTCTCACGGTCGAAGTCAGAGGTGGTGTTCTCCATCTCACCCTTGATCTGAGCGATACGAGCGTCGATGGCCTCCTTGGAGCCAGCGCCGCCGACGACGACGGTGTTGTCCTTGGAGATGGTGACAGACTTAGCGGTACCGAGCATATCGGCGGTGATGTCAGCGACCTTCACGCCCAGCTCGTCCAGGGCAGCCTGGCCACCGGTGAGGACGGCGATATCCTCGAGGATGCGCTTGCGGCGATCGCCGTAGCCCGGGGCCTTAACGGCGCAGACGTTGAGGGCGCCACGGATCTTGTTGAGAACCAGGGTCGGCAGAGCCTCGCCATCAATGTCCTCAGCGATGATGAGCAGGCCGCGGCCAGCGCGCTGGACAGCCTCGAGAACGGGCATGATGTCCTGAACGCTGGAGATCTTCTGGTCGGTGATGAGGATGTACGGATCCTTCATCACGGCCTCCATGCGGTCGTTGTCCGTGACGAAGTAAGCGGAGACATAGCCCTTGTCGAACTGCATGCCCTCGACGGTGTCGATGGTGATGTCGAACGTCTGGGAATCCTCGACGGTGATGACGCCGTCCTTGCCCACGACCTCCATGGCCTCAGCGATCTTCTCGCCGACCTCGGGGTCACCGGCGGAGATGGTACCGACGGAAGCGATCTGCTCCTTGGTCTCGACCGGCTTGGCCTGCTTCTTCATCTCGGCGACGGCGGCGTTGACGGCCTTGTCGATGCCGCGACGGATGGCCAGCGGGTTGGCGCCAGCGGCGACGTTGCGCAGACCGTCGTTGACGATGGCCTGAGCGAGCAGGGTTGCGGTGGTGGTGCCGTCACCCACGGTGTCGTTGGTCTTGGTGGCAACCTCCTTCACCAGCTGAGCACCCATGTTCTCGATGTTGTCCTCGAGCTCGATCTCCTTGGCGACAGAAACGCCGTCGTTGGTGATGGTCGGAGCACCGAACGTGCGCTGCAGCGCAACGTAGCGACCCTTGGGGCCCATGGTGACGGTAACGGCGTCGGCCAGAGTGTTGACGCCCTTGGCAAGCTTAGCGCGGGCATCGGTGTTGAACGTAATGTTCTTTGCCATGGTAGGTAATCCTCCAAAAGAAATGTGACTCGCGTCGCCGCTTCCGAGTCCTATGCGGCGGGCGCGTTCAAAGACGAATCAGAGATTCTGACGAGACTAGGCCTCGACGACGGCGTAGATGTCGTCGGCGCGCATCAGCAGATACTTCTCGCCGTCGACCTTGACCTCGTTGCCACCGAACTTACCGTAGATGACAACGTCGCCAACCTTGACGTCCATGGGGATGCGCTCACCCTTGTCGTTGACCTTGCCGGCGCCCACGGCAACGATGGTGCCACGCTGCGGCTTCTCCTGAGCGTTGCTGGCAATATACAGACCAGAAGCGGTCTTCTGCTCGGCCTCGTCGGGCTTGACCAGAACACGATCTGCAAGCGGCTTCAAAGACGACATGCTTGTCTCCTCCTTTTTGGGCCGCGCGGTTATACCACGCGAATTAACCCTTTTTGTTTGCGTACGCGTTGAATGGTACCCACGAATGGCGGGTTATACAACACAGAGTCAAAAAATCTTATTTTTTGGCACTTAGATTTTCTGAATGCCGGGGGATAACTTAGCAGTGCCTCCCGTGTGGCTCCGGAGGGGCGGGGCATAAGGTTTCCTGCTCGGGCAGTCCTGCTCGCACGAAGGCCACATTAAGTGGCCTTCGGCTCGTGTGGAACTCGCGATAAACCTTATGCCCCGCCCCTCCGGAGCCACACGGGAGGCAGGTTAACTAATTCGAGCCCGGCATTCAGAAAAGTCAGTGCAGCAAAAAGGCGATGCGGATAGCGACATGGGCATGGTTTTCGTCGCGAGCACGGGTCCCCTGGGGAGCACCGTGCATTTTTGGGAGTTTTCAGCAGGCCGGGACAAATGCATACGCACCGGGCGCATCTAATTAGTCCCACGGTAGCCTTCGACCGGCGATTTGGGTCGGCAGACAGGCCTCGTCGAGACAAACAAGCATGCCTCGCGCCACGTCGGACCCCAAAATGACGTCGATCTCCGCAATGCTACCCGACTGCAGCGGCACCGGCAGAGCTCGCGGTGCTGAATACTCCGTTTTTTGCACGGCACGGGCGGGGGTACATCAGGATCAGGAAGGACATCCCAGCCTTTTTATTCAATCTGTAATGGGAAGTATGCAAAACACCAAGAGATAGCATTGCTGGTGTCCAAATTGAGCGCGGGGCAGCAGCACCTCCGCCCCGCACCCAAATCCAACAGAGCAGGGACGCTCATGGCGGATCCCCACCAAAACGCAAACGCGGCTCGAGCGCCATCCCAAAATAGGCTGCGCGAGCCGCGTTTAACGGTACGACATGAATATTAGCGCTCGTAAATCAAGTTGCCTGCCAGGTAGGTGGCCTGAACTTTTGTGGCCTGGAGCTCTTGGGGGTCGATGGTGAGCGGGTTTTGGTCCAGGACTACCAGGTCGGCATACTTGCCGGGCTCCAAGCTGCCGAGGTTTTGCTCGTCGCCCGCTGCATAAGCGCTACCCAGGGTGTAGTTGCGCAGGGCCGTTGCCGCATCGATGCGCTCGCTCGGCAGCCAGCCGCCCTCGGGCCAGTGGCTTTTGGGGTCCTGGCGCGTGATAGCCGTGTAGAGCACGTTCATGCTGGTAACAGCTGTGATAGGGCTGTCGGTACCGAAGGCTTGGCGAATGCCGCGCTGCTTATAGGTCGCAAACGGCCACATGATGCGGCTGCGCTCCAGGCCCAGATCGCGCTCGGGGCCGCCCGGGTCGAGTGTAATGTGACAGGGCTGGCTCGAGGCAACGACGTTAAGCTTGCGTAGACGATCGATGTCCTCGGGCAAGAGGTTCTCCAGATGCTCGAGCGTGTTATGACCGTGCTGGGGCAGGCCGTACAGTTCGGCGGCCTCCTCAAAGATATCGAGCGCGGCATGGATGGCACCGTCGCCGATGACGTGGATGCGCACGGTGTGGCCGCGCTCCGCGGCCGCCAGAACCAGCTTACGCATGCGCTCGGCAGGAACTGTCAGACGGCCTCGGTCGCCCGGGAAACGCGGATTGGTATAGGGCTCGGTGAGATATGCCGTGTGTTCGCTCGACACGCCGTCGAAGAACTGCTTAAAACCAGGCGCCGAGAGCAGCGCGTTGTTCGCGTAGCGGGTCTGCAGCTCTTCCAAGCGCGACTGGTCATCCAGCAGCGTGGGGAACAGATGGGCGCGGATGCCCAGCTTGCTGGCTGCCTGCAGTTTGTCGTAGACGTCGTCGCGGATAAAATCGCAGCCCGGCATGGGCATGAGCGACATATCGCATATCGAGGTGATGCCCTGCTCGGCCATACGCCTCATTTGATCGGCATAAGCACTTGCGATGCGATCCTCCCCCAGCCACTCAAGGCAGCGCGGTAGCAGCTGCATGGCAGCCGCCTCGTGAACAATGCCCGTGAGCTCGCCGTTTGCGTCCTTGTCGTAGCTGCCGCCTGCTGGTGGCTCGCTGTCGCGCGTGACGCCGAGTGCCTCGAGTGCGCGGCTGTTGAGCCAAAGCGTGTGTCCGTCGCCCGAATACATAACGCAGGGACGATCGGGGAATGCCGCATCGAGCGACGCCTTGGTAGGATGCTCGGGCGGGTCCCAACGGTAGTCGCGCCAGCCCTGCGTCACAACCCAAGCGTCGTCGGGCAGGTCCCGGGAAAACTCGAGCGCATGTTGCACCAGCGCCGCCTCGGACGTGCCCATATCCATGAGCATGTACGGCGAGGAGCCGACCGAGGTATGGAAGAAGTGCAGATGAGCGTCATGGAAACCGGGGCAGACAAACTGTTCGCCGTAGTCGATAACCGACGTGGCGGCAGAAGCGGCGGCGATCACGTCGTCGGGCGCACCGACTGCGACGATACGGTCGCCTGCGATGGCAATCGCCAGCTCGCGGGCGGTATCGATGCCGTCTTGCGCGGTAAAGACGTTCTTGGAACGGATAATCCGATCGATATGTTGCATGGGCATCCCCATCTCTGGCAGGAAATTCAACACCCCCGAGTGTACTCCCCCGCCCTTGCAACAAAACCCCAAGCGGCAAACGGCAACTTTACCAGCCCTAGCGGCAGGTGGCATACTGGAGAGAGCCTGTACGATTTTGCGATCAACCCAGCAAGGAGCAAATCGACCATGACGAAGACCAAGGCACAGCAAATTATGGCGGCGACCGAGGCTCGCGCGGCAGACGACGTCACCGCGGCCATCCGAGATATCGCCGCCGAGTTTGAACCCTACATCATCAAGCAGCGCCGGCACTTCCATAAGCACCCGGAGCTGAGCCTTGCCGAGGAGCGCACGACTTCCGACATCGCCAACCAGCTCGACGCCATGAATATCCCCTACGAGCGTCCGCTCAAGACGGGCCTGGTGGCGACGCTTCGCGGTACCGCGCCCGATGCCTACCGCGAGGACGGCACGCCGCGACGCCGCATCCTGCTGCGCGCCGACATCGACGCCCTGCCCGTTACCGAGCAGACCGGCGAGGAGTTTGCCAGCGTCAACGAGGGCTGCATGCACGCCTGCGGCCACGACTGCCACATCGCCATGATGCTCGGCACGCTGCAGATCCTGCGCCATATGACCGACGACATCCACGGCGAGGTCCGCATCGTCTTCCAGCCCAGCGAGGAAAACGGCCAGGGCGCCAAGCTCATGATCGGCACGGGCGTGCTCGACGGCGTCGATGGTGCCTACGCCGCGCATATCTGGAGCGAAGTCGACGCCGGCACCGTGAGCTGTGAGCCCGGCCCGCGCATGGCAAACACCGACTGGTTCCGCATCGATGTCCGCGGCACCTCGTGCCATGGCGCCATGCCCCAGCGCGGCCACGACGCCGTTATGGTGGCTGCCGAGATCGTCAACGCCCTGCAGACCATCGTCTCGCGCGAGATCAGCCCCTACGAGCCGGCTGTCATCACCGTCGGCGAGCTGCACGGCGGCACCGCGCGCAACGTTATCGCCGGCACGGCCTACCTCGCCGGCACGGTGCGCACCTATGGCGACAAGACGCACGAGGAAATGCCCGAGCTTATGCGCCGCATCGTGGAGCACACCGCGGCAGCCCTGGGCGCAGAGGCCGAACTTACCGACTACACCATCGCCAACTACAAGGTCGAAAACGACGTCGCCTCGAGCGAGCGTTGTCGTCAGGCCGTGGTCAAGTGCTTGGGCCCCGCGGGCGAAGGCCATTATCGCGGCACGCTTTCGGGCGAGGACTTCTCGGAGTACCTGCGCCGCGTGCCGGGCGTGCTCGCCTTTGTTGGCACGCGCAACCCCCAGATTGGCGCCACGTACGCCCAACATTCTTGCTTCTATAAGATCGACGAGAGCGTGCTCGCCAAGGGCTCCATGGTAGCCGCTCAGTATGCCATCGACTTTTTGGCCGAGCCCACGCAAGAGGAGCTCGACGGCCCCACGATCGCCGCGGTTGCCGAGACCAACCCCGACTTGGCCGCCAAGCTGCGCTCTGCCAAGGCCACGGCCGCTGAGGCGCGCGACGCCATGCACGATGCTCGCACCGCCCGCCATGCTGCAATCAAGGGCATCCACGATGCGCGGGCTGCCGCTCGCCACGAGGAAAAGCGCGACGAGTAGCCGTCACGCCCATCCATAACAGCCTGGCTAAAGCAAAGCGGGGGCGGACGTTATCTCAACGTTCGCCCCCGCTTATGTGTCGACCGTTTTTCTAGCGCGTCCTCCGTCACGCCAGGTAAGAGCGAAGGATGGTGAGCCAGCGTGGGGGTTCGAGGTGGATGATATCGTCGGGAACTCCGGCGGGCGCATAGCCGCCAAAGAGCAGACCGGCATCTGCCGGATTGACGAGGCGCACGATCCATACGACGACGACCAGCACGCACAACACGGTGACCGCAATGTCGATACCACGCTTTAGCTTGCTCGATGCCACCTCCTCGCGCACGAACGCGAGCACAAACGCAATCGGCACCACCCAAAACAGCGGATGGTAGGCAAAGGCAGCCGCATAATCGAGGCGCAGCGCCGCCAGCCACGCCCTCGTCATGCCGCATCCCGGACAAGGAATGCCCGTCATCAATCGAAAAATGCAGCCAATGTCGAGCAGGTAGAGCGCGAGCCAGGCGACAAAGAGCGCGCCGGTGCAAAAAAGGGCGCGGCGAAGGAGCTCTGCCGTGCCCCTATGTCCCTGGAAGCTGTTCACGCCGCCCTTATTGTTAGGCACGAGCGCCAAGGCGAGTGTTGTAAGCCGTTGCCATGGCATTGGTATTATTGATGACGATGTTCATAGCGAAGATGGGACCAAGGCCGCACAGGAGCGCGCCGAAGATCTGCCACAGAAGAACGGTGGTGCCGTTTTCCTGGAACACCAGGCCGTAGCGAGGAGCGTTGGCCTGCAGGCGGTTGCCAATCTTGTAATACCAGTAGTACGCGTAGAAGCCGCAGGTCACAAACGATAGAAGGATGAATTCCGCCAGACCCGGCGTGTAATCGCCGTCATCCTGACACAACGTGTTGACGTCGCGTGCCAAGCAATACAGGAAGTAGAACGAATAGATACCGCAGGTCACAAGAGAGAGCAGCAGCCAGCCGATCAGGCTGCGGTCAGCCTTAATGGGGTCATAGCCCATCGGAGCGGATGCGGACTGTTGGGCGTATTGACCGGTGTACTGCTGCTGAGGCTGGGGCGCGGGCTGAATAGCCTGGGCCGGAGCGGGCTGGGGCTGCGGGGCCGCAGCGGCAGAAGCGGCACCAACGGCGGATCCGCAAACAGGGCAGAATTTGGCATCATCCGAAATGGGAGAACCACAAGTGGGACAGAACATGAGCCTCTCCTTTTCCTAAGGCGTCGCACGCCTTCAAACCTTACACGTCTACGTTCTCAACAATAGCCGCGACGTTGTTGCGCAACATTGACCAATTTCCGAGAAATTTTGCTGCAACCGTTTTCCCAGGCATTTTCTTGCTTTCGCAGTAGAAAAAGGCACCCCGGGCTCAGTTGCCCAGGGCGCCTCGACCGGCTATTCGGTTTGATTGTTTTCGGCAGCAGGATTATCGCCCGGCTCATCCGCCGGCGTGGCAACGGCATCCCAATCGGGCTCCGCAGGCGTCGCCTCGGACGCCGGTGCGGGGACAGGAGCAGGTGCCGGGGCAGGGGCAGGCGCGGGTGCCGGGGCAGGTGCAGGCGCGGGCGCCGGGGCAGGCGCAGCACCAGTGGCTGCCGTGGGATTGAATCCCGCAGGAGCAGGCTTCTTCTCACCCGGGAGCACAAAAGTCAAAACGTCGTCCTTGTCCTCATCGGCCCATTCGCTTGCATAACGTGCAGCCCAATAGCCAACGGCACGGTGCTTGAGCATCTTGCCAAAGACCGTAAGGAACACCGTGACGAATGCAATCAGCACCAGGAACAATACGAGCGTGACACCACCGGCGGTAACAATCGCCTCGATACCCGTGGGGCGATAGTAATAGCCGTACGCGCCAATTCCGGCGATGGCACCAAAGACAGCTGTCAAGATCCACGTAATGGCGTTGGAAACCAGGCCCGTCAAAAACTCGGGAAGGAACGAAGCACAGAACAGCTTGGTCTTGTTGTGCTTAAAGGCCGCCCAGACCTTATCGAGCGAAAACGCGCTCTCGACGCGCCCGGTCACCGCAAAGTGCATCACGGCAATGTCGGCGAACATCTTAAAGAAGACACCCAGAATCGCCGAGGCAATTAGCGCCAGGACAAGCAGGCCAAGCGAGCCAAACAGCGCAGCCTCGAGCGCATAAGAGCCGTAATAAGAATACGAGCCCGCGGCGCCAATTACCACGCCCTCCGCCAGCGAAAGCACTACACCGATAATGGGAATGGCAGCGATAACCTCGAGCACGACCGAAATAACGCTCGAAAAGATTCCGAGACCAAACGACGTGGAACGCATCAACGGACGACCCATGCCGTCATCGATCTTAAGCGACAGGTCGCGACCCCACTCGATGCCAAAGCCCGAACCGCACACGCTCGCCACGTAGGCAGCCAAAAAGCCGATGGCAGCCGCAATACCGCCGATAACGGGGATGAACAGCACGAGTACCGACACGACACAGATAAGCGCCGGCAAAAAGGCAATCTGGCACACGCGCTGCAGCACGCCCGGAGTCTTGGTCATATCCTCAAACGCCTGAGCCGTGCAGCCCTTGGACGCGTTCGCGACAGGTTGAGGAACAAACTGCTGAGGCTGAGGCTGACCCTGAGGGGCGGAAGCTGCAGCACCGGCATTGGGGGCACCACACACGCCGCAGAACTTGTCGTTATCGCCCATGGGGGCGCCACACTGCGAACAGAACATCGAAATCATCCCTTCGTATCTAGAGCGAATCACCTGGATCGCAAACGGTGTCTTTGGCATCATTATCGCCCAATGTGAGGACAAATACCCCAAGATGACCGATTTGCAACGCAGGTGGCTTTATTCAATGATTCGAAGGGTACGCCCGGGCTAGTTCGTGCCGCGGAAGCCCTTGCCGACGATTTCGGAGCTATCGACGATGGTGATGAAGGCGCCAGGGTCAATCTCGCGGGTATAGCGGCGCAGTTGCACTGCCTCGCGACGGCTCAGCACGCTCATGATCACCGTGACGCACTTGCCCGAGAAGGCGCCATAGCCACGGCTAATCGTTGCCGTGCGGTTGAGATGCTTGACGATAAACTCCTCGACCTTAAGGGGCTCGGAGCAAATGATCGTGCAGACCTTACGCAGGTGAATGCTCTCGATAGCCTTGTCGACCACAAGCGTCTTGGCAAACAGGCCGAGCACGCAGTACAGACCGACGCGCGGGCCATACAGGAAAGCCGCGATGGTCACGATGCCGATATCGACCAGCAACAGGGCACGGCCGATCTCGAGCGTCGTGCGGCGCTTGAGGATCATGGCAAGGATGTCGGTGCCGCCCGTCGAGGCGCCAATGTCAAAGACAATGGCACTGCCCAGCGCCGGCAAGATGACGGCAAAACACAGGTCGAGCCACATATCGCCCGTCATCGAAACATCCGACGGAATGAAGAGCTCAAACAGCGAGACGTAGGCCGAAAGCGCAAACGAGGCGAAGACGCTCCACAGGATTGCCTTGCGTTCCAAAAAGATAAAGCCCAAGACGACGAGAACCGCGTTGATAATCCACATAAAAACGCCGACGGGCAGGGTCGGGAACAGCGTGGACAGAATGACCGACACGCCCGAGGTGCCGCCAAAAGCAAAGTGATTAGGGGTTTTAAACGCAACGATGGCAAAGGCCGTAAGAATCAGGCCCAGATTGAGCTCGGCAAAAAAGCGCGGGAAGCCCGGCTCCTGGCTGCGCTTTTGACCGACACGCTCGCCGCGCTCGATATCGGTGCGATCAACCACGCGCTCCATCGGCACCACGGGAGGACGATGCACCTCCTCGGCAGCACGCGATGCCGCCTCTGCCGCGGCGGCCTCAATCGCCCATGCCTTGCTTTCTGTTTCGTGCTCGTCGGCCATTACGGCAACCCCTCGTTAACAATTTGGAAACAATGCGCCCATTAGGGTAACGCGGAACGCGACGATTGCAACCCCTAGTTAGACGAGCGGTATGCCTACATCGGGGGGCATACAAATAACGGCCGGCCACGCTTTTGCTTGCGCGGTCGGCCGTTTAACGTTTTCGCAGATAAAACCTGCCAAAACAAACCTGTCCCTTTTTGGAAGGTTACTCGTGCTGGCTGGTGCGGTGCTCGTACTCCTCGGGGGTGATGACGTCCTCGATGCGCAGGTTGACGCCCGCCACCTCAAGGCCGGTCATCGCGGCAAGGCGCTCGGTGACACGCGCCTTGACATCGTCGAAGATCGCAGGCGCATAGGCGCCGTACTCGATAATGACGGAGATGTTGACGACCACGCGATTGTCATCAGTGACCTCGACCGTCACGCCCTTGGTCAGATTCTCGGCACCAAACTGCTCCTGCACAAAGTGCATGAGGTTACCCTTCATGCCCAGAACGTGCGGAACCTCGCGGGTGGCCATGGCAACGATCTTCTCGATCACACCGTTGGAATAGGTCAGCGAGTCCTCGGACTCGTCTGTTTCCTCATCATCCTCATCCGCATCATCGGCGGGCTCGGCCTCGACGAGCGCCTCGTCCTCGAGCGTTACGTCCTCGGCCTCGGCGGTGACGGTCTCGTCTGCCTCGAGCTCGGTATCGGCCACATCGACCTTCGTATTAAAAGCCATGGTTCCTCCTTATGCCTGCCGCAGATGCGACAGTCGAATACATATTAGCGGCCGCTAAACAGACGGCCGAAGAAGTTGACGATCCCGTTCTCGCCGTCGCGAATTTGGCCGATCACGGCGCCGATCAGCACGAAGAATGCAATGACGAGCGTGTCCCACAGGCCGAGCGTGAGCACCAACACGGCGAGGATAAAGCCAGCGACGGCACCGAGCGTGGTGTTGGGATGACGCACAGCATAGCTCCAGATGGCAGCGCCCGTACCCTTGATGAGACCCATAGCCTCGTCAAAATCCGCGGCTGCCGCGTCTTGTAACTCAGTTGCCTCTGCTTTGGAATCAACAGGTTCGCTCGCCGGCGTGGCGCTCTGGTCAATCGTCAGGCGCGGCGTACGAGCGGTCTTATCTTGATTGGTATCACTCACCGGAAACCTCCACGGTCTGGACGGTAGTCTTGGACGGCAAAAAACGGACGCACGTGGTCGTACCCGGCGTGCCAAGCATGGTGTCGCAAGCTTCCTCGATGCGCTGCTGCATCGCGGTAGCCAGAGATGCCACGTCCTTATCGTCAAGCGCGATAGCCTCGACCTTAAAACGGACGTGCGAATCGTCGGAACCTTGGACGCGGGCCTCGACATGCTCGATCATCACGCGATCGTCGCGCTCTGCAGCAGCCCTGGCGCACGAAGAAAGCGCCGCGAGCGTGACCTCGATATTGCGCTCCCCCGCCGGATGCACGCAGGACGGCTCGCGACGAGCAAACATCAGGCGGAAGAAGCTTACCAGCACGCCGATCGCCACAACTCCGCCGCATGCCGTCACGACAATGCGCGGCATGGGGTCGCGCATCAGCAGCATAAAGCGATACGTATACGGCCCCCAAAACTGGCAGACAAGCGTACCCAGCGCCACGATGGCGGCGGCAAGATACACGATCGCTAGGGCTCGTTTGAGTACGCGCACGTGGCGCTCCCTTCAAATCTCGGCTCTCGAAATGCAAAACGGTTCGCATCATTATAAAAGAGCCGGGTCCGGTGCTCTACGCACGCGGATCCGGCTCATCTATTCCACGAGGCTTGCATGCTCGCTTCATTATGCCCAGATATGCACGGCTTAACCCGTGCGGGCGCTACTCCTCCTCGAGGGCAGCGATGACCTCGTCGGTCATGTCCATGGTGCTGTAAACATCCTGGACGTCGTCGAGCTCCTCAAGACGGTCGATGAGGCGCTGAACCTTCTTGGCGTCGGCGCCGGAGACCTCGGTCGGGGTGGTCGGGACCATGGTGGTCTCGGAGCCCTTGACCTGGACGCCCTGCTCCTCGAGCGCCTTGGAGACAGCCATGACCTCGTTGGCAGCAGTCCAGACGATCCACTCCTCGCCGGCATCCTCGTAGTCCTCGCCACCGGCCTCGGCGATGGCCATCATGAACTCATCCTCGTCACCGGCAGCACCGTTGGCGATCATGGTCTCCTTCTTGGCGTTCTCGTCCAAGATCTCCTTGGCGACGACGATCTGGCCCTTGCGCTCAAACTGGAAGGCGACGGAGCCGGAGGTGCCCAAGTTGCCACCAGCGTGGGAGAAGGCGGAACGGACATCAGCGGCGGTACGGTTGCGGTTGTCGGTCAGGCAGTCGACGTAGACGGCGACACCGGCGGGACCGTAGCCCTCGTACACGATGTTCTCGTAGACGGCAGCGTCAGCACCCGAACCAAAAGCCTTGTCGATAGCGGACTTGATCTTGTCCTTAGGCATGGACTGAGCCTTAGCCTTGGCAACAGCAGCGGCGAGGCTGGCGTTGTTCTCGGGCAGCGGGTCACCGCCGAGACGGGCAGCAACGGTGATGTTGCGGCTGAGCTTGGAGAAGAGGGCGGAACGCTTGGCGTCCTGCGCGCCCTTACGATGCTTGGTTGTGGCCCACTTAGAGTGTCCGGACATACGTGTCTCCTATCGGTTTCGACCTAAAGCCCAGCGCAGATGCTCGGGCAATATAAACAAACGTCGTTATGATATACCTACGGGCCTGCGAGATAAACCCCAAAATGAAGGCGTCGTGATGATGACCCCTTTGGTGCAAAGAAACCTGACCCCAATGCACCAAGTTAGGACCAGAGGAAGTCGCTGCGGGTGACGGTGGCGCCGATGGCGAAGGGCATGCAGGCGATGACCGGATACAGGTAGCGCATGTAAGTCGAGCCGTTGCACGGGCCAATCAGGCACACGGCGAGCACGCCCAGCAGCGGCACCCAAATGGCCAGCCCGCGCCACGAATGACGACGTAGCAGATAGACCACCAAGGCGATCATGATCCACACATAGGTGGCCGAGCTCATGGTGAGCGAGATAAACGGGATGCGCTGCACCGCCACACGGTATAGGTTGATCAGGTGGTCGCACCAGCGCACAACCTTGCTATCGACCGGATGGAAGTCGAAGTACTTAAGGTTATCGGGCTTCGCCATAATCTCGGCACTGCGCGCCGTGCTGTAGACCCACGCATCGCGGGCACTCGGATAAAAGTAGCCGTAGTAGTTATTGATGAGCGCCGAGATATAGCACTCGGGATCCTTTTTGAACATCTGGGCCCATACCTCAAAATAGGCCTTGATGTCCTCTTGCGAGGCGTACTCGTTAAAGCAATTTTTGACGGCGTCCGACTTATCCGGGTTGTAACGGCGGCCCAGATTCTCGTACTTGAGTACACGGTCGATCACGGCACGCTCTTCGTCGGTCACCAAGCCGTCGCAAGGAGCCTCCACGATGGTGCCGTCCTCCTTAACCGTGGGGTTGACGCCCGAGTTGAGGCCGTCGTGCTTTTGGACGAAACGAGCCGTCTGCTGGAACGGAATTGAGAGGATTTCGCGCTTGGAACCAGGCGTGATATCGTGCGCCGGCATAAAGACCTTGGTGAAGTACATATTAGAGGCAAGGCAGAGCGCGAGCACCGCGAGAACGCCAACCCAGCGGAAACGCGGGATGGCGCCCGAAGGCGCAGCACCAGTCTGCTTGGCTGCACGACGAGCCACATGCACGTCCCATACGCAAAACCCCGCCGCGATTACGCATGCCGCCAGGGGAAACACCAGGCCGCCGTTGCGCAGAAACGTGGAACCCATGGCGCCCAGAGCGAGCAGCAGCCAGTCGTGGCGCGCAAAGAGCACGGGGGCTTTCTCGCCCGCTCGCTCGGCATTGGCATCGCGACGGGGCAAGCCACATGCCACGAGCTTGACGGTCTGTACCAGCAGCACCAAGAACGCGTCGGCAAAGAGCACGTCTTTGGTGAGCAACGCCGCGTAGTTAGAGAACATCGGCATAAACGCAAAGAACAGCAGGATCGCACCGCGAACCGGCAGGCTCACGCCCAGTTTGCGCAGCGACGAAATGGAATAGGCCATGCAGGCAGCCGTGATGACGAACTGAGCACAGGTGTAGATGGCAAGACCCGCGTTAGCGCTGTTGAACAGCGAAAGCCCCAGCTGAACGCACGAGCCGATAATGGCCGTGTGCACTACGGGATGATGCCCGTTGAGCAGCACGTTGGGGTTGAGTAGGCGCAGGTAGTCGCTCGTGCCGTTGGGATAGTTGAACCACTGGCGAATCTGCGCGCCCGTATCTCCCATAAAAAGGCCAGGCAGCGAAGCGATGAGCGTGGGCGCCCAGGCGATCATAAGCACCAGGAAGGGCCCGGCAAAGGGATGGACCGAGAGCACGGCGTGAGTCACACGCCATACGCGGCCAAAGTGCGCTTCGGAAAACGGAATGCGCCGAGAGCTCAGCCAATCTAGACACTCAAAGGCAAGGTAGAAGGCAACGACCGCCAAGAGCATCCAGCCCGCGCCGCCAATCCAGGCGCAGATGATGCGGGCTTTGTCGCCAAGGACAATCTCGGCCGAGTCGGTGAGATCGTAGCTGCGGCCAAACACCATGCAGATGGCGAAGAACAGCGACGGCAGAATGATCGATGGGCGCCAGGTGTCGCCACGGCCAAAGAACACGTAGCGAAACGGCAAGGTGAGCAGGCAGGCAAGTGCAAGCAGCATGACCGCGTCGGTATGGCCGGCAAACGAGAGGAGTACCTCGTAGCACACGTACAGCATGCCCGAGGCTTTGGGGTCAATCGCCAAGACTGCGTTGCTCGACACCGGGGCAGGATCGATGGAAAACGCCGTGGTCGCCAACAGCGCAAGCAAAAAAGCGATGAGTGTCTGCTTGGCGGGGTAGCGCTTAAACCAGACGATGCGAGCGGCATCGCGCGCAGCCGTTGTGGAGAGGTCGGAATCCTTCACAGTCCGAAAGCCTTTCTAGAAACCTATCAAACTCGGCAAAACCACCACAAAGGTGCCTGTCCCCTTTGTGGTGGTTTTGGTGGTTAGGCGTCCAGGTAGACGCGCTGGGGCTGGTTGCGGCGACGAGCAAAGATGATGAGCGCCAGGCCCGCGATTACGAGCGGAAGACTCAGCAGCTGACCCATCGTGATGACGCCGCCCAGCAGATAGCCCAGCTGGGCATCGGGCACGCGCACAAACTCAATGAGGAAGCGAACGATGCCGTAACCCATCACAAAGACGCCCATAAACGTGCCCTGGGGCAGCAGCGGCTTTTTTCGGCTAAGCACCTGCAAAATGCAAAAGAGCACGATGCCCTCAAGAAATGCCTCATAGAGCTGGGAGGGGTGACGCGGCATATCCCCCGCGGTGCCACCGAAGACCACACCCCAGGGTAGATCGGTCGGCTTGCCCCACAGCTCACCATTGACAAAGTTGGCACAACGGCCCAGGCACAAGGCCAGCGGCGCGCCTATGACGGCAAGGTCTGCCAAAGTCCAGGCATCGAGCTTATACATGCGGCACACGATGATGCCGCCGATAATGCCGCCCACCAAGCCGCCATGGAAGCTCATGCCGCCCTCGTTGGTGGCAAAGATCTCGAGCGGGTGCGCCCAGTAGTAGCCATCACCGTAAAAGACGACGTAGAACAGGCGCGCACCGATAATGAGGCCAAAGACCACGCCGACCACGACACTCGTCAGGTCGTCAATCGTGATGTTAAAGCCCCAGCGACGCTGTGTGCGGTACATGACGACCGCCGTGAGCAGAGCGCCGACCACGTAGGCCAGGCCGTACCAGTAGATGGTGATGGGGCCCGCCGAGATCGCGACGGGATCAAGCATATGGTAGAGGTCGTTGAGCATATCGATCCCCCTGCTCCCTACATACAAATGCGGCCGCGGGCCTTGCGCTCGCAGCCGCATATTTGGGCGTAACGTCTATGCGGAGTATGCCGTCCGCAGCTTTCGCATCTTAAAACGGCGCGTACTCGTCGTACAGGTCGTCGGTCTCGCCGGAGGCATTGACCTGCTCGACACGGGTAACGCCGGGCACATGCTCCTTCAGGATGCGCTCAATACCCATGGACAGGGTCAGCGAGCTCATGGGGCAGCCGGCGCAAGCGCCCTGCAGCTCCAGTTTGACGACACCCTCGTCGTCGACGCCCACATACTCCATATCGCCGCCATCGGCCTGCAGGTTGGGGCGAATCTCTTCAAGAACCTTCTTAAGCAGCTCTTCGTTAACAGCCACAGGGGCTCCTTTCTCACAATAACGCGGGCACGCCCGCGGACAGGGGCTATGTTACTACAGCCATGTACCCGCTTAGGCGCCAGCCATGCGTGCGGACACGACTTTCACGAGCAGTCAATTTGGGACGGGTCTCTTTCGGCTGTTTTGCCGCCAGCTGGCGTTGCCACGCGCTACTGCTGAGCCTGCCCCTCGGTGCCGATGTGAACATCGACGATAACCTGGCGGTAGCTGATGCCACAGGAGTCGAGAATGCGGCGGCTGATACGGCCGTCATCGGTGTCGGCGTACTTGTTGTCCAGGTAGACGACCTCGCCCACGCCCACCTGAGCCAAAATCTTGGCGCAGTCGTGGCACGGGAACAGCGTGACGTAGACCGTGGAACCCTCGAGGTCCTTGAGCGAGCCACGGTAGTTGAGCACGGCGTTGGCCTCGGCATGGACCACGTAGTTGTGCTTGTCCTGCAGCGGGTCGTCGCTCGTACCCCACGGAAAAAAGTCGTCGTTGAGCGCCGAGGGTGTACCGTTGTAGCCCACCGAAAGGATGCGGTGGTTGGTGCTGGCGATGCACGCACCCACCTGCGTGTTGGGGTCCTTGCTGCGGCGCTGCGCGGCGATGGCCACGCTCATAAAGAACTCGTCCCAGCTAATGACGTCCAGGCGCTTGCCTGACGAAGTTTGATGAAGATCGTCCGACATGGCAGACACCTCCGTAATCGCAATAGTTTGACCCATTGTAGCAGGTGAAAGGTGGAGGCGTTTGTCCCACCGGCGCCCTCGCTTTTACACGCGGTGGGGCTTTTGGTTGATGCGGTAGAGCTCGGCCAGCCCTCGCAACGTCAGCGCGTCGTCGACCGCCAGACTGTGACCGACCAGCGACGCAAGTGCCTCGGCATCGTCGCCGGTAATGACGATGGGCACGTCGCCCTCCCCCGCGGCCTTGGTCGCGCGCATCTCGGCGAGCACCATGTCGAGCATGCCGTCGATGCGGGCCACCTCGCCCAAGACCACGCCTGAGCGCATCGCCTCGCGCGTGTTGCGGCCGATGACGTGCGTTGGCGCCGAAGGCTCAACCTGCGGCAAGCGCGCTGCAGCGGCCGAGAGCGAGCGGGCGCCGAGCGCCAAACCCGGCGCGATGACGCCGCCCACAAAGGTACCGCGCGCGTCGATCACCTCGATATTGGTCGTAGTGCCCAGGTCGATCACGATACAGGGAGAGCCGTAGACGGCGCGTGCCGCCACGGCATCGGCGATGCGGTCGGGGCCGATCTCGGCCGGATCGTCGTAGTGTACGGGCATGCCGGTCTTGAGGCCCGGCCCCACGGTGAGCACGCGTCCCGTGCAGGTGCGGGAAAGCGCCGTCTTCCACGGGCGCTCGAGCGCCGGCACCACGCAGCTCAGCACGGCAGCCGCGGGAACGAGTGCACCCGGCATGCCCGCATCGGCTGCCAGCGCGGCCATGACCTGCGCGAGCCTCATGCGCGCCTCGTCTGCCGTAATGCTCGACGGCGTCGTGATCTCGCACGTCGCAAGCGGGCACTCCTGCGCCGCGGCCGAATCCTCGGCAAACAGGCCAAAGCGAATGAACGTGTTGCCCACGTCGACCGTCAATATATATGCGCACCCATTAAGCATCGTCAGCGCTCCTTTCGTCTGCCCAGCAGTATATCGCCTACCTAAACCAGTCATCCCAAAATGACTAGCTTACGGCTATACTGGTGCGCGGTCGTTTGCGAGCTCACGCGGCGGCCCTTGGTAACCCGACTTCCCGCGCCGTATCCGTAGCGGCGCTCCCGGGGGAAGCGGATATACGCAAAGGAGTTTTATATGAGCAATCCCTCGAACCGTGCTTCGATGCGCGGGCAACTCACGCTGCGTGGCGTCGTCATCGGCGTCCTTGGCTGCGTAATCATCACGGCAAGCTCGGCCTACACCGCCCTCAAGATGGGCGCACTCCCCTGGCCGATCGTCTTCGCTGCCGTCATCTCGCTGTTCTTCCTTAAGCTCATGGGCAACGCCAGCCTCAACGAGGCCAACGTCACCCACACCATCATGTCCGCAGGCGCCATGGTCGCCGGCGGCCTGGCGTTTACCATCCCGGGCGCCTGGATGCTGGGCTATGCCGACCAGATCAGCTGGCTTGACATGTTTATCGTGGCGCTCGCCGGCACCATCCTGGGCCTGCTGGCCACCGCGCTCATCCACCGTCACTTTATCGTAGACGCCGCGCTTGAGTTCCCCACCGGCAACGCCGCAGCTCAGACCCTGCGCGCGACCGAGGCTGGCGGCAAAACCGGCAAGCAGCTCTTTGGTTCCATGGCCATCGCCGGCATCTATAGCGTGCTGCGCGACGCCCTGGGCGTGGTGCCCAGCATGCTATGCACGCTCAACATCCCCGGCGTGACCTTTGGCATCTACAACTCGCCCATGCTGCTCTCCGTCGGCTTCCTCGTGGGCTTCGCCCCGGTCGCTTTCTGGTTTGCCGGCGCCCTGTTGGGCAACTTTGGCATCATTGTCGGCGGCACCGCTGCCGGCCTGTTCGACGTTGTGACTGCACAGGGCATCGTCAAGTCCCTGGGCATGGGCCTCATGATGGGCTTTGGCGTCGCCGTCGTCCTCAAGGACATCCTGCCGCAGGTCGCCGGTATCGTCCGCGGTCTTGCCGCCGACAGCTCCACCGACACCGACGAGCAGTCGCTCATCTCGGGCTCCCTTAAGCTCGACGCCGGCATCATCGGCCTGGGCGCCGCCGCCATCGCCGTGATCGTCGCCATCGTGCTCGACCTTGGTCCCGTCCCGGCCGTCATCGTGACGCTGTTCACCTTTGTCACCACCATCATGAGCGCACAGAGCTGCGGCCAGACGGGCATCGACCCCATGGAGATCTTTGGCCTCATCGTCATGCTCATCGTGGCAGCCTGCGCCCAGATCGCTCAGGTCAAGCTGTTCTTTATCGCCGGCATCGTTGCCGTGGCGTGCGGCCTTGCGGGCGACGTCATGAACGACTTTAAGGCCGGCGCCGTGCTGGGCACCAACCCGCGTGCGCAGTGGATCGGCCAGGCCATCGGCGGCATCGTGGGCGCCCTGGTCGCCGCAGCCGTCATGGTCGCGCTCGTCACCGCCTATGGCCCGGACGCCTTTGGCCCCGACAAGAGCTTTGTTGCCGCGCAGGCAAGCGTCGTCGCCACCATGGTCTCGGGCATCCCGAGCGTGCCGTGGTTCGTTGGCGGCTTTATCGCCGGCATCGTCATGTACTGGCTCGGCATTCCGGCCATGATGATCGGCCTGGGCGTGTACCTGCCGTTCTACATGTCACTCACGGCATTCCTGGGCTCCTGCGTCAAGCTCGCCTACGACAAGTGGTCCGCCCACCGCGACGCCACCGCTGGTCTTTCTGACGAGGAGAGGGCTGCCAAGGACGCCGCCTTCCAGGAACAGGGCCTGGTTGTCGCCAGCGGCCTGCTCGGCGGCGAGTCCATCGTCGGCGTTATCCTGGCGTTTGTCTCCGTGGGCTTAAGCCTGCTGGGCTAAGCTGAGCAGCTGCTCGACAGCAACCATATTGCCTACGGCTTGCCCGGCCGGTAGCTTTCACGACTGCTGACCGGGCTTTTTGATATCGAAACAAAGAAAGGCCGGCGCGCTGCGTTTAACAGCGCGCCGGCCTTATCGGTTGAGTTATCGAGTCGGCCTCGCGACATACCGCAATTCGTCGCGAGGCCAGCGCTCAATACGCTACATCTGCTTGCGACGACGATCGCTCAGCGTCACGCCCGCGGCAACGAGCGTAATGCCGCCGATGACGAACACCTCGCCCGCAAGCGCGGAGTTGTCGCCGGTCTGGGCAAGCGCGCCCGACGCCGCCTTCTTCTTAGCGGCAGGGGCCTTTGCAGCAGCCTGCGTAACCTGAGGCTTAGCCTGCGGCTCGGCCTTGGGATGATACTTGTCGTACTCGGCCTGCGCGGCAGCCAGGGCATCCTTGGCATCGTCAAACTCGGCAAGCGCGGCGGCATAGGCGTCGTTGGCATCGGACAGCTTGGCATCGGCATCGCTCAGAGCAGCCTTGAGACCAGCGGCGGCATCGACGGCAGCCTTATAGCGAGCGTAGGCAGCGTTCAGCTTGACCAGCTTCTCGTTACCCGTCGTGCCCGCGGCAAGAGAGGCCTTGTGGTCGACAACCTCAAGATCGGCCTTGAGTGCCTCGTCGCTGGCAAGCTCGGCCTTGGCCTTGACGATCTCGAAGTTCGCATCGACGACGGCTTCGTTGGCGGCCTCGAGCTGCTTCTGGGCATCGGCGACGCCGGCGACGGCGGCGTCATAGGCGACCTTGGCGTCGTCGACCGCTTTTTGGGCTCCAGCGAAGCGCTCGAAGGCCTTGTTCGCGGTAGCCAGCTCACCCTCGGCAGCCTTGACCTTGGCCTGCGCATCGGACACAGCCTGCGCCTTGGCGGCAACCGCCTGCTTGGCGTCCGAAAGAGCAGTCGCGGCCTGGACATCTGCGGCCTGGGCCTTGTCTACACCGGCCTGGGCGGCATCGTCGGCCTTCTTTGCCTCGTCAAGCGAGCCCTGCTTATTCGCAAGGTCCGCCTGGGCGGCATCGCGCTTGGCGGCAAGGTCCTTGACCGAAGCGGTAGCGTTGTCATACGCCTCGTTGGCCTGTTCGGACTTTGCCTTGGCGGCATCACGGGCGCTGCGAGCCTTCGCCTTGTGAGCAGCGGCCTCGGCTGCCTTCGTCTTGCTGTCAGCAAGCGTGGCGTTTGCCTTATCGAAAGCTGCCTGGGCAGTAGCGGCCTCGCCCTTGGCGGCGTCGAGGTTCTGCTTGAGGGACTCGATGTCGATTCCGCCGAGTGCGTCCTTCGCGGCGTCGTATGCCGTCTTCGCGGCGGCGGTGTCGGACTTAGCCTTCTCGTACTCACCCTTGGCGGTGTTCATGTTCACATCTGCTGCGGTGAAAGCGTCCTGGGCGGTATCCTGCCCGTTTACAGCTGCGAAGTAAGCTTCCCTAGTAGTTCCAAAGTTCTTCTGCGCCTCGGCGAGCTTGCCCTGAAGCTCCTTGAGCTGCGCCTTCTGCGCCTGCGTGCCGCCAGCGTTATAGGCAGAATCGATGTAGTCGTTGACGAGCTTCTTGAACTCAGAGACCGTGAAATCGGCCTGAGTGTCATCATCGCTGTAATCGAATGCGGTTACCTCGGAATCGGTGTTCTTTCCGCTACCGGTTGCGATACCGATAGCCGCCGTAGCGGAATCGATAATGTTGAGATAGTGCCCGCAGCCGTCTCCTCTTTCCTTACCGTTCTCATCTTTTGTACCGGAATACACATCGTTATAGTTTTGGTAGATATAGTACGAATCATAGCGATGAGCTATGAGATCTTTGCCAGCCTCGCTATCCGCACCGTACTTTTTAATCCAATTCTCGTAATTAACCTTCTCCTGAGTGTAGAGACCAGTGTAGGGCCAGCCGAGGGTATCCTCAGTCTCGCCGCCGGTATATGCACCGCCACCGCCAGCAAGATTTTCACCGTTATCCCAGTAGCAGCCCGAGTGTCTCCAGATGTTCGATGAATATGACACATTAAGGGCGGCTGCCGCAGTCATGCGGAGGCTGACGCTGAGCGCCGACTGACCGTTCGCCTTGCGGAGGTTGTTCTGGGTGTCGAGATATGTCAAGGCGTTGCGCATCTGCTCCAAGGAAAGCGGGTTGGTGTCGTGCGACATGTCCTGATCGACGTACTGGTCATACCATTCGGCCTTGTCAGCGGCACCGGTCAGCATCGATACGGCATCCTGGGCGTTCTTTTTCTGCGTGGCTGTGAACTGGCTGCCGCCGATGATGTAGTTCATGAAGCCGAACATACCCTGACTGATGACTTCCTGGTCAACGGTCATGTTGGACTTTAGGTCTGCAATCTGCTGCTCAAGAGCCTCAACCTGGGCATTAGCAGCGTCATAAGCCTTTTCCGCGGCGTTCGAAGCGGCGCAGGCTGCCTCCCACTCGCTGCGCTTCTGCTTGCGAACTTCGACAAGCTTATCGTACGCGGTCTTCTTGTCTGCTTCGGTCTGCTGCGCCTTCTCGTATGCGGCCTTGGCGGCGTCACGCTTACTGGCCGCGTCCTTGTACTCCTTGTTTACCGCATCGTATGCAGACTGGGCAGATGCCACGGCAGCGTTGGCGGCGTTGGCCTTCTCCTGCGCGGCGGTGGCGGTATTCTGGGCCGCCTGCAGGTTCGCCTGGGCGGTAGCGTCGGCATCCGTCGCGGCATTGAGCTCCGCCTGCGCGGTCTTGAGCTCACCAGCAGCAGCGTTCATGGCGGCCTCAAGCGCACTCAGGTCAACACCCGTACCCGAGACGGCAGCATCGAGCGCGGCCTGCGCCTGGTTGAACTTCTGCTGGGCGTTATCGCGCGCGGTGGTTGCGGCTGCGAGAGCAGCGGCAGTCTCCTGCTTCTTGGCCTGGGCAGTCGTCAAAGCTGCCTCGGTATTCTGCTTTTCCTGCTGGGCGCTGGCCTCGTCAGCCTTGGCCTGGTCCAGATTGGCCTGTGCAGTAGCAACGGCCTTATTGGCGTCATCGAGCTTTGCCTGTGCGTCCTCGACAGCCTTCTTGGCGGCCTCGTACTCGTCCATACCCATGGCCTCGAGCTTGGCCTGGGCATCATCGAGGGCCTTCTTGGCCTCATCCTGCTTTGCCTTGGCGTCCTTGAGCGCCTGGGTCTTATCCTCGACACTCTTGTTGGCCTGTTCGAGCTGATCGTTCAGGTCGCCCAGCTTCTTCTGCTGCAGCTCGGTCTTTTCGACGGCGGCTTTGAGCTCGTCAATCTTCTCCTGGAGCGCGGCGACTTCTGCTGCGTTCTGCTCGATTTCGTTGTCGCTCACAGCCTGCGAGGCCTGATTCTTTTGCTGCTGTGCCTGCTTTTGAGACTGGCCCCCCGCGTCGGCCTTCTTCTGGGCGGCATCGTAGGCGGCCTGAGCGTCCTTGAGCTGCTTTGCCGACTCCTCGGCCAGCTGGGCAGCCGTCTTTACGACCGCTTGGTTACCGGCGGCAACGGTATTCTCTACAGAACTACCCCCCCCCTGAACAGAATCGCCGTTATCGGTTGACGGTGCGGCGATTGCCGCCAGCGGCGACATGAGCGGCTGAGCGATGAGGCCCGCCGTCAAAACGGTTGCGACGGCGCGGTTGGCAACGCCCTTGACGTTGACGGCCTTAGCCCGAGGCTCAAAGTGTTGTGGACTGTAGTTTGCCATGGCTTTCTCCCTTTGACACGGATGTATCCATACGCTTCAAACGGTAGCTGTCGCTTTTTGAATTCTGTTGCGCAACATTGGCGACCAGCGAATTTTTGAAATTCATGCTCCTGTGCTTCACAATTTCGTCACATTTGAAGGAGCTGGTGCATCATATTTTCGCGTGATGGAATTGAGCCTGTGATTTGCATTTGCTCCCGCGTCATCCGCCCTATCGGATTCCGCATCCAACAGACACCCCGCCCGCCACGGTGTAGAGTTAGGACAACGGGCGCGTTGCGCGGACCGCGCTGGAACGAGGTGGACATGGAACTCGACAAACAACAGATCAAGCGACTACGCGAACGCCATCACCGGCGCCACGGCATCCGCCCTGCTCATAGCGAGGCCATGGAGAACGCCACCCGCTTCCTCAAGCGCGCATTCAACATTCGCGAGGGACGCGCGCCCTATCACGTGATCCGCAAGCGTTTTGTAAACGGAGCGCGTCTGACTGGCTCCCACCTATGCATCCTCATCATCGCCATGCTCATCGCGAGCATCGGCCTCGATATCGACTCGGACATTGCCATCGTGGGCGCCATGCTCATCTGCCCGCTCATGGGCTCGGTCCTTGCCATGGCATACGGCATCGCCACGCTCGACCGTGAGATTACCGTCGAGGCCGTCGCGGGCTTGGCTCTACAGACGGCCTTTTGCCTGGTCACATCCACGTTGTACTTTAAGCTCTCGCCCCTTGGCACCACCACGGCCGCCATTATCGACAACTCGACGCCCACCGTATGGGACCTTGCCGTCGCGCTCGCCGGCGGCTTTGCGGGTGGCCTGGGCAACTCGCGCGACCAGGAACCCGCCACGCTCATCGCCGGCGTGGCCGTGGCGACCGCGCTCATGCCGCCCCTGTGCGCGGCGGGCTATGGCATCGCCATCGCAAGCGGGTCGCTGTTTCTCTCGGCGCTCTACGAGTTTGGCATCAACGTGGTCTTTATCGCACTGGCTGCCGAAGCCGTTCTGCTTCTTTTGCGCGTGCCGCTCAAGCGCGACCTCAACGGCGACGGCATTGTGACCGCCGAGGAAAATGCCGAGGTCAACGAGCTGTCACTCAAAGTGCGCCGCCGCATCATTGTGGGCACGGTGATCTTTGCCATCCCCTGCATCGTTATGACGGCTGGCTCCATTGGCTCGGCGCAGGCCGGCGTGCAGGACGGCTACGGCGTCACCGAGACCACGCGCGAGCTTGCCGCGGTGCTGCCGGGCTTTAAGGATTACACCGTCGCCGTCGAGACCTCGGCCACCGAAGGCGACGAGGAGGGCATCGTCGAGCGCGAGATTGTCGCCCATGTGACGACAAGCGAGGCGCTTGGGGCACACGACCGCCACGTCGCCCGCAAGCTCATCGACCTCAACGTGCCCGAGCTCGATCGCGTTGAGTTCGATGTGAAGTGATGCGGGACGCGAGGCGGGCCCGGCGCGAGCGCGCGCAGCCACGGGGCACAGACGCAGCCAAGCGCAGCGCTACAGCTCGTACTTGTACACGCGGTAGATGTACTTCTCGGCTTCCATCTCGTAGGTGGCGATGGGCAGTCCATAGCGATCGTACTCGGCAAAAGTCTTGGCCTTGCCCGATGCCACGAGCATGCTATTCGAATCGCCGACGCGCTGCGCACTGCTCGCATAGCCCGAGAACGGCACGGCGATCTGGTCCACAAGCTCGTAGGTGCGCACGGTCTCGTCCACCGTAAAGATGCGCCCAAACGAATGCGTTCCCTTGCTGTAGTCGGTCGCCACCGCGGCGCCCAGCTGGCCCCAGTCGAACTTGGGATAGCGCTCGGTCGCACCAAAGTTGTTGTCGTATAGCAGCACCTGGTAGCGACCAGTCGCTGCCGTGTCAGAACTCGGCAGATACGTCACGCTGTGCTGGCCTGCATTGAGCGAAAAATCGCCCTGGGCCTGCAATAACTTGTCTTCAAAGCCCGAGCCAGCCCATTGCCACTCCTTTCTATTTCTGGGTCCATCTTCTCACTGCTGGCGGCCGAAAATGATCCGTTTTCCTCCGACCCCGAGGGATCGTTCTTAGTACTTGAAGAAGCCCTCGCCCGAGCTTTCGCCCAGCTTGCCTTCGTCGAGCATTTTCTTGAGAACGGAGGCCATGGCCTTAAAGTTGTAGGGCATCATCATCTTCTTGAGCAGCGGGCTCACCAGGCCCGGCACCTTCTGATACTGCATGACGATGTTGTAGGCCGTCTGGATACCCACCGTGTCGAATACGCGGAACGGGCCCTTGGGAGCGCCGGTGCCACGCGTCCACGCGAGGTCGATGCTCTTGGGATCGCTCACGCCCGAGACGTACAGATCAAGGCCCGAAAGCAGCCACGGTACCAACATGGAGTTGAGCAGATAACCGTTCTTTTCCTTGTTGACGGGCAACGCCAGCATACGGATGTCGTTGGCAAAGTCGACGAGTTCATCGAAGTAGCGCTTGTCGGTCTGGTCCTGTGCCATGACCTCGGTCATGTTGTTCTTCCAGATAGAGTTGGCAAAGTGCAGCGACAGGTACTTCTCGGGGCGGCCAGTGTACTTGGCAAAGGTACTCGGCAGTAACGTGGAGGAGTTGGTCACGACGACGGTCTTTTGCGGAAGGACCGGGGCGAGCTTCTTGTAGAAGTCAATCTTTGCCTGGGTATCCTCAGCCATAGACTCGATGACCAAATCGGCGTCGGCCACTGCCTTGGCAAGATCGAGCTCCAGCTTGAGTGTGGAGTAGGCGCGCTCAACGGCGGCGAGTGCCGCCTCTTTGTCGAAGGGCTTGCCGCTATCGGCGATACCGGAGCACCACTCGCCCGTGCCGTCCGCCATACCCTCGATTGCCGCGATGTACTCCTCGCGCACATGATCGATCTTGGGCTGGGTGCGGCCGATGCTGCCCTCGCTGCGCAGCCAAATCGTTACATCGAAGCCGCAGTAGGCAGCCTGAAAGGCAATCTGGCTTCCCAGCACGCCGCCGCCGGCAACGCAAACGGTCTTGTAGCTCATAGGAACAGTCCTCTCTTACGTAATTCCATAGATGTGTATTTATTCAACCGTAAGAGGGCTGCACACTGGGGGTGGGTTCTATAAACGGACGGTAATTTGCGGCGAACGGCTACATCTGTTCATTATCTCAGGGTTCCGAGGGCGATTTTTTGTGCCACCGAGACGTCGTTTGCGGAAGTATGCGGCAAATTCCGGAACCCTTGAGCACCCCCCGATTTTCCGCCAATAAAACCGCAGGTACAGGGCTTGGACATATTCGGTGTGCTCGGTCTATTCAGATTTTGCCGCATACTTCCGAAATCTGAGTTCGCAAAGGGTGATAGTCGGGGCGTTTACGCAACATATGTCCAAGCAAAAACGGGTGGTAGCCGGTACGGCCACCACCCGTTTGTCTCATATCCAGCCCATAGCAGGCCAGCTACTTCTTAATGCCGCGTCCCAGGCGCTCAGCGACCGACGCCACGGCGCTCTCATCGACCGAACCGCAGCTCACGCAGCCGTCGTGGGCACGCATCTGGCCGGTGACCTCGTCCATCGCGAGCGGCGCCACCTTCTCAAGCTTAAAGCCCTTGCCGGCGCGCATGTTTTCCTTGGCCACGCTGATCATGAGCTTAATACGGTTGAGCTGGTTGACCTCGGACGCACCAGGATCATAGTCCACCGCAACGATGTTGCTCTCGGGATGCTGGCGGCGCAGCTCCTTAATCACGGCCTTGCCCACCACGTGATTGGGCAGGCACGCGAAGGGCTGCGTGCAGATGATGTTGGGCGCACCGTGGTCAATCAGATCGAGCATCTCAGCCGTGAGCAGCCAGCCCTCGCCCATGTTGTTGCACACCGAAAGCACCGTGCGGGCCTTGTCGGCCATGGTGCCGATGCGCTCGGGCGCCTCGAAGCGGCGGGACTTCTCGAGCATCTCCTCCACCGGCGTGCGCATCCAGTCCACGAGCTTGATGAGCGCCTGCATACCAGCGCGCGTGGTAGCGGAGCTTCCCAACTCGTCCTTCTGCAGCTCGGCGTTGCTCATGGAGTACAGGAAAAAGTCGAGCAGACCCGGCACCACGGCCTCGCAGCCCTCGCGCTCGATGACATCGACCACGTGGTTGTTGGCTGTGGGATGGAACTTGACCAGGATCTCGCCGACCACGCCCACGCGCGGCTTGGTACCCTCGCCCACGAGCGGCATGGTGTCGAACGCGCGGATGGCCTCGCGGCACAGCTTGGTGTAGTTGTGGCGGTTAAACTTGGGCGCCAGCTTGCGAGCGCGCGCCATGTACTCCTCGTAGAGCGCGTTGGCGGCACCGGGCGTAGCCTCGTACGGGCGGCAGCGATAGAGCATCTGCATCATCACGTCGCCAAAGAGCACCGCGTAGACTGCCTGCTTAAGCAGCGCCGGCGTAATCTTAAAGCCAGGGTTGTCCTCGCCCAGCGCCACGGCCGAAAGCGAGATCACCGGGATCTCGGGGTGGCCGCTCTCGCGCAGGGCCTTGCGGATGAGTGCGATGTAGTTGGTGGCACGGCAGCCGCCGCCGGTCTGGCTGATAACCACGGCTGTCTTGGACAGGTCGTATCGACCGCTCTCGATGGCCTCCATGATCTGGCCCGTCACCAGGATCGACGGATAGCAGATGTCGTTGTTCACGTAGCGCAGGCCGGCCTCGACGGCATCGTGATCGGTCGAGGGCAGCAGCTCCAAGTTGTAGCCAGCACCACGGAACACCTCTTTGACCAGGTCAAAGTGGATCGGCGCCATCTGCGGGCACAGGATGGTGTAGCCCTCCTCGCGCATCTGCTCGGTAAAGGGCACCTTGGGCCACGCGGTCGAAGCACTCTCGCGCTGCGCCTCGAACGTGTACTTACGGCTCGCGAACGCGGGGGCATCCGTGGAGGGCGCCACCGGCGCGGCATCGCCCTGCTCGTAAGTCTCGCCCGCGGCCGTAGCCTCGGCCAAGCGCTCGGCCTCCTGGTCCTTGAGCGCCGCCATGAGCGAGCGAATACGGATACGCGCGGCGCCCAAGTTGGACACCTCGTCAATCTTGAGCACGGTGTAAATCTTGCCGCTGGCCTCCAGGATCTCCTGCACCTGATCAGTGGTCAGAGCGTCCAGGCCGCAGCCGAAGGAATTGAGCTGGATCAGGTCCAGGTCGTTGCGCATCGTCACAAAACGGGCGACGGCGTACAGGCGGCTGTGATACATCCACTGATCGACGACGCGAATCGGACGCTCGGGCTTCACCAGATGCGCGAGCGAATCCTCGGTAAAGACCGCAAAGCCAAAGCTCGAGATAAGCTCGGGCAGGGCATGGTTGATCTCGGGGTCGTTATGGTAGGGACGACCGGCGAGTACGATGCCGTGGCCGCCGTGGTCCTCGACCCACTTAAGGGCCTCCTCGCCCATGGTCTGGATGTCCTCGTGAAAACGCGCGTCGGCCTCGTAGGCGGCGTTGACGGCGGCATCGACCTCAGAGCGCGTGATCTTGGGACCGCGCACGCGACCGCGACCGGCCTCAGCATCGGCCACACGGTCGACGGCGAGCACCTGGTATAGACGGCGCTTGAGCTCGGTCTTGTCGTGATAGGGCACAAACGGGTACAGGAACTCGATGTTCTGCTCACGGATCTCGTCGATGTTGAGCGCCAGCGCCGTGGGGTAGCTCATGACGATGGGGCAGTTATAGCAGTTGCCGGCGGTCGGATCCTCCTTGCGCTCCCAGCGCACGCACGGCATCCAGATAAAGTCGACGTCACGGTCAATGAGGTTCATCACGTGGCCGTGGCTCATCTTGGCCGGATAGCACACGCTCTCGGACGGCATGGACTCGATGCCCGCCTGGTAGGTCTTTTTGCTCGACTGGTCGGACAGCTGCACGCTAAAGCCCAGGCGCGTAAAGAACGCATGCCAGAAGGGGTAGTTCTCGTACATGTTGAGTGCGCGCGGGATACCCACGGTGCCGCGCGGGGCCTCGTCGGGGCTCAGGACCTCGCGGTCAAAGAGCAGCTCGTTTTTCTTTTTGAAGAGGTTGGGGGCCTCAGTCTTCTGCTTTTTGTGGCCGGCGCCCTTCTCGCAGCGGTTGCCGGTAATGAAGCGCCTACCGCCGCCAAAGTCGTTGACGGTAAGCTGGCAGTTGTTGGAGCAACGGCCGCAGCGGACATGCTTTTGCGTCACGGTGAGGTGCGCGATGTCCTCAGCCGAAAGAATGGTCGAGGTGCCGTCGGCGCCGGCGCGATCGCGGGCGAGCAGGGCCGCACCGTAGGCGCCCATGCAGCCGGCGATGTCGGGACGCACGGCATGAACGCCGGTGAGCTGCTCAAACGCGCGCAGCGTGGCATCGGACATAAAGGTGCCGCCCTGGACGATTACCTGGCTGCCGATCTCCTTGGGATCGCGCAGCTTAATGACCTTGAACAGGGCATTCTTGATGACGGAATAGGACAGGCCGGCGGCGATGTCGCCCACCGTGGCGCCTTCCTTTTGCGCCTGCTTGACGCGCGAGTTCATAAAGACCGTGCAGCGACTTCCCAGGTCGACCGGGGCTTTGGCATGGATGGCGGCGTTGGCGAACGCGCGCACGTCCATGTTCATAGAGACGGCGAAGCTCTCGATAAAGCTACCGCAACCCGACGAGCAGGCCTCGTTGAGCATGATGTGCTCGATGACGCCGTCCTTGACGCGCAGGCACTTCATGTCCTGGCCGCCAATGTCCAGAATGAACTCGACGCCGGGCAGGAACGCCTTGGCGCCGCGCAGGTGCGCGACGGTCTCGATCTCGCCGGAATCGGCCTTGAGGGCCTCGATGAGCAGCGCCTCACCGTAGCCCGTGGTGGTCACGTGGCCGATGGTGCAGCCCGCGGGGATGTGGTTGTAGAAATCGGCCATGATGACCTTGGCCGTGCCTAGGATGTCGCCGTTGTTGTTGCCGTACCAGGTGTGCAGCAGCTGACCGTCCTCGCCCACGAGCGCGGCCTTCATGGTGGTGGAGCCGGCGTCGATGCCGATGAACACGCGTCCGGTGTAGCCTTCGAGCTTGCCCTTGGGGACGACCTCGGTGTCGTGGCGGGTCTTGAACTCGGCAAAGTCCTCGTCGGTGGCAAAGAGCGGATCCAGAAGCTCGACCTCGGCACCCTGCGTGTCACCCAGGGCATCGATGGCCCCGATGAGCTGCGGGAACGTGCTGAGCTTGTTGGACTCGTGCGCCATGGCGGCGCCGCTCGCCACAAACAGGTGAGCGTTTTGGGGCACGATACGGTGCTCCTCGTCCAGATTGAGCGTGAGGTAGAAGCGGTGGCGCAGCTCGGAGAGATACTGCAGCGGGCCGCCCAGGAAGGCGACGTTGCCGCGGATGGGACGGCCGCACGCCAGGCCCGAGATGGTCTGGGTCACGACAGCCTGGAAGATGGAGGCGGCCACGTCCTCGGGGCGGGCGCCCTCGTTGAGCAGCGGCTGCACGTCGGTCTTGGCAAAAACGCCGCAGCGGCTGGCGATGGGATAGATGGTGGTGGCGTTGGCCGCGAGCTCGTTGAGGCCGCTGGCGTCGGTGTGGAGCAGGGTTGCCATCTGGTCGATGAACGCACCCGTGCCGCCGGCGCAGGTGCCGTTCATGCGCTGCTCGATGCCGCTATCGAAGTAGATGATCTTGGCATCCTCGCCGCCCAGCTCGATGGCGACATCGGTGGCCGGGATGAGGGTCTCGACGGCACGCTTGCTGGCGATGACCTCCTGGACAAACTCCAGGTCGAGCCACTGGGACAGCAGAAGGCCGCCCGAGCCGGTGATGGCGCAGGTCATCTGGGCCGTCGGCAGCACGGTCGCAGCGCCCTCGAACAGGTCGCGGGCGCAGGCACGGACGTCGGTGTGGTGGCGCTGGTACTTGGCGTAGACGATCTGGTTGTCGTCGTTGAGCACGGCAAGTTTAACGGTGGTGGAGCCCACGTCGATGCCCAGGTGCAGGTTGCCGCGAGCGTTCTCGGGGTTGAAGATCGCGCCTTCGGGGGCGTGGGCGGCGGCTACGGGCTCGGCAGCGGTAGCGGGCTCGCTGGCGACGGACGTCTCCCCTGCCGCGTTCTTGGCATCGGCAACTGCCTCGGCAACTTTCTCGGCAGCCGCGGTCGCGGCCTTCTGCGCGGCGTCCACCACGGCGGGCGCGGCCTCGCGTGCGGCAGCGACCATGCGATCCTTGATGCCATCGACGAGTTTGCTCATTATCTCTCCTCTTAGTTGTTGGACTCGACGGTTGCGGCGGTGTCGGCCGTATCCTCGAGCTGCAGGTTCAATAGCTTCAAGCCGTATTCCGGCACGTTGATATCGATGGGTTGACCATATAGGTCGCCGGGACGCACAAAGGCGATAACCGTCATAATGCGTGCCATGGCCTCGGGCGATTCGGTGAGGCCGTGCTCAAACCAGCGCTGAATCATGCCGACCTCGGCGCTCACGACGTAGGTAACGTAGTAGTCAAAGAACGTGCCCAGCGCCAGGCCCAAAATGCCCGTCTGTGCACGAGGCACCACGGCCTCACGCGCGGTGTCGATAATCTTCTTAATGAAAGCCTGGTCGCCGCCCGGGCCCAGCAGCGATCCGATTAAATCGCGGTTGGCCGCAAGGTAGCGCAGCAACTCAACCGAACCGGGCGCCGGCTCGAGCTCATCGATGTTGTGATAGAGATCGGGCAACTGAGCTGCGGTGATGAGCTCAATGCGCTCGCGGATCTCGGCCAGCAAGCCGTCCTCGATTTGATTGATAAAGTCGGGAATATCGCGGTAGTGCGAATAGAACGTGCGGCGCGTAAGGCCAGCGCGCTCGGTGAGCGACGCGACATTAATGTGCGAAAGGTCGCCGCTTTCGGCAAGCTCGCTGGCAAGTGCTTGGCGTAGGGCACGCTGCGAGCGAAGGGACCGGCGATCACATTTCTCGAGCTGGGACAAGCGTCCTCCTTGTTACTCAGTCTGCGCGCTATTGCACAGTGCGAGTATTATTGCACACCGTGTGTATCAACACGTAAAGGCAATATTTTGGATGTGACAAAGGGGCTGTCCCTTTGTCACATTCAGCGACCGCCTAGGTTGTGCCAGTTGTGCCTGGCTTTTGAAGCGGCATTGCCGATTGTTCAAAATGTCATTCGTGGGTAGAATAGTGTCGACGGCAGCCCAAGTTCTGGAAAGCTGGGCAGCGCCGTTGTTTGCATTAGGGGGTCAACGCCTTAGCGGCGGCGACCCCTTCTGTTGCGCTTCGAACGCTGCTTGAGTGCCTCGGAAAGGCCGACAAGTGCCGTGAAGAACGAGACCAAAGCGGTCAGAAGTCTCACGAAATCAATCAAATCGGTCATGGGCATCACCTCCCATCAGATGGAGGGCGCTGCCCGGCACATGGAACTGCCGCCAACAGTATCAATTCTATCAAAGCGCAGTTAGATATGCGAATGTTTGTTCGTATTTCAAGAGACCAGCTTCACCTGTGACAAAGGGGCTGTCCCTTTGTCACATTATTCGATTACGGTGCAGGAATTCTGCTTGCGCATGGTGGCGAGCATGTGTTTGGGGACGGCGTGGACCATGCAGCTGCCGATAGTCGCGCTCGCGGCGGCCTTGGCAGCATCGCTTGCGTTTTTGGTCGCGTAGCTGTGGCGGAAGCGTTTGAGCATGGCGATGTCGTTGCCGCCGTCTCCGTAAACCGCGACCTCATCCTCGGCAATGCCGTAGTAGCCCGCCAGCCAGGCCACGCTCTCGCCCTTGTTGCACGCCACGTCCGTGATCTCGAACATCACCGGATCGAACGGCGCGTTGACCACGCGGTCGGAGCGCTCGGCAAGATACGCCTTAAGGTCACGCTCCAGCTCGGGCGAGGTTACGCGACAGTTGATCTTACACACATCGTGGCGCAAGATGTCACCGATCGACTGGTCGAAATACTGCTCCTCGTGATAGCCGCCACGTGCACGCATGCCGCGCATCACGATGCGCTTGACAGGACTGTCCTTTTTAAAGCCCGCCTGGTGCATCTCAAACGATCCGCTCGAGAACATGCCGTCAGGCGTGGAGCAGTCGAAGCAAATGTCCGGGAACGCCTTGAGCAGCTCCTCGGTAACCTGCGGGTCGATGGTCCAGGTCTTGAGCACTTCGCCATGGCTGTTGCGCACGATGGACCCATTGGAGCAGCAAGCGTCAAGCGCCAGGCCCGTAAAGCCATGCTCGCCGATCGGCAGCGTCGAGCGTCCGGTCGCGGGAACCACATGCAAGCCAGCCTCGGTCAGCTCGCGAATGGCACGGCGGATGGTCCCATCCGCCTCATGCAGGGCGTTCAGCAGCGTTCCGTCTAAGTCACTCGCAAACATCTTGATCATGGGCATGCCTCTCCTTCGTCTGCACGATATTGTAGACGAGAACGGGCGCGCCCCAAGAGAGGCACGCCCGTCAGGCGAAAGATTGTCCTACACCGCAGAGGGGCCATGTTCGCCGGTGCGGATGCGGATAACCTCCTCGACCGGCTCGACCCAAATCTTGCCGTCTCCAACGGCACCGCAATCTTGGAAACGGCGCGGCAACGGGCGCGAAACCAACGGGAAATACGCGAGCAAGGAAGCCGTGAGCGCGCCCGTCCCGGCTAGTGGCGGAACAGCTCGCGGGCTCGGTCACGAAGGTCGGTAGCTCGGATGACGCCCTCGTAGCGGTTGATACGCAAGCGCGGGAAGGCATTGAAGAAGCGCAGGTCGCGGCGGCTGAGTGACACGCTCGGCACCGGACGGCTTATGCGCTTGCCGGCAAGGCGACGACTGAGCGACGGACGCGGCATGCTCGGCGCGGCATCGGCCACGCAGCGGGCAGCAAGTGCCAGGCCGCGAGCACCATCCGCGATAAACGTCGGCATTGAAGCCTTCTCGCGCAGGGCATCGAGCGCGGCGTCACCCAGCTCGGCCAGCCACGCGTTAACGGCACGGCTACGGATGTGCGTCTGTGTCACCGAGTCAATCGTCGATTCGGGAATGCGCTCGAGCATTGAGTCCGAGGCATCGGCAAGCGACTCGTTGATGCGGTCGGCAAGGTCGGCCCGGACGCGCTCCAGCTGATCAGACAGACGCCGCCAGCTCGCCAATGAGCACAACGCGTCGACCATCATCGCGACCGCGACGATAAAGGCGGACAACCGCACAATCAGCACCGGCAGATGGCCAAGCAGCCCCAGCAATGCCGGCTCCACTAAACGGCAAATGCACAACGCACCCAGGCCAAACGCGCAGGCCCAGTACAGACAGATACGTCCGTGCAGGTTAAACGGCAGATGCGAATAGTCCCAAAAGCGAGCGCCCGTTGTTTTTTCCAACAGCACGCCTACGCTGTACTCAATCACGCTGCATACGAGCGCTGCAGCGACAAACTGGCTCGGGGCATCCGGAATCCCGCGCAACAGCAGCCAGCAGGCAATGCCGCCCGCGCCATAGATAGGGCAACACGGTCCCAGCAAAAAGCCGCTGTTGGCAAAGCGTCCGTGGTTGAGCATGGCGCAGACTGTCGATTCCCATGCCCAGCCGCAAAAACCGTAGAAGGCAAACGAGAGCACCAGTGCCGAAAGCGGGCAGGCGGCAAGCGTCGCGCCGTCAAAGGACATGTCGATTGCGGTCCCCACCGTCTACCCTCTCCTCTTTTCACTCGATGCTTTACTCACGCTATCGTCCGTCTCGTCCTTGCGCGGCAGGCGGCCGGCGACCGTCTCACGCAGAGCACACCATTTATCCGCCAGACAAACAATCCACGCCTCGCGACACGTCGGCGGCACCGGCACCAGCGGAAACATATGCCGCACGATAATATTCCGCTCTCGCGGCGTCAGCTCAAAATCTTCCTCGGCACGCGCCAGGGCAAAAAACGGATGTCGAAATCCGTGCAGTCGATGGCTCGGGTCGGGGTCGTGCCAGTCATAGAGAAAGTAGTCGTGCAGCAAGGCTCCGCGCAGCAACGAGGCACGGTCGACCGAAATGCCAGCACGGCCCAAGCGCTCGGCAAAGGACAGGCTCGCCCGCGCTACCGAAGTCACATGTGCATAGACCGTCACGTCACCATGCTGGATAAACTCGCGCGTCAAGTCCAGGCGACCCGCCTGGGCCAGCTGACGGGCAGCAAAGTCGACCTCGTGCGCGATTTTCTCGGCACGAACGGCATCGGACATGCTGCCTCCTTCCAGCGGCTCACGGCGGCAAGCCGCGGCCTGCACGCAATGAATAAAATCATCATCGAATCTACCAGTATGGCATCGGACAAAACGTTTTGCCCCACCAGTTGGCGAATTACCGCGCCGCCGTCACATATCAAACGCCAAAATGTGCGAGACTGTCTTGTGCAATTGTGCCGGCCGAGGGAGCGCCGGCGCACGATTCGCATGGAGTAACCCATAACGATGCTGCTTACGCAAACGACAACGCCCGAGGACGTCAAGGCTCTCGATCGCGCCGAGCTTCCGCTGCTCTGCGGCGAGATCCGCCAGGCAATCCTCGAAAGCTCCGCCGCTGTCGGCGGACACGTTGCCCCCAACCTGGGCGTCGTTGAGCTCACGGTCGCGCTCCATCGCGTGTTTAACTCCCCCACCGACAAAATTGTCTTTGACGTGTCGCACCAGACCTACGCCCACAAGGCGCTGACTGGGCGCGCGTACACCTATATCGATCCGGAGCGTTATGGTGAGGCTTCTGGCTTTGCCAATCCCGACGAGTCCGAGCACGACCTGTTTGCCATGGGGCATACCTCGACCTCGGTGAGCTTGGGCTGCGGCCTTGCCCACGCGCGCGACCTGGCGGGTGACACGTATAACGTCATTACCGTTATTGGCGACGGTTCGCTTTCGGGCGGCCTGGCGTTTGAGGGCTTTAACAATGCCGCCGAGCTCGACAGCAACCTGATCATCATCGTCAACGATAACGACCAGTCCATTGCCGAAAACCACGGTGGCCTCTATCGCAATCTGGCCGAGCTGCGCGCCAGCAACGGTACCTGTGAGCGCAACATTTTCCGCGCGATGGGGCTCGACTACCGCTACCTGGACGCCGGTAACGATGTGTTGGCCCTAGTCGACGCGCTGCAGGAACTGCGCAATATCGATCACCCCATCGTGCTGCACGTCTCCACCGCCAAGGGTAAGGGCTTTAAGCCGGCCCAGAGCGACCCGGAACGCTGGCACCACGTGGGTCCGTTTGACATGGCGACTGGACGCAAGCTCTGCCCGGGCCATCCGAGCGAGCCCGCACCGCGCACCTATGCCGATATTACGGGCGAGGCGCTCAGCGCCGCCATCGAGCGCGATCCGCAGGTCGTGGGCATCACGGCCGCCACGCCCTACATCATGGGCTTTACACCCGAGCTTCGCGCTGCCGCCGGCAAGCAGTTTGTCGACGTGGGCATTGCCGAGGAACACGCCGTGACCTTTGCCACCGCACTTGCGCGCTCGGGCGCCAAGCCAGTCTTTGGTGTGTACGGCACGTTTTTGCAGCGCGCCTACGACGAACTGTGGCACGACCTGTGCCTCAACGATGCCCCCGCAACCATATTGGTGTTTGGCGCCTCGATCTTTGGCACCACGTCCGAGACGCACCTCTCGTTCTTCGATATTTCCATGCTGGGCGCTCTTCCCAACATGCGCTACCTAGCGCCGGCCTGCATGGAGGAATATCTGTCCATGCTGAACTGGTCGCTCGACCATCGCGAACATCCTGTGGCGATTCGCGTGCCCGGCATTGGCCTGGTGAGCCGTCCCGACCTTGCGCCCACCGAAGACACCGACTACAGTGCCGTTCACTACAACGTGGTTCGCCAGGGTCGCGACGTAGCAGTGCTCGCACTCGGTGATTTCTTTGAGCTGGGCGAGCGCGTGGCAAACCGCCTGGCCGCCGAGTACGGTATCGAAGCCACGCTCGTCAACCCGCGCTTCGCAACCGAGCTCGACCGCGAGTTCCTCGACAGCCTTGCCGCCGAGCATCGCGTCGTCGTCACCCTCGAGGACGGCATCTTGGACGGCGGCTGGGGCGAGCGCGTGGCGTGCTACCTGGCCTGCACGCCCGTGCGCACGCGCACCTTCGGCATCGCCAAGGGCTTCCCCGACCGCTACGACCCCAACGAGCTGCTCGCTCAGAACGGCATGACGGTCGAGAACATGGCCGCCGAAGCCGTAAGGCTACTCAACGAGTAAGAAAACCTCCGCAAGGGAAGCATCCCTGCGGAGGTTTTAATTTTCGCGACGCGATTATCTCAATCTGTAACATCTAGAGCCCGAATTCCCGTCTAACTGTTACAGATTGAGACATTCGAATTCCCCTGAAGAGAAAATCTCAATCTGTAACAGTAAGAACCCATTTCCTCGTCTACCTGTTACAGATCGAGACAAAGCAGCAAGGCATGCCACCACATCTGCAAGAACCACCACAAAGGTGCCTGTCCCTTTTTGGTAGGTACAATAACCCATAAGGTAAGTATGTTTCTGAGTTATTTCGTGTTGACCCATTTGAGCGCGATAGGGTATAACTCTACTCAACCGCTAGGGATTTTATTGAGAAAGGTGTTCTACCATGAGCAAGAACCTCTCCCAGCAGGTCGTTCTCGACCGTCGCGGCTTCGTTGCCGCCACTTTCGCAACCGTCGCCGGCCTTGGTCTTGCCGGCTGCTCCGACACCAGCGCCGAGGCCGACAAGGGTTCCGCCGCCGGCTCTTCCAAGAGCTCCAGTGATACCGAGGCTTCCACCACACTCGATGCCAAGGCATTCGACAAGCTCGTCGACAACGGCCCCAAGGCCGATGACGACGCCATCGCCGCCAGCACCTGGGCCACGGCCGTCAAGGACGCCGGCGTCTTTAAGATCGGTGGCGTTCAGACCTCCACGCTCTTCTCCCTCCTCAACGAGAAAGACGGTCAGACCCGCGGCTTCGACGCCGGTATCGCACAGCTCCTGTCCAACTACATTCTGGGCGAGAACAAGGTCGAGATCACCCAGGTAACCTCGGACACGCGTGAGTCCGTCCTGCAGAACGGCCAGGTCGACGCCGTCTTCGCCACCTACACCATTACCGATGAGCGCAAGAAGCTCGTCTCCTTTGCCGGTCCCTACTACTACACCCAGCAGGCCATCCTGGTACTCGCCGATAACGACGACATCAAGAGCGTCGACGACCTGGCCGACAAGAACGTCGCCGTCCAGTCCGGCTCCAACGGCCCCGCCATCCTGGAGGAGTTCGCTCCCAAGGCCAGCCAGCAGGAGTTCAAGACCGACGAGGAGGCTCGTCAGGCACTCCAGCAGGGCCGCGTTGACGCCTACGTCATCGATAACAACATGCAGCAGAGCGCCCTGGTCCGCGAGCCCGGTAAGTACAAGATCGCCGGCAAGCCCTTCGGCAGCAAGGAGCCCTATGGCATCGGCCTGCCGCTCGATTCCGACGGCGTCGCCTTTGTCAACGACTTCCTTAAGAAGATCGAGGACGATGGCACCTGGACCGAGCTGTGGCAGATCTGCATCGGCGACCGCACGGGCGACACCAACGTTCCCGAGCTGCCCGAGATCGGCGCCTAGGCAGCGAGCCTGGTAACGGCCGCAACGAAACCATACGGAAACGCATGATGCGCTTTATTGCGGTAAACTGTTTCCTCACTGAGTTGTCGGGGCTTCCGTACACACGGGAGCCCCTTTCCTTATCGGCGGGAGGTCCGCATGAGTCTCTCCGAACTCTGGTCGCTCTATGGCCAGAACTATATCGACGCGCTGCTCGCAACCTGGGGCATGACGCTTGAGTCGTTTGCCATCGCCATGGTGCTGGCCGTCGCCGTCACCGTGATGCGCGTGTCGCCGCTCAAGCCGCTGCGCGTCTTTGGCGACCTGTATGTCCAGGTCTTCCGTAACATCCCCGGCATCGCGCTGCTCATCATCGTCGTCTACGCGCTGCCGCCGCTCAAGGTCGTCCTGCCCTACCGCACCTGCGTTATCGTCGCCACGGTCCTCTTGGGCTCGGCCTTTGGCTCCGAGAACTTTATGAGCGGCATCAACACCGTCGGCGTCGGTCAGGTCGAAGCCGCCCGTTCGCTCGGCATGAGCTTTAACCGTATCCTCGCCAAGATCGTGATTCCGCAGGCGCTGCGCTCGAGCGTGCTGCCCATGACCAACCTCTTTATCGCCGTCATGCTCACCACCGCGCTCGGCAGCCAGGTGCCGCTTAAACCGCAGGAGCTCACCGGCGTGGTGAGCTATATCAACACGCGCTCACTTGGTGGCGTCGCCGCGTTCTTTATCTCGGCGCTCGGCTACCTGGGCACGGCTTTTGTGGTGAGCCACATTGGCAACTACATCGATAAGAAGGTGAGGATTCTCCGATGAGCAAGCATTCCTCCCCTGCACTCACCATGCGCGATGCGCTCTACGAGGCTCCCGGCCCCAAGATGCGCGCCAAGATCCGCATCGGCACCGCCATCTCGCTTGTTGCCGTCGCCGCACTCGTCGTCCTGGTACTACAGCGCTTTTATGTGACCGGCCAGCTTTCGGTCCACTATTGGTACTTCTTTACGCACCTCACCACCTGGAAGTTCCTGCTTGCCGGCTTTGAGGGCACCGTTAAAGTCGCACTCACCGCCGGCGTCATTGCGCTGGTACTGGGCTTAGCCCTTATGCTCGGCCGCACCAGCGGCATCAAGCCGCTGCAGCTGGTCTGCCGCGTGCTCACCGATTTCTTCCGCGGCGTGCCGAGCCTTCTGTTCATCTACTTCTTCTTTTTGGTGCTGCCCCAGTACAAGATCGCGCTGCCGTCGTTTTGGATGCTCACGCTTCCCGTCGCGCTCGCTGCAGCCGGCGTACTTGCCGAAATCTTCCGTGCCGGCGTCAACGCCGTGCCGCGCGGCCAGGTCGAGGCGGCCCAAGCGCTCGGTCTCTCCAAAGCCAAAATCACCTTTAAAATCGTGCTGCCACAGGCGATTCGCTTTATCATTCCGTCGTTGATTTCTCAGCTCGTAGTCGTGGTCAAGGACACCACCGTCGCCTACGTGGTGAGCTACCCCGACCTCATGCAAAACGCCCGCGTGCTCATTACCAACTACGACGCCCTCGTGTCGGTCTACCTGGTTATCGCGGTCATCTACATCCTCATCAACGTCGCGATCAACAAGGCCGCTGTCTACGTTTCGCACAAGACCGGTGCGACCATCATCCGCTAACGCTTTACCATTTCGAATCATAAGGAGCCGAGCACCATGGCACAGAGCACCTCTTCAACCGGCAATCAGCCGCTGATCGAGCTCAGACACGTCGATAAGCACTATGGCGATCTACATGTCCTCAACGACATCAATCTCTCGGTCGACCGCGGCGAGGTCGTCGTTGTGATCGGCCCCTCGGGCTCGGGCAAGTCGACCATGTGCCGCACCATCAACCGCCTGGAAACCATCGACTCGGGCGAGATCCTCATCGAGGGCGAGCCCCTGCCGCAGGAAGGCAAGGACCTTGCCCGCATGCGTGCCGAGCTGGGCATGGTGTTTCAGCAGTTCAACCTGTTTGCACATATGACGGTGCTGCAGAACGTCATGCTGGGACCGGTCGATGTGCTGGGTGTCTCCAAGGACGAGGCCCGCGAGCGCGCCATGGACCTGCTGGGCCGCGTGGGCGTGGCCGAGCAGGCCGACAAGGTGCCCGCACAGCTTTCGGGCGGCCAGCAGCAGCGCGTGGCCATCGCCCGTTCACTCGCCATGCAGCCCAAGGCCATGCTTTTTGACGAGCCCACAAGCGCCCTCGATCCCGAAATGATCAACGAGGTGCTCGAGGTCATGGTCCGTCTGGCCCAGCAGGGCATGACGATGATTGTTATCACGCACGAAATGAACTTTGCCCGCCGCGTGGCCGACCGCGTCGTGTTTATGGCCGACGGCCAGATCGTGGAAACCGGCACACCCGACGAGTTCTTCGACCATCCCCAGACCAAGCGCGCCCAGGACTTCCTCAACTCCATCAAGGGGCACTAGCCAGACCGCCCGCCCGCCATGCCCATCCAAACTCGAAAGTTACACCTATGATCGGAACTCGCACTTCATCGTCCTACACCCCGCACGTCGACGTCGCCCCCGCCGACCGTCCGCTCATCCTCGTCGCGCCGCGTTGGGAAGAGGCAAAACCGTTTTTGAGCGAGACGCTCTCCCCCAACGAGGAAATCGCAAGTGTCTTTGTCGATGCCATCCTTGCCGCCGGTGGCCTGCCGCTACAGATGTCTATTACCGAAGACGTCGATGTTATCCGTCATTACGTGGAAATCGCTGACGGTATCGCTGTTCCCGGCGGCCCGGACGTCAACCCCAAACGCTGGGGCGACGAGCGTCCTTACGACCCCACGCTGTGCTGCGAGATTCGCGACCGTTTTGAGTTTAAGCTGGTTAACGAGGTGCTTCGCGCCAAGAAGCCGCTCTTTACCACCTGCCGAGGCACGCAGCTGCTCAATGTCGCCACCGGCGGCACCCTGTGCATGGACGTGCCGAGCCTGGGTGCGCGCGAGGGCCGCACGCAGTGGCGCCATACCCACGTGCTCAACGATCCCGTGCACCCCGTCGAGGTCGTGCCGGGCTCGCTGCTGGAGCGCGCGGTTGGCGGGCACAGGCTGATCCAGACCAACTCGGCACATCACTGCTGCGTCGACCGCCTGGGTAAAAGCACGCGCTTGGTCGCCAAGGCAACCGACGGCGTTCCCGAGTGCATCGAAGTCGAAGGCCAGCCTTTCTGCCTGGGCGTGCAATGGCACCCTGAGTACACGTGGAAGACGCTCGAGACCGACTTTAATCTGTGGAAGTCGTTTGTCGAGGCGGCGGCCAAGGTAAAGCAGACACGCTAGCTCGCGAACCGCATAACAGATAAGGGCGCCCCGCCGGCCACATGGTCCGACGGGGCGCCCTTTTGCCTATACGCGGCCGGCATACAGCCCAAGGCTCGCAAGCTCTTATTCAGCCGCCTCGCGCAGGGCCGACATCGTAGCCGCATATTGCTGCTGCAGTGCATGCATTCCCTCGCGTGCGCCGTCAACGGCATCGGCGCCGCGCAGCGCATCGGTCACCACAACCGCCGGCTCGTACAGATTATCGAATCCCAGGTTCTGGCTCACGCCCTTGAGCGTATGCACTGCCATAAACGCACCTTCAGCGTCTCCCGCCGCCATGGCAGCCTCCAGCTTGTCCATGCTCTCGTCATCCAAAAACTTGAGGGCAAAGCGGGCAAGCATTTCCTCGCCCATCAGCCGAGCGCACGCGTCATCATAATTAGCGCCGATCTTCTCATACGCCTCACGCATGGAAATCATGGGTTAAAAACTCCTTTGGTCAAACTAAATCGTGGGAAACGCGACGACGTCAGCGGGGCGTGCCAACGTCTCGGCAATTTGGTCCTGCACCTCGAGCAGGCAATCGAGCAGCAACGGGTTAAAGGTACCGCACTTACCGTCCAGGATCATCTGGATAGCCTCCTCGTGCGGGATGGCATCCTTGTACACGCGCACGCTCGTCAGCGCATCGTACACGTCGGCCACCGAAACCACCTGTGCGGCAATGGGAATTTCGTCGCCCTTAAGGCCATCGGGATAACCCTTGCCGTCCCAGCGCTCGTGATGCCAACGCGCAATCTGGTACGCATATTCCATAAGCGCATTGCCGGCGTGATGGCTACCCAGCTCAAGCAACATGTCGGCGCCGATCGTGGTATGCGTCTTCATAATCTCGAACTCCTCGGGCGTAAGGCGTCCGGGTTTGTTGAGAATCGCATCGTCAATCGACATCTTGCCGATATCGTGCAGCGCCGAAGCCAGGGCAATCGTGGAGCGCTCCTCATTGTCGAGGGAGATCGCGCCGCTACGCTGGACCAGACAGCCGAGCAGCAGCTCGGTCAGCTTTTCGATGTTCGTAACGTGCCTGCCGCTCTCGCCGTTGCGAAGCTCCATGACGCCGGCCATGATGTCGATGAGCATGCGACTGTTCTTGACGCGCTCGTTGTACTGCTGGGACAGCAGGTTCGTCAGGCGGCGCTGTTTGGCGTATAGGCGGATGGTGTTGCTTACACGGCGGCGCACGACACGGGAGTCAAACGGGCGGTTGATATGGTCCGAGGCGCCCAGCTCGTACGCGCGCAGAACCGCATCATCGGAATCTTCGCTCGAAATCATGATGACAGGCAGATTATCGATACCCGATCGGCGCGACAGATCGGCCAGCACCTCAAAGCCACTTATGCCCGGCATGACAATGTCCAGCAGCACGAGCGATAACTCATCGCCATAGCGGTCGACCATGTCGAGCGCCGTACGACCGTTGTCGGCCTCGAGGATGCAATACTCGTCCTTGAGCATCTCGTTGAGAATAGCTCGGTTCATCTCGGAGTCATCGGCGATAAGCACCAAAGGCTTTTCGCTTTGGAAGGCCTCGATGGAATCGGCATCGGTCACAACCGTACCGGCTTTTGCCTTAGCGCGGCTCAGTAACTGGACAGCACGGCCAACGCCCTCATCGACCGTCTCGCCATGAATGCGAACGCCACCAACACATGCCGTCAAGCTCACGTACTCATGGCCCGGAATAATCGTGGAATGAACGGCTTCGGATACCTGATGCAGGCGACGGGCGAAGTCATCGGAGGGAATATTGGGCATGACGACCACAAACTTGTCGCAGCCATAGCGCACAAGCTCGTCAGTCGAACGAATTCCGCTGCGTATGGCTGTCGCCACAGCACCGAGTGCAAGGTCGCCGGCATGACGGCCACACGTATCGTTGAAGGCCCTAAAATCATCAAGGTCAATCATCGCAACGCCGGCATTCATGCGGGCGCTTCGGAGCTTTTCCTCGTAATATCGGCGATTGCGCACGCTCGTCAGCACGTCGGTGTAGACAAGGTCCTCTTCTGCGGCCTCTTGCTCATCGATCGGACGCACCATCAGCAGGACGTGAGGCTCGCCCTCGACCTTCAGAGGGCGCAGATAGGCGCGGTACTCAACGCCATCGTTGAGCAGTTGCTCCGACACCTCATCGGAATCTGTCAAGGCCTCAAGACTTGAATGACGCAGGCAAGGACACCGATTGCCGGCGAGTAGGCAGTTAGGCTCGTTCTTAATCTGATCGGCCGACAGCAAACGCACCACGGGGTAGGTCTTCGCGACACGGGCGACCTCAGCGGCAGCCTCCTCGTCGGTTAGATTGACCTCGTGATTATTGAGCATATGGGGCCCTTTCGATAGTTTCGCATGGTAGCGGTGGGTTCCAAATGCTACAAGGGTAACACCTTGTCGATGCAGGTAAGTACGTGAATGCTGTTACATTTTTATGAGTTGGCAGGCGGCGCGATTGAAGTCGCAGACGTGAGGTTTTGAGCACATTTGTTAACACGGCCGAAACGTTTGCGGGTGAAGCCTGCTTTAGCCATTGCGGGTGTTAGAGCCCCAGGATGCCACGGACAGCCCGGGCAGCCGCTGCCGGGCGATCGCGCAGACCGTTATGCGCGCCCGGGATCGTCACGAGAAGACAATCGAGATATTCGGCAGCCGCTCGCGTACCAGCCTCGCGGGGCGTGCCAATCGAGAGCTCGCCCAGGAGCACGGCGGCCACCGTTTTTGACGCGCGAACGCTATCCCAATCGGGAACGCAGGTCATAGTAATCCCGTATTCGTTTGCCATGAAACTGCGGCCGTTGCGCAGGGCATGCTTGGCTTCCGCTTCGGTTAACTTGGGGGCCTCAGGGTCCGAATCGCCGATGGCGCCCAGGAAGGCCCGTAATGCCCTGGAGACCTTTCCCGCGGCGATCATCTCGAGCAAAACCGGGGCCGCGCCCAGGCCGGCACCCTCATCCGTCACGGCGGGTTCATGCAGAATCGCACGCGAGATTATGGCGGGGTTTGCACGGAGAAGCTCCAGGGTCACCAGCGTACCGGCACTGTGCGCGAGCACGTTTGCCGGAGCGCCAATATGCTCGATAACGGCCTGCAGGTCGGCGGCCTGGACGGCAAGGTCGTAGCGTCCGTCTGCAGCGTCGCCGCTCTCGCCGCAACCGCGGCGGTCGTAGGCAATGACGCGGTAGTCACAGGCGAGCTCGCGGGCGATGGCGTCAAAAAAGACGCCGTCGACGCAGGCGCCGTGCACGCACACCAAGGCAGGAGCATCAGGCGACACATCCGGGCCGGCATATTCGCGACAGGCGATCGTGGTGCCCGCATTCTCGACCGTAAAATCCATACTGTGTTCCCATCGTCAATGCCCATCCAGTTGCACGTCAGTACGGTTGGATAGACCCGCATTGCCTTACGCCTTGTTAACAGATTAACTGTACCCGACCTGAGGCTTTTCATGGCACGGCATAATAAGCGACGTGAAAAAACGAAACTTGTAAAGCAAGAGCCCGCACCTTGCTTTGGAGCCGATGCTATGCTTAGGCACAATTGTCTTGAGGAGCATATGCCTATGTCTACGTTTTTGAATGCCAGCCCCATCTTTGGGCCCGTTCGCAGCCGTCGCCTTGGTCTCTCGCTCGGCGTCAACATGATGCCGGCCAGCGGCAAAATCTGCACGTTCGACTGCATATACTGCGAAAACGGCCTCAACGCCGAGCGCCCCTGCCATGAGCCGCACAACACAGCCGCCGTGGTACTCGGCGCGCTCGAGGCCAAGCTGCGCGAAATGGCAGCCGAAGGCGAGCTCCCCGATGTGATCACCTTCGCAGGAAACGGCGAGCCCACCGCCGCACCGGAGTTTCCGCAGGCCATTGCCGGCGCCGTCGCGCTGCGCGACGAGCTTGCCCCAAACTCCAAGATCGCCGTGCTCTCCAACGGCACGCGCGCCGACCGCCCCCAGGTACACGATGCGCTCATGATGGTCGACGACAACATTCTTAAGCTCGATACCGTCGACCCGGCGTTTATCCAGCTGCTCGACCAGCCTGTTGGCCCCTACAACGTCGAGCACCAGATCGAAACGTTCGCGAGCTTTAACGGTCACGTTATTATCCAGACGATCTTTTTGACCGGCGAGTATCAGGGCAAGCTCATCGACAACACCGGCGAGGAGTACGTTGCCCCCTGGCTCGCGGCGCTTGAGCGCATTCGCCCACAAGAAGCGACCATCTACACGGTGGCGCGCGAGACACCGGTCGCCGGCCTTGCCAAAGCAGCGCCTGAGGTGCTCGACGCCATTGCCGCGCGCGTCCAAGCCCTCGGCATTCCCTGCCAGGTGAGCTACTAGCAAAACCACGCAGCAGCTAATGCCCGCCATCCCGCCCCATCAGTTGCGGTGATACAGTTCCTATTTGTGCTGTTAAACCGCTTAAATCGGAACTATATCACCGCAACTTTTATGGACGCGTGGGTGGGCTATACTAGCTGCGGATGAAAGGAAGTTAGCCATGTATGACAAAGGACCCGTACCCGGCCGCAACGACGCCTGCTGGTGCGGCAGCGGCAAAAAATATAAGAAATGTCACAGCGCCTTCGACGAGCGCCTCGAGCGCCTGTGGGAGGAGGGCTGGGAGGTTCTGCCCCGCACGCTCTACAAGACGCCCGCCGATATCGAGGGCATCAAGCGCTCGGCAGCCATCAACGTAGGCGTGCTCGACTACGTAGGCGAGCACATCGCCGCAGGCATGACCACCAACCAGATCGACCAGATGATCTACGACTACACCGTCGAGCACGGTGGTACGCCGGCCGACCTCAACTACGAAGGCTACCCCAAGAGCGTATGCACCTCGATCAACGATGTGGTCTGTCACGGTATCCCCTGCGATACAGACGTGCTGCACGAGGGCGACATCATCAACGTGGACTGCTCCACGATTTTGGACGGCTACTTTAGCGACTCGAGCCGCATGTTCTGCATCGGCGAGGTCTCTGCCGAGCGCCAGCGTCTTGTCGACGTCACCCGTGCCAGCGTGGAGGCGGGCCTGGCGGCCGTCAAGCCATGGCTGCCGCTGTCCGTGATGGCCGAAGCCGTGCAAAAGACGGTCGAGGACGCCGGCTTTAGCGTGGTGCGCGAGTACGGCGGACACGGCATCGGCAAGGAGTTCCACGAGGACCCGTTTGTGGGCTTTACCACCGAGGCACCCGATGTGGACACCATCATGGCTCCGGGCATGGTCTTTACCATTGAGCCCATGGTCAATGCCGGAGCGCCCGACATCAAGATTAGCAAGGGTGACGGTTGGTGTGTGCGCACCAAGGACGGCAGCGATTCGGCCCAGTGCGAGGTACAGCTCGTGGTGACCGAGGACGGCTACGAGCTGCTGAGCTGGTAGCCGTGGATGCGCCGGATGCTGACGGGCACGCTCGTCTTGCATCCGGCGTTTTTGTTTGAGCGTTTTGCCTGATAAAACCTGCCAAAATAAACCTGTCCCTTTTTGGCAGGTCGAGCGGAGAGGACTGCTTGTGAACATCCTGGTTTTGTTGCCCGTCAACGACCGCCATCGCGCAATTCTTGAGTCGAGCGCTCCGGGCGAGGACTTTATCTACACGAGCTCCGACGCCGCCACGCGCGAGCAGGTCGCCGATGCCGACGTAATCCTGGGCAACATCGACCCTGACATGCTCACGACATGCGAACATCTCCAGCTGTTGCAATTGCAGACCGCCGGCTATGACGATTACTTGGCCGCCGGCACCGTGCCGGCCGACGCCAAGCTTTCCTGCTCGGTGGGCGCCTACGGCCAGGCCGTGAGCGAGCACATGTTTGCCATGGTCCTTTCCATGATGAAGCGCCTGCCCGGCTATCACGACTTGCAGCGCGAGCATCGCTGGGAGGATTTGGGGCCGGTCACCTCGCTCAAAAACGCCAATGTGCTGGTGCTGGGCGCGGGCGATATCGGCGGGCACTTCGCCACGCTCTGCCGCAGCATGGGCGCGCACGTCCGCGGCATCAAGCGCCATCCGCTCGTCTACCCCATTGTGTTTGAGGATATGGACGGCATGGACGCCCTGCCCGAGCGCCTGGCCGAGGCCGACGTCGTCGCAGTCTTTATGCCCAGCACACCCGAGACTCGCGGCCTGGCGAACGCCGAGTTCTTCGCCGCGATGAAACCGGGCGCCTTCTTTGCCAATGGCGGCCGCGGTGACCTTGTTGTTGCCGACGATCTGGTTGCCGCTCTTGAGTCCGGACACCTCGCCGGCGCCGCGGTCGACGTCACCGACCCCGAGCCGCTGCCTGCGACAAGCCCCCTGTGGGATGCGCCCAACATGCTCATCACGCCGCACGTCTCGGGCTGGTTCCACCTGGCCGCCACGCTCAACAACGTGATCGACATCGCCGCGGAGAACCTGCGTCATCTGCAGGCCGGCGAGACGCTTCGCTGCTGGATCGAGCATTAGGGTTCCGCCGTTCTAACGAACGGCGGATCAGTCGACGCTGCGAGCCGCCCAGAGCGACAAATTGTCATTCAAAAGGCAAGGCATGACCAGAAGGTCTATGCCTTGCCTTTTTCATGCCAACTTGTTCGCTCTGGACGTCGCCCGCTGACGTTTGCTCAACCCGCGGTGTGTTAACAATTCTGTCCAGCTGTTGGCATTGCGGCATTTGTCCAGATAAAACCTGCCAAAATGAACCTGTCCCTTTTTGGTAGGTTTGGCGCAATGGAGTCAGGTTGGCTTGCGCTATACCGGTAGTTCTGTCTGCGACACTCTCGCCAAAGTGATATCAAACATACATCTAGCGTTTTCGACACTTCGCTTATTAGAGCCAGTCCGTCTCCTCGTCATAGCGGTCCGAATAGACGTTACGCTTGAGTTCTTCAGCACTCGTTGGTCGCGCCTTGGACACGTCGACCCCTGAATCGCGGCAAGCAGTGGCGAACAGCTGCGAACCCTGATCGATAAGCTCAAGCTTGCGCTCGGCCTTCATGTCTTCGGCCTGCATTTACAGCCCCACGCTTTCGGCGCCGTTGATGGTTAGGTTTCGCTCGTAGAAAGCGGTGAGGGCACGGATGGCATACATCACGTCGCGTACGCCGCCGGTCTCGTAGCTTGAGTGCATGGCCAGCTGCGGCAGGCCCACGTCCACGGCGTGCATGCTCGCCTGCATGTTCGACAGGTTGCCGAGCGTGGAGCCGCCGGCCATATCGCTCTTGTTGGCGAAGGCCTGCGTGGGCACGTCGGCGTCATCGCAGATGGCCTGGAACACCGCGCGGCTAAAGGCATCGGTGCAGTAGTGCTGGTTGGCGGCTTCCTTGATGACGATGCCGCCGTTAAGCACCACCTGGTTGCGGGCATCGCACTTCTCGGCGTGGTTGGGGTGCACGGCATGCGCGTTGTCGCAGCTTACAAGCATCGAGGCGGCAAGGGCGCGATGGTACGACTCATCATCAAAGCCCAGCGATCCGTTAATGCGTCGCAACGCATCGGCCAAGAACGTCGACATGGCGCCCTGCTTGGTCTCGGAGCCAACCTCCTCGTTATCAAAGCAGCAAAAGACCGAAACGTCGTGCGCGTTCTCGGCGCCCAAAAATGCCTGTAGCGAGGTATAGGCGCAGGCCAGGTCGTCAAGCTTGGGCGTCGAGATAAACTCGTCGGCCCAGCCCCAGATGCGCGCATCCTGACGATTGACCAAGAACAGGTCGCGACCCAGAATCTGCTCGGGCTCAACATCCAGCTCTTCGGCGATCAGGGCATCAAAGTCACCCTGCTTGAGTTCGCCGGCGCTGATGAGTGGGCACAAGTCGACGGCTCGGTTGGGAGCAAAGCCCTCGTTAACGCCACGGTTCATGTGGATGGCAAGGCTCGGGATAATAGCGACCTCGCGCTCGGTGGCAAGCAGACGGCTCTCAACACGGTCGCCCTCGCGCACCAGCACGCGGCCCGCGAGCGCCAGCGGGCGATCGAACCAGGTGTAGTCAATCATGCCGCCGTAGGCCTCGGTGTTCAGGCGCAGCGTCTCGCCCGCGCCGTCGAGCTCGGGCACGGCCTTAACCTTAAACGTCGGCGAGTCGCTGTGCGACGCCGTCAGCTGAAAATGATAGTCACCGGCAACGCCGTCCTCGCCCCACGTCGCGGCCAGGTCCTCGCCCACCTTAAAGGCGATAACGCTCGAGGTGTTGCGCTGCGTGTAATAACGCCCGCCCGGCTCGATATCCCATGCCGCGTTCTCGGGCAGGTAGGTAAAGCCCGCCTCGTCGAGCTCGGCCATAATGGTCGCCGCCGTATGGAACATGCTGGGGCATGCCTCGATAAAGTCGATAAGGTCGTTGGCGGCCTCGATATCGTCGGCAGTCACGTGCACGCGCTCGGGCGTTTCCTGATCCGTCATGCTCTCCCCTTTCGCCGGGTTGATGGTCCCCTCCAGCATACCCCGCCACGCCAGTGCCGCACTCTTCATTCCATGCTTAATTCCGCGCCGCTCACCAAGTTGAGCCATCATGCCCGCGCTCCCTTTGCGACAATTGCGCTAACAGGACGAGAGGAGCCGTCATGAAGCCACGTAACATTGCCATCGCCTGCGGTGTCGCGGGAGTCGCCGTCGGCCTTGCCGCTGCCGCCGGCATCGTTTACCGCAAGCAAATCAAGTCCGCCGCGTCGCTCAAACGCTTGACCGGCTACGCGGATGGCTATGACCTGTACGCAATCGGCATCGCTTACGACTACGACCTCGACCGCATCATCGCCGCTGGCGTGCGCGACGACCAGGCCTACATCGATGCCGTGGTGGCGCAGGTGCTGCCCGGTGTGCCGGCACATGTCCAAGCGCCGCAGTTTGCCTGCAGCGCTTTTGTCGCCGTAGATGCCAAAGGCCGCGTGCGCACCGGTCGCAATTACGACTTTAAGGACGACACCTCGGCGCTGCTGGTGCGCAATCACCCACGAGGCGGCTATGCCTCCATCGGGCTTGCCGCCCTTAACAACCTGGGCGATAACACACCGCTTGACTCCGTCGCCGGACGCGCCGCTGCACTCATGGGCCCGTTTGCCCAGCTCGACGGTGTTAACGAACGCGGCGTGTCCATTGCCGTACTCACTCTGGATTCCAAGCCCTGTGACCAGGACACGCAACGCCCCGTCATCAACACTTCGCTCGCCATCCGCCTTGTGCTCGACCGCGCGGCTACCACGCAGGAGGCCGTAGACTTGCTTTCTGCCTACGACATGCACGCCATGGCAGGACGCGATTACCACTTCTTTATCAACGACGCCTCCGGTGACGCGCGCGTAGTAGAGTGGGATCCGCGCGATCCGGACCGCGCTTTCAAAGCGACTCCTGTATGCCAGGTTACGAACTTCTACGCCTGCCATGGCGACGAAGTGCTGCCCAACCAAAAGAATGGCGAGCTTGGCCATGGTAAAGAGCGCGCCGTCGCAATCGCCGATGTCCTTGACGCCCATGTCGGTGCCCAGGACGAGGCAGTCGCTTGGAAGGCCCTACGCGCCGCAGCGCAAGAGCCCAATCCGGAAGACATCACCAGCAACACGCAATGGTCGGTCGTCTTTGACAACACCGAGCCCGCTGCCGCCATCACGCTGCGCCGCCACTGGGGCGACGTCGATGCCTTCGCGCTGTAAGGCGCTGGCACCGTCGTCCTTACGCTCGCCTGACGTTGCTTACATTTCCATACGCTTGAGCTAACACGTTTTACCCCCGTATCAACAGTGTGCGGGGGTAAACTTATGCGCATGTTATAACTTGCCCGGAAGGATTCACCATGCTTAGAATCGGTCTTCTTACTAGTGGCGGCGACTGCCAGGCGCTCAACGCCACCATGCGCGGCATTGTCAAAACGCTTATGACCAATAGCGAAGAGCCTATCGAGATTTATGGCTTTGAGGACGGCTACCAGGGCCTTATCTACAGCCGGTTCCGCGTCATGACGCCCGCCGATTTTAGCGGCATCCTTACCCGTGGCGGCACCATCCTGGGCACGAGCCGTACGCCGTTCAAGCGCCTGGATATTCCCGAGGCCGACGGCGTCGAGAAGGTGCCGGCAATGGTCCACACCTATCATAAGCTGCAGCTCGACTGCCTGTTTATGCTGGGCGGCAACGGCTCCACCAAGACCGCCAACCGTCTGCGCGAAGAGGGCCTCAACGTTATCGCCCTGCCTAAGACCATCGATAACGACACCTGGGGCACCGAGCTGACGTTTGGCTTTACGAGCGCCATCGACGTCGCCACCAAGTGCATCGACGACATTCACACCACCGCTTCGAGTCACGGCCGCGTGTTCGTTATCGAGATCATGGGCCACAAGGTTGGCTGGATCCCGCTATACGCCGGCGTCGCGGGCGGCGCGGATGTCATCTTGATTCCCGAGATCCCCTACGACATGGATAACGTCATCAAGACCATCGAGCATCGCATGGAGACCGGCAGCCGCTTTACCATCGTGGCCGTCGCCGAGGGCGCTATCTCCAAGGAGGACGCGGCGCTGTCCAAGAAGGAGTACAAGAAAAAGCTCGCCGAGCGCACGAGTCCGTCGATTGTCTACGACATCGCCAAGGAGATCGAAGCCAAGACTGGTCGCGAGACCCGCGTCGCCATCCCCGGCCACACGCAGCGCGGCGGCCAGCCCGACGCCCAGGACCGCATCTTTGCGACCCAGTGCGGCGTCGAGGCAGCGCTCGGCTGCCTGCGCGGCGAGTTTGGCTACATGATTGCCCTGCGTGACGGCAAGATGTGCCACATGCCGCTCGAGGAGGTCGCCGGCAAGCTCAAGTACGTCGACCCCCAGAGCGATCTAGTGCGCGAGGCCAAGGCGCTGGGCATCAGCTTCGGCGACGAATAGCCTCGGCCGAAACTGCTCTCATCGGAGACCCCAGGGCTTACCTCCCAAATCGTCCTCGGACATGTCAGGATCCCGCCGTGCGCTTCGCGCGGCGGGATCCTTCCGTCCTGCGGAAAGATTTGGGAGGTAAGCCCTGGGGCCTCCTGCGGTAACCGGGGAGGCCGAGGCTATTCGTCTTCTTGCTGCAAGTGCCTGGGGTAGGATGCGGCGTGCATTTTTGGGAGTATTCAGCAGCCGAGAGTGCCTGCATACTGGATTTTGGGCGAGAGACAGGCGCCGCGGGCCGCATTCTGCAAAAAAATGAGCGGTCCTCGAGGCGCCGGAGCTCAAAGTCAGGCTTTCAATGCGCTTTTGTGCGCCCGCTCCCACACTCGCGGACTCCGGGATGCTGAATACTCCGGAATTTGCACGGCGCCCCCTGGGGTACCTGTGGGCAAAAAGCAACCGCCCCGTCAAAGTATGCATTTGGCGGGGCGGTTTATGCAAAAATGCTGCTGCGGGCGCGTCGGCAGCTCGCTAGAACTTGAATCCCAGGACAGGTTACTCGGCGCTTTTGAGGGCGCCGACCATGTCGATCTTGTTGAGGGTGCGATTGGTAGTGAGGTTGACGATAAACGTAAAGACAAAGGAAAGCACTACGGCGAGCACATAACTCAGCGGCTCGACTTCGACGTCAAAGTACAGCGACGGCATCTGCAGGATGTACGTAAAGCTCTCGGCAAGCAGGCCACCCAGCGGCACGCCCAGTGCGGTGCCAATCGCCGTGAGGATCAGCGTCTCCTTGTTGACGTAGTGGTGTACCTCGCCACGGCGGAAGCCCAGCACCTTGATGGTCGCCAGCTCGCGTTCGCGCTCGGAGATATTCGTGTTGGACAGCGTAAACACCACCACAAACGATAGGCACGCCGCCATAAAGGTCACGAGCACCACGACGGAATTGATAATCGCAAAGTTCGCCTCGTAGTTCTGCCAATGTTCGGCCGTGCTTGAGATGGTGAGCCAACCGTCGCTCTTAAGCTTCTTGCTAAACGCAATCTGGTCAGAAGTTGAGCCCTTAAGCAGCACAAAGACACCGTTAAGGCGCACGCTTCGACCGAACGCGCGCTCATAGGTGCCCTGCGTCATATAAAGCGTATTGCCCAGATAGTTGAGCGAAATGTCGCTGACTTTGACCTTGGCTACGTTGAGCGACGAATCCTGGACGTGTGCCGTATCGCCCGGTTGAATCCCCAGCACCAGCTGTGAACTCTTGCTCAGATACACGTCTCCGTCACGCAAAGACAGCGGCTCTTTGGACTCATCCTCGAGACGCACGTAGTCGTCCAGGTCGTTCGTGCGGTCATCGGGCACCACAATCAGCTGCACGGTCTCGCTCTTTCCGCCGAATGTAAAGGTGACGTTGTCGGTCATAATCGGCAGCGTCGAAGTCACGGTCACGTCAGAATCCTTGGCCGCGCTGCGCTCATCCAATGCCGCGCACGTCTGCGAAAAATCGTCGGGATTGGCAACCGCCAGCAGGTCATAGCGCGTGACGTGGCCGTACTGCTTGGGCGACAGCGCGACCGACGTATCACGAATACCCATACCGCAGATCACGAGCGCCGTGCAGCCGGCGATACCGAAGATGGTCATAAAGGCACGCTTTTTGTAGCGGAACAGGTTACGCGCCGCCACCTTGTTTAAGAAGCCCATGCGGCGCCAAATAAAGCCGATGCGCTCGAGCAAGATGCGCGAGCCGGCGCGCGGGGCCTTGGGACGCATGAGCGAGGCTGGGGTCTCGGCCATCTCGTGGCGGCAGGCGATAATCGTGGCGCCCACCACGCCAACGGCAAACAGCGCCACCGAAACGATCGAGGACACGATGTCGTACGAAAGCAGCATCTGAGGCAGCGAGTACATGTCGTCGAACACCGTAAACAAGAACAGCGGCAGGCCCACAAATCCGATGATATTGCCGAGCACGCCGCCGATCAGACACGCCCACAGCGCATAGTCCACGTATTTGGACAGGATGCGCTCGCGCGAGTATCCGAGCGCCTTATACAGGCCAATGAGTGTGCGCTCCTCCTCGACCATGCGCGTGGCGGTGGTAAGGCTGATGAGCACAGCGACGACAAAGAAGATGAATGGGAAAACCGTGGCGATGGCCTCGATCGAAGAACTGTCGCTCTCGACGCTCGAGTAGCTTGCGATGTTACCGCGGTCCTGGATGTACCAGGTGCATTCGCCCAGATCGGAAAGCTCGGCGCGGGCATCGGCGAATTGTTGGTTGGCGGCGGCGCAGCGCTGGTCCAACTCGGCCTGAGCCTGGACGCGCTCCTCGCTGCCCTCGGCCATACGGTCGATGTTGTCCTGTTCAATCCCAAAGAGCATATTCGCCTGGCGCTCGGCCGCATCTAAGCTTGCCGGCGTGTCAACCGTCAACTCCTGAGCACGTGCCTTCTCACGCTCCTCGCGGATCTTCTCGATATTGCCCTTGACCTCGTTGATCTTTGTCGTGTAGGAATTCGAATAGGAGTTGAGGCTCTTGGCTCCCTCGACGATCACGTGGACCGAGGAGTAGGAAGAAGATGTCGCGGCGTCCTCGTTCACATAAAACTTATAGTCCGCAGCCGAAGCAGCGCGAAAGGCGTTGACTGTCGAGTCGGAGCTCACGTCGGTGGGATCGAGGACCTCGGCCGTAATGGTGTAATCGCCCGCGGCAAACTGGTCCTTGGCACTTTGGTTGGACGAGCTCGCGTCATTGGCGGCAAAACTCACGGTATCGCCGAGCTTTTTGCCCGAAGCCTTCAGGAACTTCGAAGTCACCGCGACCTCACCGGCGCTCTCGGGCAAATCGCCGCTCACCAGCACCGGTTGATCGATATTCTCCTTGGAAAGACTTTGCACGACCACGCGCTCGCGCGTTGTGCCCACGGCGGTGTAGGCGGTCTCGGTGTAGATACCCTCGGCCGTCTCGACGCCGTCGACCTCTTGGATAGCCGCAAGATCGTCGCGCGTAAGGCCATAGGTCGACTGCACGTTAATGTCATAGACATTCTGCTGGTCAAAATAGGCGTCGACCGAATCGCACAAATCCTCGCAGCCTGCCTTAAGACCGCACATCACGCTCACGCCAAGCGCGGTGATGACCACGATGGACAAAAAGCGCTTAAGACTGCCGCGGATTGTGCGGTAGATGCCACGGCGAAATACCGTCGGCACCATATCGTTTGAGCTCTGAGCGGTACGGTAGGTCGCGAACTCCCGGTCGCGACTCACGTGCTCCGTATCGTGGTTTTGGCTGTTTTGGCGGTCCTGGTCCATGGGCGCTACCACTCGATCGTCTCGATAGGCACGGGATTTTGCTGGACCGTCTCGCTCTCCACACGACCACTCTTAAAGCGGATCAGGCGATCGGCCATGGGCGCGAGCGCGGAGTTGTGCGTGATGATGATGACCGTAATGCCCTGCTTGCGGCAGGTATCCTGCAGCAGCTTCAATATCTGCTTGCCGGTTTTGTAGTCGAGCGCGCCCGTGGGCTCGTCGCACAGAAGCAGCTTGGGGTTCTTTGCCAGTGCGCGGGCGATGGACACGCGCTGCTGCTCGCCGCCCGAAAGCTGTGCCGGAAAGTTGCCCAGGCGCTCGCCCAGGCCAACCTGGCGAAGCGTCTGTTCGGCATCGAGCGAATCGGGGCAAATTTGCGCCGCGAGCTCGACGTTTTCGAGCGCCGTCAGGTTGGGGACCAGATTGTAGAACTGGAAGACAAAGCCGACATCGGCGCGGCGGTATTCCACGAGCTGTGCCTCGTTAGCAGAGCTCACGTCGCGCCCGTCCACCGTCACGGTGCCGGAGGTCGCCGTATCCATGCCGCCCAGAATGTTGAGCGCCGTGGTCTTGCCGGCACCCGAGGCGCCCAGGATAATGGCGAGCTCACCGCGCTCAACGGTAAAGCTCGCGCCGTCGAGCGCGTGAATGCGGGCATCGCCCTCTCCGTACGCCTTGATGACGTCTTTGAATTCGATATAAGCCATCGATTAATTCCCATCTGGTCGGATAACTCTTTAGTATTACCCATTTCACGCCGGCCAAAAAGGGACAGGTTCATTTTGGCAGGTTTTATATGGGGAAACGGGGAGCGCAGGCAAGCGCCGGGAAGGCAGAGAAATCATCGACGGGGTCAGGCCGACCGCCAAACACAACGCACGCATCTCTATCTGTCAGCAAAATCATTCGAACAGCTGTTCGTTTCTATGATATGATTCCGTTATCTAAGCAGGCCAATACGCAGAAAGGCGGCCAACATGGCGTTCGACTTTAAGAAGGAATGCAAGGAGCTCTACAAACCTGCAAGCAAGCCGAGCATCGTAACTGTCCCGCCTATGAGCTACGTTGCCGTTCGCGGAAAGGGCGACCCAAATACCGAAGGTGGCGAGTATCAAAACGCCCTGCCGCTGCTTTACGGCATCGCCTATACCGTCAAGATGTCGAAGAAAGGCTCAAGGAGTATCAAGGGCTATTTCGACTTTGTGGTACCGCCGCTCGAGGGTTTCTGGTGGCAAGACTCCCCGAGCGGCGACATCGATTATGTACGCAAGGACGATTTCAACTTTATCTCGTGCATTCGCCTGCCCGATTTCGTCACCCGAGATGACTTTGACTGGGCAGTCGCGGAAGCCACGACCAAAAAGAAACTTGACTTTTCTGCCGTCGAGCTGCTTAAAGTTGACGAGGGCCTCTGCGTTCAATGCATGCACACCGGGCCCTACGACAACGAACCGGCGACCGTAGGCGCTATGAATGAATACACGACCGAGCAGGGCTATGTCCCCGACTTCTCAGACACTCGTTTCCATCACGAAATCTATCTCTCCGATCCACGCAAATGTGCACCGGAGAAACTTAAGACTGTGGTTCGTCATCCTATCAAGCGCGCTGAATAGCGTGGAGCGTCATCTCACGCGCTAGGTTTTAAGCCAGCCAACCAGCCGCCTCCTAGGCCGTCCGGTAATTATCTTGACGCGGCCCGTCGCATCTTATAAGTTTGTTTTGCTAAAGCTGGAAAGCCTCTCAACGATGCGCAACTCCAGCTCTTTTTCTATCAAGAGGCTTAAATGAAATACCGGAAGTCGCGGATATCCATCAACGAACAAATAGCACTATTGACAGAATACAGGGGTCTTAAGTGCTCTGATCAAAGCGAACTCGAGCGAGCTTTGGTCGAAGTCGGCCACTACAGACTGTCGGCCTACTGTTTTCCCTACAAAACCAAATGCAAGTCCGGGATTACCATCTTTCGCGAAGGCACAACATTCGAAACCATCATCTACACGTATGAATTTGACCGAGCCCTCCGGCAGTTAATGTTTGATGCGGTCGGCAGAATTGAGATCTACCTCAAAAGCAGAATTGCCTATCTTGCCTCTGAGGAACGCGGGCCTTTCTGTTACCCAGATGTCGCCATAACGAGGCTCAACTCGGCATGTCCATCGCGCTTTGCGCCGCGCTGGGCTACGCAGCCGTCTTTGGCAGCGCCACCAATACGCTGCTCGCACCCATCCTGATTGGCTGCGAAGTCTTCGGTTTCGGTAATCTGCCGGCATTCTTCATCGTCTGCGTCGCGGCTTACCTGTTCAACATGGATAAGTCGATCTATGCCCTGCAGAAGCGGGCGTAGAAAGATGTCCAAGCAAGTGGTCTCAACCGGAAACGGCGTCTTGGCTATGCAAAGTGCCCTGGCGTTATTCCTCGTACGCGCCCTCGAGCCGAAGCAGCCACTCCTTGCGGTCAAGCCCGCCGGCATATCCGTTGAGCGAACCATCGGCGGCAACCACGCGATGGCACGGCACGATAATCGAAATGGGATTGCGTGCAACCGCAGCCCCCACGGCACGCGGGGACACAACGGGAGCCTCGTTTCCCGGCACACGATGTCGAGCCGCAACTCGCTGGGCTATCTCACCGTACGTAGCGACCTCGCCACGCGGGATAGAAAGCAGCTCAAACCAAACCTCGCGCTGAAACGCCGTGCCAATCATATGCAACGGCGGCGTAAACCGAGGCTCCTGCCCCGCAAAATAAGCATTCAGCCAAGCCCAAGAACGCTCAAGCACCGAAGAAGCCGCACCATTTGCCGGATCCACCGAAGACATACCGCCGGCGCCAGAAACCGCATCGGCACCTTCAACGTGCTCCGCATCTTCTTTGAGCAGAGTAGAGCCAAAGTGCTCCTGTCCCTCAAACCAAAGCCCCGTCAGACCGCGGCCATCAGCGGCAAGCAAGATTTCGCCCAAAGGCGAAGCAAACGTCGTCGTGACCACCTGCGGCTCCTTTCAAAACTCCGCAAACATAATACCGCGAACTGTGCAGACAACCCCGCAGATACGTCTGGGCGGGCTCGTAATTGTTTAAGCGAGGCTGTTTTCCCCAATCAAACGAAGAAGACGCGGGGCATCGACGCCAGAGCGGTACCTCTATCAGCTGAGCTCTAATACTTTCCCGAGAAGTGAACGAGTAAAATCGAAGCCCCGGAGCATCCACACCTTTAGACCGCAAAACCGCAGGAAATGGCGGTCAAAATATGCCAATGCTTCGGGGGTCCAAATAAGGTCGTTCACTTCTCGGAAAAGTATTAGACCTCGATTCGCACCAACCCCAAAGTCCCCGCAGGCAGCAGGCGCGACAGCGCCGCAGCTGCCGGCCGCGCCCCACAGTCCCCCAAGGCGGCAGGCGCAAAGCGCCGAGGCCGCCGCCGGGATCAGGGCCCGCAACGGCCACGTGCCCTCACATCAGCCCAGCGGCCCCAACCAACAACGGCCCCATCGCAGGCCGCTCGCAGCAGCGTCACCGCCGAACAGGTCACACTACTCGCAGAGCAGCTTAGCGATCTGGACGGCGTTGGTTGCCGCGCCCTTACGGATTTGGTCGCCGCAGCACCAGAAGGTGATACCGCGCGCGGCCTCGGGGTTCGAGATGTCGCGACGCACGCGGCCGACCCAAATCAGGTCCTGGTCGGACGTATCCATCGGCATGGGGAAGCGGTCGTGTGCATCCTCGGCAACCATATCGTCAACCAGCTTGACGCCGGGAGCAGCAGCCAGCGCAGCACGGGCCTCTTCCACCGTAATATCGCGCTCAAACTCGAGCGTAATGCTCTCGGAGTGCGAACGCAGCACGGGCACGCGCACGCAGGTGCAGTTCACGCGCAGCTCGGGCAGGTGCATGATCTTGCGGCCCTCGTTTTGCAGCTTCATCTCCTCGGAGGTAAAGCCTTCCTCCTTGACGCCGCCAATTTGCGGAATCAGGTTGCTCGCCAGCTGGGCGGCAAATGCGCGCGGCTCGGGAATCTCCTCGCCGCGGCCCAGGGCGGCCAGTTGGGCCTCGAGCTCGGCCATACCGGGAGCGCCGGCACCCGAAGCCGCCTGATACGTCGAGACGATCATGCGCTTCACGCCGGCGAGCTGGTGCAGCGGCCACGTGGGAACCAGACCGATAATGGTCGCGCAGTTGGGGTTGGCGATAAGGCCGTGATGCCACTTGATATCGTCGGCATTGATCTCGGGCACGACCAGCGGCACCTCGGGATCCATACGGAAGGCATGGCTGTTGTCGACCACGACGGCGCCGCGCTTGACGGCCTCGGGCAGCAGCTCCTTCGCGATATCGTCGCCGGCGGCTCCGAGCACAATGTCGCAGCCCTCAAAGGCCTCGGGGCAAGCCTCTTCGATCACGATCTGCTCGCCGCGGAACTCGACGGTTTTGCCCGCAGAGCGCGCGCTCGCCAGCAGCTTGAGCTTGCTGACCGGGAACTCCTGCTCGTTGAGGCACTCGAGCATCTGGGTGCCCACGGCTCCCGTCGCGCCCAAAATAGCAACCGTGTACTGTTTCATGCTTCCCCCTTTAAAGGTTTTGGCTTTTGCCCGCACGCCGAGCAGGCCGATTATTGTAGCCAGTGTATACAAGAACGGGGCAGGCACGAAACCCGCCCCGTCGAAACGAAACCGAAACGAAACGCCCCGCCGTAGATTTATGAGACATGTCCCAAAAAATCAACGGGATGGCAGCTACTTGTGGAGCGCGGCCAGGGCGGGATCGACCGGCGCGGGAGCCTCCAGGTCGGAGACCTTCACAATGCCGTTCTCATCGGAGAAGGCACGGTAAATGGTCTGGATCGCCAGATCGAAGTCCTTCTCCTCCACACCGATGATAATGTTGATCTCGTCACAGCTCTGCGAAATCATACGCACGCTCACGCCCGCCTGGCCAAGCATGCCAAACAGGTGGCCAGAGATGCCGGCACGACCGCGCAGGTTACGACCGACGGTCGCGATAAGCGCCAGGCCCTCGACAACCTCAATCTCGAGCGGCTCGACCTCCTGCTGAATGTCGCCCACGAGCGAGTACAGCGAATCGTGAACGTCCTGCTCCTGCACCACGGCGCCAAAGCGGTCGACACCGGAGGGCATGTGCTCGACGGAAACGTCATAGCGCTCAAAGACCGAAAGCGCGCGACGCATAAAACCAACACGGGGCTTGGTGCGGTCGCGGGCGACGTTGATGGCGACAAAGCCGCGCTTGCCGGTCACGCCGGTAATAATGGGCTCTGCCTCACCCTCGTCAGCCGTCTCGCTAATGATAGTGCCGGGGTCCTGCGGCGCATTGGTGTTCTTGATGACTAGCGGAATCCCCGCCTCGCGTACGGGGAACACGGCCTCCTCGTGCAGGACGCTTGCGCCCATGTACGAAAGCTCGCGCAGCTCCTCGTAGGTAACGCGGGCGATGGGCTGAGCCTCGGGCACGATGCGCGGGTCGGCAGAATAGAAGCCCGAGACGTCGGTCCAGTTCTCGTACAGGTCGGCGCCCAGGCACTTGGCCAGGATCGAGCCGGAAATATCGCCACCGCCACGATCGAGCAGCTTAATCTGGCCCTCGCGCGTCGCGCCGTAGAAACCGGGCATAACAAAGCCGCCCTGCTGGCCGTACTCCTGCACCAGCTCGGAGGTACGGTTCATGCTGAGCGTACCGTCGTGATGGAACGCCACAACCGTCGCGGCGTCCAGGAACGGCAGGCCCAGGTACTCGGCCATCAGGCGAGCGGTGAAGTACTCGCCGCGGCTCACAAGCTCCTCGGTGGAGTAGCCGCCCGAGCGGGCGCGCTCGGCAAAGGCCGCAAACTCCTCGCGGATGGGATAGGTGAGCTCCAGCTCGTCAGCGATATCAAAATAGCGCTGGCCAATGTCCTCGAGTAGCTCCTCGCACGACACGTGATACTTAACGTGCGCGTTAACCAGGTAGAGCAGGTCGGTCACCTTGGTGTCGCCCTTAAAGCGGCGGCCGCAGGCGGAAACCACCACAAAACGGCGGGCAGGATCAGCGTCGACGATGGCCTTGATCTTTTTGAAGTGTTCGGCGTCGGCGACCGACGAGCCGCCAAACTTGGCAATCTTAATCATGGGCTGGAGGTTACCTTTCTAAAAAGCCTCTGCGAACCTATTTTGCGCGCTCTGATACCATGGTTTCACCGATTGGGACCAAGGCATCCGAGGAGCAGTGTTATATGGGAACTTATCATAGTACACGAGGACGCACTTTATCGTGCTCAAGTAAGGTGGCAATCCGTACCGGCATCGCTCCCGACGGGGGTTTGTTTGTCTCGGACGAGCTCGGCATCCAGCAGGTCGATATCAGATCGCTTGCAGATAAATCGTACTTTGAAATCGCTCAAGATGTGTTGGGAATGTTACTGAATGATTACACGACCGAAGAAATTTCGGCCTGTGTGAATGAGGCATACCGCGGCACGTTCGCGAGCGAAGAGGTCACGCCGCTCGTCAAACTCGACGCCGCACCGGGCGCTGACGCCCCTCAGACCTATGTGATGGAGCTCTTTGGCGGCCCCACGAGCGCCTTTAAGGATGTCGCCCTGCAAATGCTTCCCCGTCTCATGGCCCGCACTTCCGCCAAGGACGGCGGCTCCGAGCGCATCATGATCGTCACTGCCACGTCGGGCGACACCGGCAAGGCCGCACTCGCCGGTTTTGCCGACGCTCCGGGCACAGGCATCACCGTCTTTTATCCCGAGGGCAAGGTTAGCCGCGTCCAGAACCTGCAGATGTCCACGCAGGAGGGCGACAACGTCGCCGTCTGCGGCATCCGCGGCAACTTTGACGACGCCCAGAGCGCCGTCAAGCGCATCTTTGCCGATAAGGAGCTTGCCGAGCGCCTGGAAGCCGCCGGCACGGTGCTTTCGAGCGCCAACTCTATCAATGTCGGCCGTCTGGTACCGCAGGTCGTCTACTACTTTGCCGCCTATGCGCAGCTGCTGCGCGCCGGCGCTATCGAGGCTGGCGACGCCGTAGAGTTCTGTGTGCCCACCGGCAACTTTGGCGATATCTTGGCCGGCTACCACGCCAAGCGTATGGGTCTGCCTGTCGCCAAGCTCATCGTCGCGAGCGACAAGAACAACGTATTGGCCGACTTCCTGACCACCGGCGTTTACGACCGTAACCGTCCGTTCTTCACGACCATCTCGCCGTCGATGGACATCCTTATTAGCTCCAACCTGGAGCGCATGCTCTACTTCCTGTCCGATGGCGACTGCGAACTCGTTGCCGGCCTTATGGAGCAGCTGGCGCAGACTGGTCGCTACGAGGTTCCCACTGACCTGCTGGCAAAGATTCAGAGCGTCTTTGGCTGCGGTTGGGCCAGCGAGGACGAGGTCCGCACTGCCATCAAGAGCTGCTGGGATGCGAACGGCTACGTGATCGACCCGCACACCGCTTGCGGCTATCACGTCTTTGAAAAGGTCGCCCCCGCCGAGGGTGCCAAGGCCCGCGTGCTGCTTTCGACCGCAAGCCCCTACAAGTTCCCGCGCGCCTGCTGCGACGCTCTGGGCCTCGACGTTCCCGAGGATGATTTTGAGGCCATGCGTGTACTCGAGCAGGCCACCAACACGGTCGCCCCGACCCAGCTCGCCGAACTCGAATCCAAACCCGTCCGCTTCGAAGACGTCTGCGACGTAGCCGACATGGCCAACTACGTAGAGTCTGCAGCAAAAAAGATGGCTTCCAACTAAAATCCCTTATAAGGCGCCGGCGAAAGCCGGCGCACCTTCTTTTTATTAAGCTTTCGGGATGATGACGAGCATGCGAGCGGGTCTGGCCGTTTAGTTCGTCGCGAGTTCCGCACGAGCCGGAAAGCACTTAATGTGCTTTCCGAGCGAGCCAGGACTGCCCGAGCAGCGAACTAAACGGCCAGACCCGCCCAGGAGGACCCACATGATCAAAATCACCGTCCCAGCAACAAGCGCCAACTTGGGCATCGGCTACGACACCCTCGGCATGGCCGTCAGCCTCTACTCGCACTTCACCTTCGAGCGCGCCGACAAGCTCACCATCACGGGCTGCCCCGAGGAATTCCAAAACGAGAACAACCTAGTCTACGTGAGCTTTGTCGATGCGCTTGCCGCATGGGGCGAGCCGGCCTTCCCCGTCGCCATCGACATTCAGACTGACGTTCCCGTCGCTCGTGGCCTGGGTTCCAGCTCCACCTGCGTTGTCGCCGGCATTATGGCCGCCGCCGCGCTGACGGGCCACACCGTCGACCGCGCCGAGCTCGTCCGCATTGCCACCGAGGTCGAGGGCCATCCCGATAACGTCGCCCCCGCTATCCTGGGCGGCGCCGTCTGCTCCTTTACGCCGACCGATTCGCTCCCCCAGTGCCTGCGCTACGAGGTGAGCGATCGCCTGCGTTTTATTACCGTGATTCCGCCCTACGAGGTACACACGAGTGAGGCGCGCAAGGTCGTGCCGCAGGAGATTCCGCTTTCCACCGCCGTATGGCAGATGGGCCGCATCGCCGGCATGACGCGCGGTCTCGAGACCGGCGATCTGGACCTGATTGCCGCCGCCAATGACGACCGTATTCAGGAGCCCTATCGCCGTCGCCTGATTCCCGACTACAACGCCGTGCGCGACACCTGTCTTAACGGCGGTGCCAAGACCATCTGGATCAGCGGCTCCGGCTCGACCCTCATGGCCGTAACCGATGACACTATCGTAGCCAAGTTCCTGCAGGTCAAGCTGCGTGAGCAGTTCCCCAAGTGTGACACGCATATTTTGACGTGCGACACCGAGGGCGCTCAAATCGAGTACCTGTAGACATCGCTGGTTAATCCCTTCGGGCCGCCCAGGGGTATCCCCTTAAAAACGTCCTCGCACTTGAGGCCCGCTTATCCTGCTCCTTCGGAGCTGCGGATAAGCGGGCCTCATGCTGCGGAATGTTTTTAAGGGGATGCCCCTGGGTGGCCCTATGGCAACGTGGCTAGCGATGTCTACAGGGACCCACGCTTTGAAGGGGCGCCGGGCTGATAGTTGTTTTTTATTGGTAAGGGCTCTTGCTGGTGCGGGGCACTTATTAGAGGCAGGCCTCGGCGATGCGGCGCTTGAGTTCGTCGATGCCCACACCGGTTTGGGAGCTTGTGATGATCACGTTTTCGGCCGGGACGTTGAGCTGCTTTTTGATGGCTGCTGCCTGGCGGGCCTGCTGGGTACGGCTGAGTTTGTCGGCCTTGGTGAGACAGACGATAAAGTTGAATTCGTTGCCCTGTAGGTAGTCGATCATGTCGTGGTCGAGCTTGCTGGGGTCGTGACGAATGTCCACCAGCGACACAACCAGGTTAAAGCTGCGCTCGGAGTCGAAGAAGTCACCGATGAGCTTGGCCCAACGGTCGCGCTCGGCCTTGGAGCGACGGGCGAAACCGTAACCCGGCAGGTCCACGAAATGCACGTCGTCGGCCTCAAAGAAGTTGATGTTGCTCGTCTTGCCCGGCGTACTGGAAACCTTGACCAGGTTCTTGCGGCCAAAGAGCTTGTTCATAATCGACGACTTGCCCACATTGGAGCGGCCGACAAAGCTCACCTCGGGGCAGGTGGACTCGGGAATCTGCGAAACCTTGCCGTAGCTGGCGACGAACTTGGCAAGCTGGTAGTTAATGGAATCGGCCATGGACACTCCTTGGTCGTAGGTTCTTACAAAAGAGCGCGCTATTGCGCAGCGGCAATGCGGCGGACGATATCAAGCGTGATGTCACTTGCGACACGCGCGTACTCGAACAGATCGAACTCTCGGTCGCAAATTGCATCGTACGCCTCGTCACAATTATCGCTGATAGCGCGCAACACCAGGCAATCGACACCATTTTTGGTTGCGACATGGGCAATTGCCGCGCCCTCCATGCCGACACAATCGGCATGCGTCGCCTCGATAGCGTCGTTGCGCATGGCGGCGCCCGTCACAAAGCGGTTACCCGTGGCAATCGTGCCGACCAGGAACTGCTTGGTGCCCTCGTTCGAAGCAACTGCATTTGTCGAAGCGTCGACAAACCCACGCTCAGCAAGCACGTCGGCGGCAATATCGACCAGCGCGGGCGTCGAGCCAAACTCCTCGAGCCCCGGTGCAGACTCGGCGATAAGCGCGGTATCGGTATCCAGATAGCGCAAGCGTTTGCCAATGACCACGTCGTCGATATGGAGCTTTGGGTTCAAACCGCCCGCAATGCCCGAAAACACAACAGCCTGCGGAGCATACTTGCTAATGAGGTGCTGTGTTGCAGCAGCGGCGTTCACCGTGCCCATGCCCGCCGTTGTGGCGACAACTGTCAGACCGTCGAGCTCACCGCTCACAACGGTCAAGCCTGCCTCCCGCGCCTCGCAAACGTCGCTCAGCTCTTCCTTAATCTGCATGATCTCTTTTTCGAGCGCACCGATAATCGCGATGGTAGCCATACCATTCCCCAAACCTATACGAAATTCTCAACCACGGTATGGTACCAGCATTTTGTTTGACCTCGCCACACGAACACGCTAAGCCAGTGCAGCTCGCGTATCAAACAGCGCCTTTGCAATCGCGGCCGTAACCTCGCTCGAGCGGTCGCTCCACGGCATCGATGTCATGACGCTCATGACATAGGTACGGCCATCGATGTCGATAGCAGGCATTTCTTTCCAAAGATATTCAGTCGCGTTTAAGGTGTCTCTAAACAATAAACAGGCGTTTCTATGCAAAAACACCGATTCCGTTGCGCATCTTTGCCCAAAACGCAGTTGCGGTGAAATAGTTCCTGTTTGGGCGGCATAAGCCGAAAAACAAGAACTATTCCACCGCAACTTGACGGGGCTCCTTAGCAATCAACTAGGTGCCCGGGGGCACTCATTTAAGTCTGTCCCCAATGAGTGATCAATTTGGGACGGGCTTATTAGCCGATGGCCGACCTGAGCTCCGCACGGCGCTTTTTCATGCCGGCCATGACGGCGTTGCGCAGCTCGGGCATGCGCGCGGTATCCATCTGGGGCACGCCCTCGAGCTTATAGGGAATACCCAGTTGCTCGTACTTGACGACACCCATCGTGTGATACGGCAGCATCTCCAGGCCCACCACGTTATGCCACGGGGCAATCAGGCGACCGAGCTTCTCGCATTCCTCCGCCGTATCGGTGATACCCGGCACCACCACGTGGCGAATAACAACCTTAATCTTGCGACGGGCAAGCTCATCGCCAAACGCCAGGATGCGCGCAGGATCGCAGCCGGTCAGCTTTTTATGCTCAGCCGGATCGGCATGCTTGATGTCGAGCAGCACCATATCGGTCTCGTTGAGCACAGCATCGAACTTCTCCGGATGCTTGGGATCAAACGCATAGCCGCAGCTGTCTAGGCAGGTATGCACGCGGCCATCGGGGTTGTTGTGCATTGCACGGAACAGGTCGGCCAAAAACTCAGGCTGCAGGAGCGGCTCGCCGCCCGAAACCGTAATTCCGCCGCTACGGTAAAACTCATGGTTACTCTGGAACTCGTCCATCAGGTGCTCGACGGTCACCATCGTGCCGCCGTTAACAGACCAGGTATCGGGATTGTGGCAATACGCGCAGCGCATGGGACAGCCCTGAACAAACACCACAAAGCGGATGCCGGGTCCGTCGACCGTTCCCATCGTCTCGATCGAATGCACGCGACCCAGGGCATACGCAGAGTCCTCGGGATGAGCATCCACACCCTCAAGCGTCATCTCAGCCATTCCCGCAACCTTGCCTCTCTTTGGTTTTTGTCAATTAAAATGCCAGAGCCATTCTAGCCCATACGCCTGATGGCGAAACGGTTTAGCGGTCAATTAGATCGTCCTATTTGACTCCACGCAAAAGCGGCGGGAAGGTTGTCACAACCCGCTCGCCGCCGAAGCAATAGAAATCGATAGACGCCAGGCCCTACGCCTTAAGCGTAAGCACCGCGCCAAAGGCGGTCGGGCCGCAGTGGCTCGAGATGACGCCGCCGACCTGAGTCCAGGTAACGTCCTTAAAGCCCAGGTCGTGCGCATAGACTTCCATATCGTCGCGCAGCTCTTCGGAAAGGCCTACCGAATACGCCAGGCCAATGTGCGAGTAGTCAATCTCGCCCTTGGCAACCATGTGATCGATAAAGGCACGGGCGCACTTGAGCATAGAGCCGCGGAATTTCTTGGTTGCCACAAACTTGCCGCCCGTCACTTCAATGCAGGGCTTAATCTTGAGCAGATGGGCACCGAGGAATGCCACGTTGGACAAACGACCGCCGGCCTTAAGGAAGGCGAGATCGGTTGGGACAAAGCCCAACAGCACGCGGTCCATCACCGAATTGGTGAAAGAGAAAATTTCGTCGACGGTGGCATCGGGATGAGACTCAATATACTTGGCGGTCTCGACGACAACGAGTGACTGGCCCACCGAGACAAAGCGCGTGTCCATGGAGAACACGTAGTCGCGCCCCTTAGCTGCAATCTTGGAGGACTGATGCGAGCAGGTCGTGGCCTCGGAATACGCGAGATGCAGGATAGTCGCGTCGGGCTGCTCGGCGTGAATGCGGTCGTACACATGCGCAAAATCCGCCGGCAAGCAACCGCTGGTCTTGGGCATGACGCCGAACTCGTTGCAGCGCGAATAAATCTCGAGCGGATCGATCGAGCCGTCCTCAACGGTCTCGTCACCAATCGTGACATGCATAGGCACGCGCACGATGCCGTAGCGCTCGCAGAGCTCCGGCGTCACATCCGAACCAGATTCAACCACGATTACGTACTTGCCCATTATCATCACGACCCATCTCGACGTTGGCTTTTCAATATGTGACGCACGTCCGCCGTCCTGCTGTAGAACGGTCTCCAAGCGCCAAAGAGACGCCGCCCCTTGCACACAACAAAGGACAGCGTCTCCCTGGAAAACTCCGTGCTTATCTGGGATTCTACACGGTTTATTAAGGAGTGTTACTTATTCCGCAAACGGTAGCTATACGCGATAAACGGTAGCAAGCAAGTATCCAGAACGCTCAACCCATTAGGAGAGTTCCGCCCAAAGGGTGACTACACAGGACCCCGCCGG
>RQBM01000049.1:0-2863 GCA_008668795.1 Collinsella aerofaciens | reverse complement strand
TGATCGCGGCCATCACGTATTCGTCCAAATCGAACGTCGTCAGAATGATCACACGGGTATGCGCATCGTCAAGCGCGCTTCCGTCAGGTGCGAAACGATGCTGCAACGCGCTGATCCGACGTGTCGCCTCAATGCCGTCCATACCGGGCATACGCACGTCCATCAGCACCACGTCGGGATGCAGCGTCTCCGCCAAAGCCACCGCTTCCGCGCCATCGCGCGCCTGGCCGACAACCGCCATATCCGGTTGCGAGCCGATCACCATCGCGAAACCGGCACGTACCAATTCCTGATCATCGGCGATGACCACACGAATCTTCTGTTCTTCACTCATACTCTCCACCTTATCGGCATCGTTCCGCTCACAGCGCGAAACAACCCCTTAAATCTCCCTGAAAAAACTTGAACCGGCTATCGAGACGCGCGCTGCAGCTGCTCCTCCAGCGGTGCTGCGGGCCTCAACTGCAGTTCGCTCGCGCTACCGGCATGAGCGTCATCGCTGAAACCAGTCTCACGAAGCACTCCGAGCAGTTCGCGCATACGCTTAAGCGCGGCGCGCCCCTGTTCTCCGATGGCTTTGAACGCTGCGGAAATCTCGTCGGCAGTAGGCTCTTTGCCTTGTGCTTCGGCAGCGTCCAACATGCGGATACCATCGACGGCTTGGCTGATCACGCTGTTCAGCGTGGCGGTGACTTCAGCCTGAATGCTGGCACTGATACGGTCGCGTTCCATATTCGCCGCGAGAATACGCTGCTTCTCCTGCTCGGCCACCAGCGCTTCCTCTCGCGCCTGCAACACCAGTGCGTTTGAATCACTGGAGCGAGTCCAACGCGCCCATGCCATAATGCCGGCGCACAGCATCAGCACCGCAACCGTATACATAACGCCGGTAAAAAACGCCGCAGTACTGCTTGACGCGGCTGAAACCGGTTTTGTCAAGCCCACGGAAGCGGTGATGGCGCCGAACAAGGTAATGTATCCGTGTTGATCGGCCGCGATTTTCAAGCCCATCAGCACCGAACAGGTGACAGCGGCAGGACCGGTCCAACGCCATGCGTGTTCACGCCCATACAATACGGCTGAATACAGAGCACACAGCGACGCTACGATATGTCCAACCTCAATTGATCCCAAAAACACCAATTGCACAACTGACAATACGAACACAATAAGCGCGCAAGTCTCGGGGAACCTGCGACGAACGGTCAGCGCCAATACGCAGCAGGTGGCGATCGCGCGCGAGAGTTGCATATCGCGTGGACTATCGAAAAAGAGCGAAACCGACATGGGATTCAGTAGCGCAACCAGTAGCAGGGCGCCGACGGCATCCATCAGTACATAATGGTGCTGCGTCCACGCGGAAACACGTTCCACCCAATTCGAACTGCGCGCATTGGATGTATTTGCAAGTTCCACGGATTCCAGTTTCAACGATTTGAGCAAATCACGCAGATTGGGTGCGGTGATGCGCAGATGTTGCAGGGCATTCGAACGATGATCGCGACCGGTCGGTTGGTTGGTTTCCTGCGTCCGCTCCGATGGTTGATCTGGGATTCGCGCCGATATGTTGACGGCTGTGTGAGACGCGATTGCTTCGTCGGATAATCTCGCTTTGCTGGATATGGCAGTTGCGTTGCACGATTCGGACTGTTCCGAGGCATACTGTTCGCCGGTTTCGTCTGTCACCTGTTCTTTACCGCCGTAAGGCAGGGTGGCCATGACTTCGAAGCCTCCGCCAAGTCGAGGTCCGGCCTGCAACGAGCCTCCGGCTGACTCGATACGTTCCCTCATGCCCAACAGGCCATAGCCTGGAGTATGTCCGTCGATACTGGCCGCGGCTCCGCGACCATTGTCAGTGACGGTCAAAGTGAGCAAACCGTTGTTCCATGATTCTTTAATATGCGCATCGACGTGCGGCCCCGCATACTTGCGGATATTCGTCAGCGCCTCCTGCACTACATGGTAGGAAGCTATCGAGGCTTGTTCGCCGAGTTGTTCTGGGCTGGCGGTGCCGGTGATATTCCGTCGGATTCGAATGTCGGGGGAGACGTTTTGCGCTTGTTCCACAAGATTGTCGATATCGTTATAATCGGCGTGCGGTGAGCCCCCAAACACTCCCAGAAGACGTTGCATGTCATGCAGTGCGCGTTCCGATTCGTGTCGAATCGTCTCCATGGTGTTTCTGGCAACCGCGGGATCATGCGTGCCCGCATAGCGGCCACCATCAGACTGCACGATGATGATCGACAGGGTGTGCGCCACCACATCGTGCATGTCACGTGCGATGCGTGCGCGTTCCGCCAACGCGGCGATATCGCGTTCATCCTGGTCTCGCGCGGCGATTGCCTCATTGCGTTCCCGCATCATGCGAACGGTTGCCATGCGCGCACGATGCCAGAACGACATAACAATGGTAGAAATAATGCATACTTCGAAAATCGGCGTTAGTGCCAGCATGTATTGCGCCACCATGTTGGCGACTTCCGACATGGATGTTCCTGTGTAGATGGAACCGAGAGTGTCTTCCGTGGCCATAACGCCATTCGGATTTGAGCCATTCCAGCTGCTCCATGTATGCACTTTGCCTCCGGTGAGCAGCGGTCCATTGGTCATGGTCCATGCTATCAGCGCCGAAGCCAGAAGACCGATGGCCAACGCCAGAACAATGAAGGCTTTCGTGTTTTTGGGATTGCCGTAGACGATCACCGAATACAGCATGAACAATGCCAGAATATCGGCGCCCAACAGGCAAGGGCCGAATATGAGATGCGCCAAGGTCAATGCCACGCAGAGCAACGCTCCGGTCTGCGGCCGCCATCGACGGATCAGCAGCGGGATAAGCATTGCCGCTTCCCATGCCATC
>RQBM01000227.1:0-14093 GCA_008668795.1 Collinsella aerofaciens | reverse complement strand
CACCTCAATGGTCCTCCTAACGCCGGCGTGTTGGCACCACCAGCGTAGTGGCGGCGGGGAGGCACGGTGGCCATTATTCGGTGACCGGGATTGGTCAAAATAGTTTGACTATTAGCGGCTAAAATCGCCCGGCGCTAACATCGAGATTGTTTTCCGCAAGATAGCCAAAGCAATATCATTCCAAAGGCGTATTTAAAACCCAGCCCCACTGGGGCGTAGCGGTAGTGTGGTAGTAGTTCAGCCATCAGGCCAGTGATATCGTCCTAATAAATTTAACGGGTTAAAGGGCTAGCAAAAACCGATACATCATCTGCATTATGCATTACAAAATGATGCGTAACTACACACCACATCGAAATTAACCCAAATGGCTCGATAATGGAATTACGCTCTTTTGTAATGGAGTCCTCCGGCTGATTCTATTATCTGTTCTACATTATTAATACAAAACTATTCGACCACGACATAACAGCTGAAACAACATTGCAGCCGGAGCAGGGATATCGCCTCCATTGACAAGCAAATGGCAACCCGCGATGAGAATCATCGGATTTGGTACCGATCCAGACCTCAGCAAAGGGTATAAGCAACGTTTGTATAAGGCAGATTTCCACTTTCCTCAACTAGCAACATTGAAGAACTAAAAGTAAACTGAATCAAATAATTGTATCAAGCTCAGTCATAATAATCCAACCGATTCTCAAGCTCTTTTTCGAGCAAGGCAATCCTTTGTGTAAGGCTTTTGATTGCCAAAACATGACGGCTCACCGCAACGCTAAGGGATAGAGAGATTGCAAGCAACAGCACAATTGCACCCAGGAAGAGGAAATTGGCCGGGTTAACAAACCCAATAGCCGTGGAGCAATAAAAAATAAGCTGAGGGAATAAATCACAAAGCAAGGCCGCCATGCACATTAAAATCCAAAGCAAAGAATACTTAAGAAGCATCTTTCCTTTGGATACGAGTCGAAGAACATAAACGAGGAACCCACCAAAAAAGATGGCTGCCCCAATCCTTAGAAAAAAATTCATTATTGGTCTCCCCTATGGATCCAACACACAAGGACAATAGCAAGCGTAACTTTAATCATGTAGTAGACGGAAGAGAGAACCCCAATGGATGAACGCCCGCCCTGGCGCTCATTCATCTTTACAGGTGCCTCCATAACGGGGAGACCAAGCTTCATAGCCAAAGCTATCGATTCCGGCTCCGGATAATCATCAGGATAGCTCTTGCAGAATAAGTCGATGGCGTCTTTATTGCAGGCTCTAAAGCCAGAAGTGGGATCGGTGACCGCCTTACCTGTAAGCAACTTAAGCAAAAAAGAGAGCCACCTGATTCCAACACGACGCATAAAGGTTGATTGGAAACCGTCGGTCTCGACCAAGAATCGAGAGCCTATCGCCAGACTCGCCCCACCCTCAATCAGCTTAACAAGCTCAGGTATATAAGAAGGATCATGTTGGCCATCGCCGTCAACCTGAATGTCAATATCATAGCCAAATCTCTGAGCATACTTATGCCCCGCCTGGACCGCCCCACCGATACCAAGGTTCTGTGGGAGATCCAATATGTTGACATCATGCTCTCGACAAAGCCTAAGTGTCCCATCCTGTGAGCCGTCGTTAATTACGACATAGTCATATCCAGCAGCCTTAATAGAAGCAACGGTATTGAGAATGCATTCCTGCTCGTTATAAGCGGGAATAATTACCAGAACACGCGGATATCCTTTTGAATCTTTTGTTAAAGCAAATGACAATCGAGTTTCATCCATTCCAAATAATAGTTGGCCCTTAGCGACGCTCGAAGAAAATGCGGCCCTTACAGTCCAACGCACTGTCTAGTAATGAATAAAGTTTACAGCATCCGGACTAACCATCGCGAAGTTACATCTCAAGCTTGGATATTTAGTTTGCACGGCTGGCATACAGCTGACGTTCACCTGGAGCCCCCCATCTGCCATCGCGAGATACAAATCCGCTGCGGCTCTCGCCCAATTGCGCGGTGCATAAGACTTCGACGCCATTCTAATCGGACAAAACTGCTCCAACTATCCCCCCCATCCCAACGATAGCCTTAATCTTTGGCACTAGCTTAAGGAAACGCGGTCTGGGTTGATACAGGCGAGGCCAACATGCAGCAGCGACGCGACGCCGGACGCTAGCAATAAATAGGCGCCGAGACCCATGTCGGCCCCAAAGCCAGGCGCAATAACAGCGGCGTGCTTCTTGATATTCAGCGGTGCTCAAGCGAGCAAATATTCATGAAATAGGAGGAATCGACAATACCAAAATCGGCACTTATATCCAACTTCACGCAAAAGCCGAACAAAAGCCCTTGATTATCAACTTCATCCGAACAAAAGCCAGCCAAGTATCACTTAGCAAATACAAAACGCCTTCTCGACATCCATAGCAGTGGCATCCCAGTTATATCGATTTTCAACAAGCGCCCTAGAGTTTCGAGACTGAAGAGAAAGCAGCTTTCGATCATCAAAAAGCCTGCATAATGCCGAAACCACCTCATCAGATGCCATGGACCGAATTATTGTGCCGTAGCTATCATCTAAGATAAGCTCGCGTGCCCCGCCCACGTCTGTTACCACTGCAGGCGTTCCGCAGGCTGAAGCTTCAAGAAGTACCGTTGAAAAGCCTTCGGAACGAGTTGGAAGACAAAGCACATCTGCTTGCTGAAGTAAGGAGGAAATATCCTCTGTGTTACATCTCCCAAGCCAAAACAAGTTAGACGAACAAGCTTCCTTGACCTCATTAGCCAGCGGACCATCCCCTGCAAGAACAAAACAAATATCACGCTTGGTAATATCTTTTGTGCGAGCCGCCTCAATAATTGAATAAATTCCCTTTTCAGGAATAAGCCGCCCGACAAAAGCTACAACCAAAGATGACTGAGGGATACCTAATTCAGATCGGAAATCTCTCCCCGAAGAAATACTCCTATAGAATGAGGCATTGATTGAGTTTGAAATTACGCCTTTTGCAGTGATATTAAAGTGCTGAAGCCATTCAACACTTTTAGAAGAAATCCCATAGAAATCAGGTTCAAACGACTTTACGCGATCAGTAATCCAATCTTCATATCGGCGAACAAAATAATCAAGAAATGGCTGATTGAAAGAGAGATACGCTGAGCCGTGGTCGAGAACAACAGCCTTAGCACTATGATCCGCAGCAAACTTCAGCCCTTCGAGCGAGAGAGGGAAAAGTCTCGTGTTTATCAGAACACCATTCCACTCATAATCATCAAGGGTTTGCAGGAGTCGGTAATAATCACTGGTTTTTTTGGGAAGAGGAAGTCTTCCATCAAGTAACGGAATGCAAGGAAGACGAATTACCTCCAGGCCGTTTTCGACTGAATGACCGACTCCCACGCGCATCGAATCATTAGTAACGATAACCACCCTATCGCCGCGTGCAGTCAAGGCGTGAGCGAGACCATCGACAAAATTACCAATTCCACTAAGTTGCGGGTGATAATGGTGAGTGAAAATACAAATAGAGGAGCTCATCACATAACCTCATCTGATATAGATGTCATATCCTTAATTCTGTGCCGTCCAGACTTCCCCATCTCCAAAGTCGAGCAAGAGCGGAAGATGGGTATGTCGATTATCCGGTGACGGTATTTTTTTCCAATCGCCATACATCGTTGTAAGATATTTATCCGTCATACGAGGAACAGGGAATTCACTGCCTTCGAAAACCGCACTGCTCAGAGGGAAAATCTCTGAAATAGGCACTGGCGCCATATTCGGCCAGCTTAACGTCAGACAGTAATCAGAGACCTCACCCGTATTTGAGTCGGCAATACAGGAATCGAACAAATCCTGGTAAGAGCATGCGCCTCGAGAAACCAGTTGTTCCACCACGTGCATAGCAGAACAACCAATTTGCTCGAGTTGACCAAGGAACCCTTTATGAGGGACAACAATGGAAGAAGAATGATATAAATAGGCTCTTTTCTGTGCAATTGATGCAGTTCGGACTTGCTTTGCACGAAGGCGTTTATCTGTATAGAGCTGGTCATATGGAAAGATGTCGACAAAAATGCCCATCGAACTGGAAGCCTCTCGAGCCTCTTGATTCTCGAAGCGAGTTCCATCGCGATACACCTTAGCAAACATCGCAGCATAGCCAGTAGTATTCCGCGATGTATGGAGCGAATATCCTTCCGGTAACCCACCCTCGGCTAAAGAGCAAAAGCGGTCATAATCTGAACGCATCATTCCGATATCTATATCATCATCCCAAGGGATAAACCCCCTATGACGCATTGCTCCTAAACATGTTCCACCGTCAAGCCACCACCTGATGCCGTGCTTAGAGCAGAATGCGGCGACAACCTGAAGGATATCCAATTCAGTGTTTTGAAGCTTTAATAGCGCGTGAGCTTTAGACATCATCGGCCTATCTCTTTTCCCCGAACCATTGTTGCGTCTGTTTCACCAAAACAGAAGACTGATAAATAAGGCAAATGGCATTGGATATAAGCGCCGATACAGTAGGGCCATTTAAGCCAAACAGCATTTGCGCAGGAGCCATAACAGCGACAGCACTAATTAAGGACAGCATGCTGCCAACAAATACCCCTCGGTAATTATCAAGAGAAACCAACAAATCGTTGACAAACCAAGCGATGCCAGTCAAAAAGGCACAAGCCAACATAGGCTGAAGGAGATCGGTATGTTTAGCTATTCCAGCGCCATAAAACAGTGACAGCAATAATTTACCGAAAAAGAAAAGGGCAACTGAAGATATGACACCGACAAAAAAGATGCCAGCAAGTATTTTACCTATGAGCGAAAAAAAGGACTTTTCTCTAGAATGGTAACGCTCTACTAGATAACCTAATAAAGGATTATAAATATAGGTCGCACCCATTTGGATAATTGCCACAGGTGCAGCAACTGATGCATAAATACCCAGAGCAGAATCTCCGAATGAATAAGATAAATACTGCCTGGGAATATTCGGCGCCGCAGAAGCAGCAATGCCGCCCAGAACGATGGGCAAACAGCTACATAGGAAGGCTCTGACCTTCGCTCGGCTAATTCCAAGCTTGATTGCAGAAATCCGATTTGATCTTGGATAATCGTAAATAACTCCGATGCCTATTGTCACTACCGTCATAAGCAACAGTGCACCTTCGAGGCTATTAAAAAATCCAAAGACAAGAATGAATGAAAGGAGAGAGCCGATGCCCTGCATTATGAGGGATTTCCCAATATAGTCCATCCTATGACCAACCTGATCATTAGCATGCATGACATCAATGACTAAGCCAGCGGTTTTATAGAGAGCATACAGAAGAATAGCGGGCACCGTACCAATACGACACGTTGCAATGGAATAGACGGCTAACATTGCAAACGCTATAAAAGTAGTAAAGAAACGAAAAGTCAGGTATTCACCAGCAGAGTTTTTCCTTTCAACATCTGCAATTTGCACCGTGTACATCCTGTATTGGGCTAATTGAGAAAACATGTTGAAAATAGACATAGCCAGCGAATAAATGCCTGCAGCACTATATCCATCAGACAGCCGAACGACCAAAATGGTGATAAGCCACTGACAGCCTAAATTAGTCAACGAACCGACGGTATTCCAGAACATATTATGTTTAATCGAAAGAGTCTTCTCTGTGGCCTTCACAAATATAAGCGCCCTTCTAAACCTGTCGAAATGAGGATACGGAGCTATCTCGCAGCTTTAAGTTCTTTTAAAATCAAAATAAACAGCCAATTCGGCATAAGACGTATAATGATATCTGCTTTAGCGATAGACGGGCAAGCTCGTCGGTATTTAAGTAAACCAATTATGGAGCGCCGCTCCCTTGCTTCAGCGAACCCCAATATTTCCTTTAGATGCGGTGAATCGGGAAATCTATCGGCAAATCGCCTAGCAGTATCAACCCTGTTTTTAACTCTTGTCGAATACCAATCATCTTTTGAAGAAACACCTGCAAGGAATCCAGTTTCGTTACCACCATGTCGACGATACTTAACCAAAGGAGTCATAGTAAAGCTGCACTTCCCCAGTTCACTGCAACCCAATGTCAACCACAAGTCATGTGCAGTCGATTCCGGAAAGGGAATCATCGACTTCGCCGCACTCGCATCTAACATGAGAGCCATACCAATGCCGTAACATACGCTTGCGGCCTGTACAGTAATATCCTCTCCAGAGCACCAATTTACTTCCGGCGAATTAGGATGAGCTTTCCTATAACTCTTTACCAGAATATTTCCGTTTTCGTCAATTACCGATCTATCACAAACATCTAGAATTGAGCCTTCTTCTAGCATATGGTTGAGCGAAACTTCAACTCTATTAGGCTCCCAAATATCATCCTGATCGCAAAGTACTACGTAATCCCCTTCCGCCAAGGAGAGCAGCGCCTCGAACGATTTGACATAACCGAGATTATTATCACCGTGATAATACCGATAGGCGTTTTTCGTTATATGCGCTTGGATAAACCGCTCTAATGAATCCGATTCAGGGCAGTCATTTCTAACTAGAAGCGTAAGCGGAAACGTTTGTTTATCTATCGAATCAAGTTGTTCCGCGAAAAACTTAAGATCGGGTTTATAAGCTGAGAGAAGTACGCATACGCCAATATCATTTCCCATTTCTATTTCCAAAAATCCTCCCAAATTCATTGCTTAAAGATTATCAAAGCACCCTCAGTTAAAAGAAACTCTTTTAAAAATAGAGTATTTATCCCTGTCTCTTAAAACGAGTGCCTAATATCAATAAGTAACAACCTTTGTTCCATAAGGAATGTTATCGTAAATCCATTTTGCATTCTGAATCTCAAGGCGTACACATCCAGCAGAGGATGGAACGCCCATCGTGGGATCCATCACGCGGTTGCTGTTGACGTAGTAGGGTGAGGAATGGAATAAGTAATCACCATAGAACTGCGTGTAGTAATAGCAAGTATATCCATGCCCAAAGGAGTATCCCTTACCGTAGACTTGATACTCCCCTATCACCGTAGGCGTGCTAGCTTTTCCCGTCGAACATACATATCGACGGTTTAAGGACCAGTTATTCCAGGATCCAGTGTAAATACTCGTAACGCAACGTGACGTATCGACAAGTATCAGCCAATTTGTATTGCTTGAATAACTTTGAGCCTTAGCATCCATATAGTCTGACACCCACGCGCCGTTAGCCATAAAGAAATTCCAGGATCCGTCCACAACGCGCCAGCCAGTAGCCATAGCTCCACTAGCATCAAGCCAATACCAGGTGGCGCCCAGATAGAGCCATCCTGTCTGCATATAACCAGACGAATTCAAGTAATACCAAGATCCGTTAACGGCAACCCAACCGGTTTTCATAGCATAAGTGGACGGATCTAAATAGAACCAGGAGCCATCCTTGTACAGCCAGCCAGATCGTGCATAGCCAGCGGTCTCATCAAAAAAGTACCATTTTCCGTTAACGTTCTTCCATCCAGCGCAGGGGGAGCCATCGGTTGAATCAGCATAGAACTTACAGCCTCCAAGCATCACAAACCCGTGAGCTTCGACCAATTCGCCATCGCCGTTTGATGTAAACAGTTTTCCATTACGCAATGCTCCACACAATGAGCAATCAGAACCAGCAAAAGCCTTAGATGGCTCATCCTGAACCGAGTCCTGGACATCTACCCATTCACGACAAGCAACAGCGCCTGAAGCTTTTGCATAATAGCTTTTCCCATTTACAGAAAAATGACCAAGAAGCATTTTACCGTCGGCGGCAGGATCGAGATAATAGTATTGACCACCGTCCTTCAGCCATTCAGTCTTTATAATGCCCGACGCTTGAGAAGGCTCAGCGTAATACCAGTCTCCATCGCTCATAAACCAGCCAAGTGACAACGCTCCCGTTGAAGAAAAATGATACCGGTTGGATCCGATGACATAAAAGCCGGTAGCCATTCTATTGTCATTTGCGACATCGAGCCAATACCAAACGCCATTCACCAAACGCCAGCCCGATGCAAGTGCGCCGGAACCGTCAGCGTAATACCAGTCCGTCCCATCAAACGCCCAACCAACAGTCATTGCGCCGGAATCCGATAAATAGTAACGAGACGAACCGACAGAAACGATTCCTCTAGACATAACACCATCATTGGCGGGATCAAGCCAATACCAGTTATTGCCAGTTTGAAGCCAGCCGGTTAAGACTTCACCATTGCTACCCCAATACCATAAACCGTTATCAAGGTACCATCCATTAATCAGTCCATAGGTTCCAAGAAGATAAGGGTGCCCATCAATAACACGTCGACCAGTAGCCATAGAACAGCTGTTAAGGGAGTCAAACCAGTACCATTGGTCTCCAATAAACTGCCAGCCACTTGCCAAAGCGCCTGACGGACCCGCGTAATACCACTTATTTTCAGTAAAAATCCAGCCGCAGCTCATTGCGCCGTCACGAGCGGGGTCCAAGTAGTACAGCAAGTCGTCAATATTCTGAATTCCGGTCAAACGACAGCCATCTAGATAGTAATACCAGGACAAACCGTTCCATTGCCATCCAGATAGTTGTTCTATAGTCGACGGGTCATGGCTATCGACAACCTGTAGGCTCGAATCTTCCGTTGTTTTGCCGGCACAATCGCTGGAGTCTTGAGAGCAACCGCCACCGACCAATGCTCCCGGCCCTCCTGTCGAGTCGCGCTCTACGACACCGTTATCCGCCCCCTCTTCCACGGCATAAGCAGTGCAAGAAAATGCGGGGGCTGTAACTGAAAGTAAGGCGGAAAATAGCATCAAGCCAATTACTCGCCAGCAAATTCGATGATCAATCCGAGCATTCATTTCAAGCCCCCAACCGGTACCGACTGTCTTGCAGGGAATCTATTAAATAAACGGACGAGCTGCGCCGATTACATTTCCCCTTGCGCTAATAGGATGAATTCCGACACCTTGATGAGGCCAGGAATCAATCATCAAGCCGCCGCCAAGTGCAATTGCAATATGACCGCGGTAATAAATCACATCGCCGCGTTGAATCGAGCTCGTGCTCACGGGCATAAAGATATTGCTTCGATACCAATTCATGGAATTGTAGGTTTGGCTTGGATCCCAGCGATGGTTATAAGGGTTGTAAACACCCATATCCATGCCAGTAGCATAAAGGCACTGCAAGACAAAACCAGAGCAATCAACAGCTCCACCGGGAGCGGTAGACCAAGGCTCAATATATTGCGTACCGATATACTCATAGGCGCGCTGGATAAAGGCGTTCACGCAATCTTCCCGCGTTGCTTCGACAGAAATGCGAGAAGGGGTCACATAGGTAAAGTATCCGGTGCAATAGCTAGGCAGCTGAACAGTCCAAGAACTGACCTGAGGATACTGGGATGGATTTTGCCAGCCAACTTTGTCGCACTGGCCATCGCTCCAGAAAATTCGGCGAACACCGTCGATGGTCCTTGCGCCCGTTGCCATAGCGCCGCTGCCGTCTAACCAATACCACTTACCCGAATCTTTAAGCCAGCCAACATGCATGCTTCCATTGGACTCAAGGTAATACCATGTTCCATTCAGGCATTTCCAACCAGTTGCCATTTTTCCGTCAGCGTTTAGGTAATACCATGAACCACCAGTAAAAACCCATCCGGTCTTCATCACGCCAGAATTGGCATCAAGCCAATACCAATCGCCGTCAATCTGCAGCCATCCAAGATGAATGGCACCCGTTCCGGGCTCAGCGTAAAACCTTAGATTTGCGACATTAACCCAGCCGGACGCAACCTGCCAACCATCAGCTCCAGCGGTTTTTAGAATAGCGCCGTTTTCGCGAATCACATCCTTGCAAAGATATCCATTATCATCGGCATATCTTTCAACGCCATCATTAACGGTAACCCAGCTTGAAACCATGAGCCTACCGCTCTGGTTTGCAAAACAATCGTTGCCGCTCACCTCAAATAAGCCCGTTTTCATTAGATGGCTAACAGGGTCCAGGTAATACCAGCTAGCGCCTTCTTTATACCAGTCAGAAATAAGCGCACCAGATTGAGAGGCTAGATACCAGCCGTTCTCGGACTGAGCCCAGCCAACAACCATAACCCCATTGGGGTTCAAATAATATGCTGCATTGCCAAGGTCTAAATACCCAACGGACATCTTACCATCGGAGGCTGGGTCGAGATAATACCAAGCGCCGTTAACGAGTTTCCAGCCAGTGGCCGCAATACCGTTAGAGCAGTAATACCAATCTGCTCCGTCTTTGTACCATCCATTTGCGAGGCCATAGTCACCAAAAATGTAGGTTCTTCCATCAATCTTTTGACGACCCTTAAACATGATGAACGTCTGTGGGTCAAAATAATAGCGAGCCCCACCTATCGTTTGCCATGACGAAGCAAGGGCACCCGATGAATAAGCCCAGTACCAATTCCCGTCAACGAGAATCCAGCCGGTTTTCATAGCACCAGTGGCATCTAAATAGTATTTCCCGCTCCCGAGGTCGACAAAACCAACCTGCATTATATGGGTGGCAGGATCCAGGTAATACCATGTGCCGTCTTGATAAAACCAACCAGCAGCTAAATCGCCTCCAGCATTGGCATAAAACCAATTTCCATCTGAGTTACGTAGCCAGCAGTTCTGATATAGCGCGCCAAAAGGCGTTGCGGCATTGCCGTCATTCGCATAAAACGAAGCAGTCGATCCGCCAGCATCGGTCACATTGAAATAACCTGTCTGCATTGCACCATCATTGGCTGGATCAAGCCAATACCAATAGCCCCCGCTTTGCAGCCAGCCAGTTTGGTGTTTACCGTTTTTTCCGTAATACCAAACTCCAGACGACTCGTCTCGTTGCCAGCCATCTTTTATGACGGAAGAATTATCAGGTTGCAAATCATCGGAAACCACAGAAGAAAAATCCGCTTTTGACTCAATACTCTGAGCCTCAACGGAATCCTGTGCAAACGCGACATTCGCACTCAGGGGCAAGCAGCAAGCAGTGATTAATGACGCAGCAGCACAAACAAGCGTGGCCTTCTTTTCGAATCGATACATAAGCGACCCTCCCAGATATCTCATTTATTTATTTTAATCCACATTCCAGGATTGATTTTCGTTACTGTCTGTTCAGTCTATGTAGATAAATATATTAAATTGAACATAACGTTCAATCATTCTATTCTTTCCCTAAGCAATGAACATCTTAATTGGAGGCCTGCAGTGGAACTGACCAAGCGTAACTTTACTGTTCTGTACGAATACCTAAAGAACCCATATGCCAGCCAGCGAGAAGTTGCCGAGCGCACTGGCCTCTCACTTGGATCGGTAAACGCAGCAAATAAAGAGCTTACGAATGAAGGCCTTCTCGAATCGGACAGCCTAACCGACAACGGTTACGAAGCACTTCACCCCTATAAGGTTGAAAACGCAGTGATATTGGCTGCGGGGCTTTCGAGCCGCTTTGCTCCCATTTCGTATGAAAAGCCCAAAGGCCTTTTAAAGGTACGTGGTGAGATTCTCATCGAACGTCAGATTAGGCAGCTGCAAGACGCAGGTATCAGCAATATCACCGTCGTTGTCGGCTATAAAAAAGAGTATTTCTTCTATCTCGAAAGCAAGTTCGGCGTTTCGATTGTCGTCAACAACGAATATGCATCCAAAAATAACCACGCATCGCTTATGTGCGTAAAAGAGCGGCTTGGCAACACCTATATTTGTTCAAGCGATGATTACCTTCTAAACAATCCGTTTGAAGCATACGTTTGGAAAGCATTTTATTCTGCTCAATATGCTGAAGGCGCCACCAAAGAATGGTGCATTCAAACCGGAGCAATGGACAGAATCACCAATGTTACGATTGGCGGTTCCGATGCTTGGTATATGCTCGGACATGTCTACTTTGATAAAGCCTTCTCGCTTGCATTTAAGCAGATTCTCGAAACGGAATATAACAAGCCCGAAACAACGGACAAGCTTTGGGAAGATCTATATATCGAGCACATCAAGGAGCTCGATATGGTGATCAAAAAGTATCCTGAGGGCGAGATCAACGAATTCGATTCTCTTGATGAACTGCGTGCCTTTGATCCGCATTTTATCGAAAACGTTGACTCCGATATTTTCGATAACATCGAGCAAGTGCTCGGCTGCTCCAAATCAGAGATTCACGACGTTTATCCCCTTAAACAAGGTCTTACGAATCTATCGTGCCACTTTAGAACCAATGACGGAGAGTACGTTTACCGCCATCCGGGAGTCGGGACCGAACTGCTTATTAACAGAAATGGAGAAGTAGCCGCACTTAAAAAGGCCAAGGAACTCGGCCTTGACGACACGTTCATTCATGAGGACCCAAAGCGCGGTTGGAAAATTTCGAAGTTTGTACCCAACGCAAAGCAGCCTGATCCGCATGATGATGCCCAAATGAATCGAATGATGCAGATGTGTCGTTCGCTTCACGAGAGCGGTGCAAATGTCGAAACCGAATTTGACTTCTACCTCGAAGCGAAGCGCTACGAATCACTTCTTCTGGAAAAAGGCCCTATCGACATTCCAGGCTACAGGGAAATGGCCGCCGAAATCGATGAATTGGAGCACTTTGTCCAGGCCGACAATGCGCCAAAATGCCTTTGTCACAATGACTTCTTTTACCTCAATTTCCTTATCGATGAAAACGACAAGTACTATCTCATTGACTGGGAATATGCTGGCATGAGCGATTATGCAAACGATTTTGGAACGTGCAGTGTCTGCTGCGAGCTTTCCGAAGATGAAGTCGACCGCGCGCTTGATGCATATTTTGGGCGCAAGGCAACAAACAACGAAGTTGCACATAACTATGCGCACATTGCCCTTGCAGGATGGTGCTGGTACCTCTGGTCTCTTCTGAAAGAAGCCGAAGGCGACTTCGTAGGCGAATGGCTCTATATCTACTTCAATTACAGTGCCAAATACCTTAAAAAGGCACTGGAGATCTATCGAAAAGGTGAGTAACGATGCAATTCGGCTTTTTTAGCGGTCTTCTTTGGGGCCTTGATACAGTAATACTTGGAATCGGTTTGGCGCTCGCGCCCTATATTGGATCGGCGGAAGCGCTTGCATGTGCCTCCATTGCGGGATCTTTTCTCCATGATGCCTTCTGTGCGATCTGGCTCTTTGGGTACATGGGAGTTCGAGGCAGATTAAAAGACACGCTCGCTGCACTTAAAACTCGTTCGGGCAAGGTCGTCATCGCCGGCGCACTGCTCGGTGGACCTATCGGAATGACCGGATACGTATTGGCGATTAATAATATCGGAGCAGCCTACACGGCAATTATATCCGCCTTCTATCCCGCTGTCGGAGCATTCCTTTCTTTCGTGCTGCTGAAGGAGAAAATGGGCAAAGGACAGATTCTTTCCCTTCTCGTTGCTCTTTGCGGCGTAATGACGATGGGCTATCTATCGGCCGGATCGAGCGAGATTGCAAATGCCCCCCTCGGCTTACTCGGCGCGGTGCTTGCTGTTATCGGATGGGGATCCGAAGCGGTGCTGTGCGCATGGGGAATGAAAGATGATGCCGTTGATGACGAAACGGCTTTGCAAATCCGCGAAACTACAAGTGCGCTTGTTTATGGAGTGCTTGTACTCCCCCTCTTCGGAGCATGGCATTTCACGCTGGGTGCCATCCCGAGCATGCCTACATTGATTATTGCACTCGCCGGACTCGCAGGAACTGCATCCTATCTGTTCTATTACAAGGGGATTGCGGCAATCGGAGCAGCGCGTGCGATGGCTCTGAATATCTCCTATTCGGCATGGTCGGTGGTCTTTGGCCTGATCTTGCTTGGAACAATTCCCGATATGGCATCCGTAATCTGCTGCGTTGTAATTGTATGCGGAACAGTTTTGGCAGCTAGTAACTGGGACGAACTATTTGGACGTAATAAGACGGCGTAGCTTGATTAACAATATAGGCTTATAGGACAAAATGTGTGTCCACGTTGGGGGCATCGGCGCAGGTCGATGCCCCTTTTTCAGCCGTTTAAATTCCGTGCCCGCTTTTAACCGCTCGGACAGAATGTGTGTCCGGTTGCCTATCGTTCCCGCAGGT
>RQBM01000175.1:0-4750 GCA_008668795.1 Collinsella aerofaciens | reverse complement strand
TCCTTCGCCACGCGTTCGAACGGCGGCAGGAACCACGATTCCAGCTTGCGGTGGGACAGGTCCGCTTCGGAAGCGTCGCGGCCGCCCTGCGTTTCGGAATAGCCGGCGAAATGCTTGGCGCAGGCCAGAATCGCATCCTTGGCGAGCGGCTCGCCGGCCTTGGCGCCGCCCTGATAGCCCTTGACGATGGCGGAGGCCATTTCGCCGATAAGATACGGATCCTCGCCGAACGTCTCGTCCACACGGCCCCAACGGGTGTCGCGGGCGATGCACAGCACGGGGGAGAACGTCCAATGCACGCCGGTGGTGGAGACCTCCTCGGCGGTGGCGCGGCCCGCGGCCTGGACCTTGGCCGGGTCGAAGCTCACGGCCATGCCCAGCTGGGATGGGAAGATGGTGGAGCCTGGCCAGAAGGAATAGCCGTGGATGCAGTCGTCGCCGATGATTAGCGGAATGCCGAGGCGGGTCTTCGTGTTCACGGTCTCGACCGCGCGGGGCAGGTCCGCGGGGGAGGTGTGCAGAATCGAGCCGACGTGCTTGTTGGCGATCAGGTCATCCAGATCGCCGCTGCGAGCATCAAGCTGCATCATCTGGCCGACCTTCTCTTCGAGGGTCATGCGTCCGAGCAAATCGGCGATGCGCTCTTCGGCAGGCAGGTTGGGATTCTTGTATGGCAGGTCGGTGGTGTTGGTCATGGATTGCTCACTTTCCTCGTTGAAGCGGTGTCCTTTAATTACCACTTGGTAGTTTACTATGATTTAGGTGATTTCACAAATCGACGCAGCGCATGTCGCGCATATTGCGGGCATCGCTTGTATGGCCGGTTTTGCAATGATTCGTCGGGGTGCCGCATCGGTTCCGCGCGTATATGCGGTCGGGTGGTGCCTAGGACCTGGCGACTGCCGACAAGGTCCGGTTTTTCCGTAGGTGGTTTTCAGACTCCGTAGGTGATTGGGGTCGGATGGTCACTGAAGGAACGGCTCAAATACGGCCGTTTCTCATCGCCGATGCCGCAGGTGACCGCCTACGGAACGGCAGAGCCACCTACGGAACGATGCCAGCTACGGGGTTTGCCATGGCGAAGGGCCGTTCCTTTTCGAAAAACCGGTGGAGAGATTGAAACCCTCGGAAAGGAACGGCCCTTGCGCGCCTGTGAATGCGTGGTCCTACGATCCGCCGGCGGCTACTTCACCTTCTTGATGAACAGAATCACCACGGCACCGATCGTTACGGCCGCGATGGCGATCGGGAATACTAAGAAGTAGCCGCCGGTGGCCACCACGATGGAGGAGACGACAATCGGCGCGATAACCTGTCCGAGTGTGTTGGCGAGGTTCAGGATGCCGAGAGCCTTGCCGGCCTCGTTCGGGTTCGGTAGCACGTCGACGTTCAGCGCCTGATCGACCACCATGTAGATGCCGTATCCGAGGCCCATGAGCGCCGCGTAGACGAACATGGAGAACTGGGACTTGAGCACCCACGGCACGGCGATGCCGATGGCGATGATGGTGGAGGAGACGAACACCGGTAGCTTGCGCTTGCCGATCCTGTCGGAGATCGGGCCGGAGACCAGGGGTACGACGAGGGGGACGACCATGGTGATCACGGCCATGGTGGACATGGTGGAGGCCGCGGCCTTGGCGTCCTGTCCGATGTACTTCATGCACACATACAGCTGGTAGCCGACGATCATGTTGTAACCGAAGATGAGCATCAGACGTCCGACGAGCGCCAGATAGAAATCGCGCGCGCCCTTGGTCGGCGGGCGGAACTGCATGGCGATCTGCCTGATGTCGAATCTCTCGGCGTCGGCCGTGGCCGCGGACAGTTCGCGCGGGAGCAGGAGCACGGTGCCGATGCCGCACAGGCACCAGCAGATGGTGTCGATCATGAAGCCGGTCTTCGGAGCATCGATGAAGGCGGAGCCGATGATGGTGCCCATGGACTGGCCGACGATCTGGCCCGCGCCGTAGAATGCGGACATGGAGCCGCGGTATTTCTGCGGAACGCGGTCGGACAGGATCGCCACGCATGGCGCGATCATGCAGTTCAGGCTGATCTGCAGCAGTGACCAGGAGGCGACGATGGTCGGCAGCGTCGGGGAGATGGAGGTCAGGTAGAATCCGATGCCGGCGATCGGTCCGCCGATGATGATCCATGGCGTGCGCTTGCCGAAACGGCTGTGGGAGGCGTCGGACAGCGAGCAGAAGATGACGTTGGAGATCAGGGCGAAGATGATGCCGATGGAGTTCATCGTGCCGAGGATCGTTTCGCCCTGACCGATGCCGAGCGTGTTGAAGCGGGCTGGGAGCGGCACGGTGGATCCGATGGTGCCGGACATCATGAAGACGATGCAGAAGAAGATGAAGCCCGCGCCGAAGCGTCCAAGATTCAGTTTGCTTACCGGTTTGCCGGTGTCGGGAGTGAGTTCCTCGGCGGTTCGTCCCTCGGCTGGAGCGTCTTCTTCGGGGCGATCGCCGTGATGATCCCGTTCGGCTACTGGTTCACCTTCGCGAATACGCATGAGATCGCGTCCATGAAACCGGGCGATGGCGTGGATGGGCGCGCCGGCAGAATTCCCGTCGGCGACCATTTCAAGGCGCTTGCGCGCAACAAGTACTGGTGGCTCACGCTGGGGCTCAACTTCGCGCTGTGGACCTACAACGGCATGGCCGCCTACATCGCCAAGTACGTGCTCGGCAACTCCAATCTGATCGCCGTGATCGGTCTGGCGACAGTGATCCCCATGGTCATCGGCCTGCCGTTCGCCGGACCGCTCGTGGCCCGGTTCGGCAAACGCAACGCCTCGATGGCCGGCCTGGTGCTCGTCGCCGTCGGCAGTCTGCTGGTGTTCGTCGATCCGAGCAACCTGTGGGTGTTCTTCGTCTCCATCATCGTGCGCATGGTCGGCATCATCCCGATGAACGCCGCGCTCAACGCCATGAGCGGCGACGTGGTGGAATATGGCGAATGGCGCAGCGGCGTGCGGTCCGATGGCATCGTGTTCAGCTCGTCCAGCTTCTCCATGAAGGTGGCCATGGGCGTTTCCTCGGCCGCCATCGCGTGGATACTCGGTGCCAGCGGATATGACGGCTCGCTCGCCGTGCGGTCCGATGCCACCGTCTCCGCCATGGTCAACACCTTCGTGTGGGTGCCGGTCGCCATGGTCGTGGTTATGGCCGCGCTGCTCTTCTTCTACGACCTCGACAAGCGCGTCGACCGGGTGGGCGGGGAGCTCGCCGCCCGTCGCGTGTAGCGCAAAGGCCATTGGGATTTCCGTGGAGTCCGGGCATGCATCCAGTGGGTGCGCGCCCGGACTTGTTGGCGTCGGGTTGTGAAAACATGCCTTGAAGACTGATGGGCCAAGGCTGCGATCACGTTGTCCGGAGCACCCATATACTTACCTTTAGTAATGACTATTAGTAACGAATAGGGTGCCATGGTGGAATCGCGAAGCGGGCAACGACAACTGTCCCTGGACGACGTGCGTGATCTGATCGACGTGTGCTGGATGGCGAAACGCATCACCGAAGCGTTGCCGGAACTGCCGAAAAACATGAAGCCTCGTCACGTGCATGTCATCGACGCCATCTGGAATCTCAATCATCGTGCCGGATCCCCGGCTCCCGCCGCACGGGTCAGCGGCATCAGCGCCTTTCTGGGAGTAACCGCACCAAGCATCACGAAGCTTGTCAACGAACTGGTGGTCAAAGGCCTTGTGGTCAAGCACGCATCCGAAGCCGACGGCCGTGCGGTGACGTTGAGCCTGACCGAAGCCGCCGAGGAAATCCGCGAACTGTACGTGCACCAGTTCCATGAGCATCTGCGTGGCGTGCTGTCCGGCATCAGCCCGCAGGACGTCGCCACCACGGTCGCCACGCTGCAGGCTATGCATCGGCTGATGGACACGGACCGGGGAGGGGAATGGACCACGAAGGTGGCCGACGCCTGGCCGGCACGTGTCGAAACGTTGATGGCGGGCGGCGATCCTCGATCTCATACGGCGGAGAAACGGTAGGCCGGAGGGCCATCGAGCCATGCGACAAACGATGCGGTCACCCATGACGAAAAGGAAGGAGTCGCAGATCATGACGGAACGCGAACAGCGGCGGGAACAGCCGGCAAAGGCGATGCGGGAGGGGCCACAGCCAAGCAGATATATGAGCGAGGGCAGACTCACCATCGTGGTGGTGGCGCTTGCCATCCTCACCTTCCTCGGCATCCTATCCGAAACGTCGCTCAACATCGCCTACTCCACGCTGATGGGGGAGTTCTCCATCTCCGCCGACGTGGTGCAATGGCTCACCACCGGCTATCTGCTGCTCCTGTCCATAGCCATCCCCACCTCACCGTTCATGGTGCGCACATTCCCCACCAAGGGGCTGCTCGTCACTGCCGTGGCGCTGTTCTCGGCAGGTACGGTGGTCGGCGCGCTCGCCGTGAACTTCCCCATGTTGCTCACCGCGCGACTCATCATGGCGTTGGGCACCGGCGTCTCGCTGCCGTTGCTGACCAACATCATCCTGGAGAAAGCGCCGTTCGACAAGCGCGGCATGATGCTTGGCCTGGTCAGTCTGGTGACCTGCGCGGCCCCGGCCATCGGCCCGGTGTTCGGCGGGCTCGTCATGGAATTCCTCAACTGGCATTGGATCTTCTACACGATGATCCCGTTCCTGCTCATCTCGCTCGTGCTGGGATGCGCTACCGTCCCCGACATCCGCCACGGCGGGAAGGGGCATCTGTCGGTGCC
>RQBM01000159.1:0-3934 GCA_008668795.1 Collinsella aerofaciens | reverse complement strand
CGCAGCTTGTCGGACAGCAGCCACTTGTTGAACGTGACCGGCACGCCTTCAATGGATTCGTAGCCGAGCATGAAGGTGCCGCAGCCTTCCTTCGCCACGCGTTCGAACGGCGGCAGGAACCACGATTCCAGCTTGCGGTGGCTCAGGTCCGCTTCGGACGCGTCGCGTCCGCCCTGCGTTTCGGAATAGCCCGCGAAATGCTTGGCGCAGGCCAGGATCGCATCCTTGGCGAGCGGCTCGCCGGCCTTGGCGCCGCCCTGATAGCCCTTGACGATGGCGGAGGCCATCTCTCCGATGAGATACGGATCCTCACCGAACGTTTCGTCCACGCGGCCCCAGCGGGTGTCGCGTGCGATGCACAGCACAGGGGAGAACGTCCAATGCACGCCGGTGGTGGAGACCTCCTCGGCGGTGGCGCGGCCCGCGGCCTGGACCTTGGCCGGGTCGAAGCTGGTGGCCATGCCCAGCTGGGAGGGGAAGATGGTGGAGCCGGGCCAGAAGGAATAGCCGTGGATGCAGTCGTCGCCGATGATCAGCGGAATGCCGAGACGGGTCTTCGTGTTCACGGTCTCGACCGCGCGGGGCAGGTCCGCGGGGGAGGTGTGCAGGATCGAGCCGACGTGCTTGTTGACGATCAGGTCGTCCAAGTCGCCGCTGCGCGCATCAAGCTGCATCATCTGGCCGACCTTCTCTTCGAGGGTCATGCGTCCGAGCAAATCGGTGATGCGCTCTTCGGCAGGCAGGTTGGGATTCTTGTATGGCAGGTCGGTGGTGTTGGTCATGGATTGCTCACTTTCCTCGTTGAAGCGGTGTCCTTTAATTACCACTTGGTATTTTACGATGATTCAGGTAATTTCACAAGTCGCCGCAGCGCATGTCGTATTTGGCGGACATTGCTCGTGTGGGCGGTTCTACAATGACTTCTTGGTTGCGGTATCGGCTCCATGCATGCATACGGGCCGGGAGTCACGGCAAGGTCCGGTCTTTCCGTAGGCGGTTTTCGGGTTCCGTAGGTGGTTGGGGCTGAATGCCTGCCGAAGGAATGGCCTGAATAAAGCCGTTCCTCATCCCCGATACCACCGGCGACCACCTACGGAACAGTGAAACCCTCTACGGAATCTCGCCATGACACATCGGTTACGGTTCACCGGGGTTCGAAAAGGAAGAAATAGCATGATACGACAGGCAACATCTGCGGATATCGCGGCGATCGCCGCGACCTACGAGGACCTGCTGACTTACGAGCAGGAGCATGGAGGCGATTCCCATTGGGAATTGGGCGTATACCCGACGATCGCTGTACCGAAGCGCGCCGTGCCCGCAGGGGGAGATGATCGTGCTGGAAGAGGATGGTGAGATCCGTGCCAGCATGATATTGAAATGCCCAGCCCGCGGAATACGACGACGTGGCATGGCAGTATCCCGGCGAAGGCGAGGATGTGCTTGTCGTGCATACGCTGTGCGTGCCGCCGCGGTTCGCGGGCCACAGGTATGGAAGCCGGATGGTGCAATACGCGAAGGAATATGCGGCCGGGCACGGCTGCGCGGTCGTCCGCCTCGACACCTATGCGCATAACGAGCCGGCGAAACGCCTGTGCCAACGGTGCGGATTCCGCATCGCAGGGTGGGGGCCGCATTGCTCCAAGGGCTCATGGAAGAGGAGCAGGTGTATCTGGAGTACAGGTTGCAATGAGCATCGGCGTCGTTGCCGTTTCAATAGGTGAGTGAAGGTCGGGCCTCCCATAGGGTGACCCGACCTATTGCCTTACGCGCGTCGGCGGGTCAGCATCAATCCGATGCCAAGCATGAAGCAGGCGACCATCATGCCTGCCGGAGCCAGCATGTCCGAGCCGGTGTTCGCAATGGTTTTGGTGGTGCTGGCAGTGGCATCGCTCCTTCCGCTGGATGAGCCGGGCTTAGCTGGGGCGCCCTCGCGCACCACGGAGGCGACGGCCTGCCCCGGCTCCACCTTGACCACGGAACCGTCTGCGGACAGCGTCACTTTGGCGCTGTAGGCGGCGGCGAGATTCAGCCGCTGATAGCCGTTCGAGCTTGCGTCCAACGGTTCGCCGGAATCAATCTCCGTGGCGGCCAGCACGGCCCTCCGTTGTTCGGCGTTCAACGTCGGGAACGCGGTGGTCAACAGATTCTCCGCGCCTTCCGGTACGACGGCGGCCTTGCCGGTGGCGGAGGTCGGCTTGAATCCATAGCTCATGCGTGCCTGATAGGCGGCCAATGCCGACGCGCGGTTGGTCACCGGCTGTGTACTGAAATCGTCGGTGAAATCGTTGGTGTATCCGCCGCTCGGCTTGGAGGAATCGGCGGAATTCGCGTTCAACGCGGTCACGCAATTCTGCACGGTCGTCGGATCATCCGCCGCGCGGGCAACGATATTGGCGCCCACGCAACGCTTCGCCATATACGCCTGCATTTCCTGATATGCCGGCATCAACTTGTCGTTGCGGAACTGTTCATCGGACCACCGCGTCGCAAGCCCGGCCTCTCCGATGATGCGCCCGCCCATCAGATCGAGCGGATAGTGCACGCCCACGATCAGACGATTGTTGGCCGCCTCCGATGCGCGCGTCATGATCTCCGGCGCGAGCTGGGGCAGCAGCGTGGCCAGGCCGATACCGCCGGAATAGGCGACGGTGGTGTGACCGGAAGGGAACGAACCAGTGGGGGCGAGCGTGTCATAGCCGGGGTTGTGCTGCGTGCCGGAATCGTCCGTCCACACCGGCAGATGGATGATATTCTCGGTCTTCGGCAGACCGGCAGCCACATAGCCGCCATTCGTGCGATCCGTGAACGGACGCGGATGGACATACTGCTTCTTCACGGCGGAATCGTTCACATACCGTGACAGCAACGCGTGCCGTTCCGTGCCGATGTCGCTTTCTCCGGGCCGTTTGACCAACAACGTTGTGGAAAGTGGCAGATCACCCTGCTTGATGCCCTCGCTCAGAAACCTCCCCAAAACCGGGCCAAGCGCATCGGAGTACGTGTTTTCGATCAGCGAATCACTGTCCTTCAATGCGCGCTGCTGCTGAGGATTGAGCGGATCGTCATCACTGGTCCGCCCCTCATTGGCCTTATGATTCACCGACACCGTGGCGTCGCTGTTTTCCTTGAGCACCTCTGCATTGACCACGCGTCCACGCAGCTCCGTGGAAGGCGCGGTGAGATCCGGCTGGTAATAATTGGTGAAATCGGTGAGCAATGCCGTGTAATCCGGCTGCTGCGTATCGGACGGATACGGTTCGGCGCATTGCGCCTGCACGGTGACGCCCAGCGCCATGACGGCCGCGGCCGCCGCCGCGCAACACAAGCAACGGTGTCCTTCTCATCAGTCTCTCTTTATACTGATGCGCCCCCTTCGTAATCGGCACGCTTTCATCTCATCATAGGCAGCATTGGCGCAATCGGGGGCGTGTCCGAATACGCGCATGCAATTTCGCGTAACTTTTCCTCCCTAGATATAGGCGAGGCAATACGATATGCGGATATCGCCGGCGGCCGTCAACGCCGACGACGCCAACACGACAAGGAGAACCGTGAGCATCCACGACGAACGACACAACCATCGGACAACACCGGCAGCCAGCTCCGCCGGCACCATGAGCGAAGGCAGACTCACTATCGTGGTGGTGGCGCTCTCCATCCTCACCTTCCTCGGCATCCTATCCGAAACGTCGCTCAACATCGCCTACTCCACGCTGATGGGGGAGTTCTCCATCTCCGCCGACGTGGTGCAATGGCTCACCACCGGCTATCTGCTGCTCCTATCCATAGCCATCCCCACCTCACCGTTCATGGTGCGCACATTCCCCACCAAGGGGCTGTTCGTCACTGCCGTGGCGCTGTTCTCGGCAGGTACGGTGGTCGGCGCGCTCGCCGTGAACTTCCCCATGTTGCTCACCGCGCGACTCATCAT
>RQBM01000130.1:0-5092 GCA_008668795.1 Collinsella aerofaciens | reverse complement strand
TCCTGAGCCAGGACAATGTGTCCGCTCATGATCTCGGCCTCGGCCTCGCCCACCGTCTCCTTCATGTGGTCGGCCTGAGCCTGGGTCTTCTCGCAGAAGACCGAAAGAGCGGACTGATAGCGCTCCTTCTCTGCTGCCGAATCAGCAACCTCGTGCGGCTCAAACGTCAAGTCGGGATCGACGGCAACCATGACGGTGCCGATACCGATGCCCTCGGAAGCGTTGACTCCCTGATACATTCCCATTCCTCTCTCCGTGTCATGTGATAAAGCGTTTTGCCATATCCATGACAAAAGAGCGCAGCTACCTTATAACAGGTCACTGCGCCCCCAAATATGAACTTAGTTGTTCAACATGCGACCCGTTTGAGTTCTACTCGCCAAGACCGCTCTTGATGAGCTCGATGGCAGCAGCCAGAGCCTCGGCCTCGTCAGCGCCGTCGCACTTGACCTCGACCTCGGTGCCGCAAGGGATACCAGCAGCCATGAGGGCCATCGGGGACTTGCCGTTGACCTCCTTCTCGGGGGTGACGACCGTCACGTCGCAGGCGTACTTGCCCATGGTGGAGGCGAAGAGACCAGCCGGACGCATGTGAAGACCCTGAGGATTAACGAGGGTAGCCTTCTCAGAAACCATAATTGACTCCTTTTTTGTGTTTAACCCCTGTCGACCATGCGACAGGAGCCATATTCACGACGTTGTTTATATTAACTCACATCAAACTGTTTTTCATTGTGTTTCACACGAATTATTGGACGGATGTCGTTGCAGCACGCTCGCCTGCCGGGCGGGGCGGTTAAGTTTGCTGCTCTACAGTCCTGCGCAAGACGGAAAGCACATTAAGTGCTTTCCTTTGCGTGCGGAACTCGCGACAAACTTAACCGCCCCGCCCGACAGGCGAGCTGCGGAAACTTGGTCGGTCCAGAGCAATATCGTGCGAACGGAATTCTGGCTGATGACCTGTTCGTGACAAAGACTCGATAGACAGCCCCCTCTATGCCCTTTTGTAAGTTGCGGTGAAATAGGGACTGAATTTGGGGTTGAATCGTTTAAGCAGTCCCTATTTCACCGCAACTTATGAGAGGGATAGAAAAAGGCGGGGACTCCTGGTGGAGTCTCCGCCTTATATACAAGGGGCGATGTTATTCGCGAACTGCGGGATTAGACCAGGCGGGCGTTGATCGTCTTGGCGATCTCGGCGGCGTCGGTGGAACCCTTGACGGTGGCACGGAAGCCCTCGTCCATAAGCGCCTCGGCGACCTTGGACAAGATCTTGAGGTGCGTGGTGCCGGCCTGGGCACCGGGGATGAGCAGGGCGATAGCCACGTTGACGGGAGCGCCGTCCATGGTGTCCCAACCGGTCACGCCAGAGTCGTCCTTGACGACAATGACGGCGGCCTCGGTAATGGCATCGGACTTGGCATGCGGAATGGCGAAGCCCTCCATCATGCCCGTGGTGCCCTCGGCCTCGCGGGCCAGGAAGGCGTTCATCACGGCGTCGGCGTCGTCAGCGAGACCGGCCTTGACGGCCTGGTTGGAGACAAAGCTCAGGGCCTCGTCACGAGAAGCGAAGTTCTCGGCGACAAAAACGTTCTCGACCTTCACGAAGTCGGCAGCCTCGGCCTTGGGGGCCTCGACGGCAGCGGCCTTGGGAGCCTCGACAGGCTTAGCGGGAGCGGCCTTCTGGTTCTTCTCGAAGTCATACTTTTTGAAAGCGACGAACAGGATGCCACCGACCACGGCGCCGATGAGGATCGCGAGGACCCACTGCGGGCCGTTCTCGACAACGGGCAGGACCAGGAAGCCGCCGTGAGGCGCCGGATCGTGAACGTTGAAGAAAATGGTCAAGATGGAAGCGATGGAAGAGCCGAGCATCATGATGGGCATGACGGGCCAGATGTTCTTGGTCATGAACGGAATGGCGCCCTCGGTGATGTGGGTGCAACCAAGGATGAGGTTGACGATACCGGCGTCATGATCCTCCTGGCTGAAGTACTTCTTGCCGACGATGACGGCGAAGGTGGTGATCAGCGGCGGAACGATGCAAGCGGCGGAGACGGCAGCCATGAAGTTGGTGCCGAAGTTGTAGGTCTCGGTGCCGACGCCAGCTTCGAGAGCGGTACCGAGCAGGAAGGTGCCAGTAGCGTAAGCAGCCTTGTTGACCGGGCCGCCCATATCAAAGGCGCACATGCAGCCGATGGCCAGGCCAAGGATCACCGGACCGGAGTTACCGAGGCTCTGCAGGAAATCCATCATGCCCTGGTTAATGGCAGCCATGGGGCCGGAAATACCGAGCATGACCAGGCCGACGATGGCGGTAGAGCACAGCGGATACAGAAAGATTGCCTTCAGGCCATTAAGGCTCGCGGGAATTTTAGAGAAAACCTTCTCGAGCAGCAGGATGACATAGCCAGCGAGGAAGCCGCCGACGATGCCGCCCAGGAAGCCAAAGCCCACACCTGCGCCACCGGCGTCGATCATGCCGGTGGCGGCGTTAACAGGCAAGCCCTGGATGGCAATCATACCGGCGACGAAACCGGGGACGAGCGCCGGGCGCTTGCCGATGGACTCGGCGATGTAGGCGGAAAGCACGGGAACCATGAGGTTCATGGCAATGCCGCCGATGATCTTGAGCATAGCGGCGAAGCTGTTGTAGTCGGCAGCCGTCGAATCAAAGGACGTGATGCCCCACAGGAACGAAATGGCGGTCAGAACACCACCGGCAACGACGAAGACCAGCATGTGGCTGACGCCGTTCATGAGGTGCTTGTAGATGACGTGACCGATGGACTCCTTCTCCTCGACCTCGTCCTCGACATCGGCGGCAGCGGCAACCGTGTCGTCGCCCTTGGCGGCGAGCGCGCGGTCGATCAGCTTACCGGCAGCCTCGACAGACAGGGCCTTGGAAACACCAACGGAAACCATGGGCTTACCGGCGAAACGCTCAGCCTGGACATCCTTGTCGGCTGCGACGACGACGGCCTTGGCACCAGCGATCTCGCTCTTGGTGAGCTCGTTCTCGACACCGACCTGGCCATGAGTCTCGACCTTAATGGTCAGACCGCGCTCGGCAGCTGCCTTCTCCAGCGCCTCCTTCGCCATGAAGGTGTGCGCAATGCCGGTCGGGCAACCGGTCGCGGCGATGATGTCAAACTTAGCCATGTGTCCCTCCTTCTTGAGTACAGCGCCCGCGGGCGCTCCCCTACACGCGCTTCGATGCGCGTTTTTCCACAACTGAAAGATACCAACCTACCGTCCGCGTGAGAAGAGACAAGGCGCAATTCTCCGGTGAAAGGTTCTTTCATAACCGTAAACGGCAAGTGAAAGTTTACCATCAACACTTGAAACGGCAAGGTGTATCTTGTAATTGAAAATGCCCGTATACTATGGCATTGCAAATCAAGTTAGATTTTCATGCCAACCAGGAGCCATCCATGACCGATAGTAGCAAAAGCGCACTTTCCCTCATTAGTACCCACCAGGGATACAGCGAGTCCGAGCAGCGCATTGTCGACTATATATTGGAGCACCAGTCCGAGGCGCCACGCCTCACGGCGGCTCAGCTCTCGCGCGCTGCCGCCACGTCCGAGGCGACCGTTTCGCGTTTCTGCCGCAAGCTGGGCTTTGGCAGCTTCCGCAGCTTTCAGTTTTCGTTGGCGCGCGACTTAGAGAGTCAGCGCAACGAGGGCCTGACCGACGAGGTCTCGCTCGACAACATGGAGCAGAGCCTTAAAAATATCCTCGCCGCCAAGGTGAGTGAGCTTAATGCGACCATCGACGGCATTGATCACGACACGTTGGCCGCAGTTGTACACGCGCTTAAGAATGCCGGCGTTATTGAGTTTGCGGCCGTAGGCAACACCAACGCCGTCGCGCTCGACGCGACGTTCAAGTTCTCGCAGCTGGGCCTTCGTTGCATGGCAAGCACCATCAGCGAGACCTCGATTGGGTTTGCGCTTACGCTGCGCCCCGGCGACGTCATCGTTCTGATCTCGAACTCCGGCAAGTCGCGCCGACTGAATCGCATGGCAAAAGCGGCTCGCGACTGCGGCGCAACCGTAGTCGTCATCAGCAGCGACAGCAAATCCCCGCTCGCGCGCCTGGCAGACTACACCTTTAATACCGTCAACCACGAAGCACTACTGACAACGGGCGACTTCGCGTTCTCCAAGATGAGCGCCACGATGATCATCGAGGTCATCTACAACTTCCTGCTGCCCGAAATCGAAGACGCCCGCGAGCATATCAGCTACTACGAAGAGCTCATCCAGCCGGATAAGGTTGTGGAGTAAAATGCGTAGTGGGACAAAAATTTCAGTCTATTTTGTCCCACCAACACCGCTGATACGACCTAACCTCGAGCTTCTTCGAGCATCTGCTTTGCGTGCGCCAGGCTAGCCTCGGACTGATCGCCGCTCAACATGCGGGCGATCTCGGCGGTACGCGCTTCGCCGGTTACCTCGTCCAAATGCGTCTGGGGAACATCGCCTGGTTCCTTGCTGACAACATAATGCTTGTCGGCCATGACGGCGACCTGCGCCAAGTGGGTTACGACAATCACCTGATGCGTAGAGGCGAGATCTGCCAGCACGCCCGCGAGTGCACGCGCCGTGGAGCCACCGACACCGGCATCGACCTCGTCAAACACCAGCGTATCGACACCGTCCGCGTTACCGAGGACAACCTTGCTTGCAAGCATGACGCGGCTGAGCTCGCCGCCCGACGCAATGCGGCGCAGGGGACGTGGCGTCAAGCCGGCACCGCTGCGGTATAGCAGCTCGTAGCTCGAAGGACCAACGGGCGTCCACTCAGCACGGGGAAGATCGCGCGACTCCCAGACGAGCTCGGCACTACCCATCTCCAAGCGCGCCATCTGGCGGCCAACCTCGTGGCAGAAGCGCGGGGCCGCCGTATTGCGTGCGCGCTTAAGTGCCTTGGCAGCGGCAAACAACTCGCGCTCGGCGCTCCCGAGTGCCTCACGCGCCTTTTTGATCTGCTCATCGCCATCATCGACCAGGGACAGCAGCTCTTGCGAGCGATCGCGCATGGCAAAAACATCGTCCATGGTGGGACCCCACTGACGCAACAGGCC
>RQBM01000082.1:0-4897 GCA_008668795.1 Collinsella aerofaciens | reverse complement strand
TGCGCGGCGCCCGAGGTGATGATACGCATTTGCTCGTCAACAGACAGCATTGGGTATCCTCCTTTTGCTATAGCACCCTCGCCGAAAACGGCGGTGCTGGAAGTCCATAAACTCTCTTATGATAACAAACTGACGCGACGCAGCACCTACGACAGGAAAATCCTCGTCCTGCCGCATGCGTCAACAGCGACCGGCAGGCGCGTACCGTCACGTTCAACTAAATAGCGCGTTTGCCGACGACGTGAGCAGTCGCGGCAACTGACCTGCCCCGTCGCATCGGTGGCGCAGACGCCCTCGGCGGTCAGTAGGCAGTGCTCGCACACCATAAGCTCGGGACGGTCAGCGTCGACCGGACCCAAGACGCCGGGTTCAGCAGCCAACTCGGCAATACGCTCCCTGTCATTGCCGAGCAACTCGGCAGGCAAGTATACCCACCCCGCACCAAGCCCGCGCAGCCAAGCAAGCGTGGCTCGATTGGCGCAGAACACCGGCGCCGCCACGTCAAACGCCGTGCCCAGCTCGCGGGCGATCGCCACCTGTCCCAGATTGCGGCAGACGATGCGCCCGGCACGTTGCATAAGCGCCCGAGTCCGCTCGGCGTCGCCTGCGCGGCACACTTCGTCAAGCACCACCGTCGCATCGGACAGATCTCGCTCATCGCGCGGATCCACATCCATCAGTTCCCAGGCAAAGACCATACGAGCAAAATCCTCGCGCTTTGCCGGCTCCCCCGGCCCCGCCAACTCCGTCGGCACATCACCATCTGCCAGAACGCCCTCAAACGGCAACACCTCAACGGACCGCTCAACAGGCGTGACCGCATCTGCCTCGGCCCGCATGCGCTCCAACACCGTTGCCGTCTGCCCCAGCACGCCGGCGCTACGAATCAAATAGACCTCGCAGCCCGCGTCCACCTTGCGTTTGCAATGCACGACGATGCGCTCTCCCGCAACGGCATCCACGGGGCAAGGCACCTGCGGCCAGCGCTTGGGCACATCGGGACGCGCGTCGGCACCCGGGTAAAATCGGATCTCGAGCGTATCACCCGCCGCCACGGCGGCATCAAGCTCAACCGTCACCTCTTCGTGACCCACCGCCACCAAGTGGCCCACGCGCACACCCTGGTTGATCGCGCGCTCAAAGCTCATGAGCTCGGCGCCCGAACGGCCCCGCAGATACGCATCGGTAAAGCCGCGGTTGAACGACCTTCCCAGCTCGCGCTCAAGCGCCGGCACCGCATCGGCATCCCATGCGCCGTCGCGCAGCATATCGAGCGCCCGACGCCACACCCTCACCACGTTAAAGACGTAGTCGGGATTCTTCATGCGGCCCTCGATCTTGAGCGATGCCACGCCGGCGGCAACAAGCTCGGGCAGATGCGCGATACCCAGATAGTCACGCGGACAAAGCAGGCGATCCCCTTCGACAGCGACAACACTCTGCCCCGCCTCGTCCACCAAGTCATAGGATAGGCGGCACGGTTGCGTGCAGTCGCCGCGCATCGCAGAGCGGCCACGTCGAAGGGCAGAGAACCCGCACGCACCCGAGTATCCAATGCAAATAGCGCCGTGACAGAACACCTCGATGGGCACGCCGGTAGCGCAAAGCGTCCCGATCTCCGCCACGCTCAGCTCGCGCGCCGTCGTCACGCGCTCAACTCCCAACTCCTTGGCAGCCAATTGCACGGCACCCTCGCTATGGGCGCCCGCTTGGGTGGACAGGTGAATCTCGACCCCCGGAATCGCCGCACGAAGCGCGCAAGCCAGCCCGGCATCTGCCACAATCAGCGCATCGGCACCCAACGCGTGCGCATGCGCCCCCAACGCCACGGCATCGGCAAGCTCATCATCGAACACGAACACGTTGAGCGTCACATACACACGCACGCCATGGGCATGGGCCACGGCACAACCGCGCGCGAACTCATCATCGCTAAAGCCATGCGCGCTCACTCGAGCGTTGAATCCATCCAGCCCCGCATAGATGGCATCGGCACCCGCCGCAATCGCCGCGAGCATCTGGTCGAGCCCGCCAGCAGGCGCCAGCAGTTCGGGCAGCGCCACTCCAACCGCCGCCAACTCGCTTTCGCATTGTCCGCTCGGTTCCATCGGCCGAATCGCCATCGGTAAACTCCTTGCCAAGGTGTGCTTTCACTCTGAAAATTGCTGCCAACCAGCATACACGAGGCTTCGTGCGCCCCGATTGGTTTATCGTGTAATAACTTATGTCCATCCTGCCCGGCAGCATACCTGCCGCCTGGCACGACATACCCGGAGGTCAATATATGGGTCCTCGCCAACGACAGGGACGCAGTCGCTCCAAGACGCATGTCCTTCCCATGATCTTGCTCTCGTTTTTGGGCTTTCTGCTTATCGCGAGCGTAGCGTTTGGCATCGGCATGATCGGCAACGTCAACCGCTGGCTGTCCGACCTGCCCGACTACACCGACGCCAACGCTTATCTGGTAAGTGAGCCCACCGAAATCGTCGACTGCAACGGTAACAAGATCGCGAGCTTCTACACTCAAAACCGCAAGTCCATCACCAAGGACCAGGTGTCCCCGTACGTGCTGCAGGGCACTGTCGACGTTGAGGACGAGCGCTTCTACGAGCATGGCGGCATCGACCTCTGGGGCATTGCGCGCGCATCGGTGGCAACCCTCACCGGCGGCCACGAGGGCGCATCGACCATCACCCAGCAGCTGGTTCGCAACACCATCTTGCAGGAGGAACAATTCGACTCGACCATCGAGCGTAAGGTGCGCGAGGCCTATATCGCCATCAAGATGGAGGATATGTACTCCAAGGACGAGATCCTCATGATGTACCTCAACACCATCTACTACGGCCATGGAGCATATGGTATCGAGGCCGCCGCCGAGACCTATCTGTCCAAGACCGCCGCCGACCTCACCCTGAGCGAGGCCGCGCTGCTCATCGGCCTTCCCAACTCGCCCTCGCAGTACGACCCCACGGTCAATCCCGACCTGGCGCTGTCCCGCCGCAACAAGGTTCTGGACAACATGCTGCGTCTGGGCCACATCACGCAGGAAGAGCACGATGCCGCACAGGCTGAGCCCATCACGCTTAACGTGACCGAGATTTCGGGCAGCGGCGTCGATGTGTACTCTCAACCCTACTTTGTCTCCTACGTTAAGCAGCTGCTTGAGCAGGAGTTCTCCACCGACGTGCTCTTTAAGGGCGGTCTGACCGTCAAGACCACCATCGACCCCACCATGCAGCAGGTGGCCGAGGAGGCCGTGCGCGCGCAGCTCGACACGCTTTCGCTCGACGGCCTGGACATGGGCATGGTCGTCGTTGACCCCAAGACCGGCTACATCAAGTGTATGGTGGGCGGCTACGACTACAACGCCGACGAGAATCACGTGAACCACGCTACGGCAAAGCGCCCTGTGGGCTCCACGTTTAAGGCCTTTACGCTGGCAACTGCCATCCAAAACGGCATGAACCCCAACGTCACCCTCAACTGCAACTCGCCTCTTACAGCCAAGGGCACCACGACCAAGGTGCAAAACTATGCCAACCAGAGCTATGGCAACATCACGCTTAAGCAGGCAACGGCATACTCATCCAACACCGGCTACATTCAGGTGGCAGAAGCCATCGGCAACAACAAGATCATGTCGCTCGTCAAAAAGCTCGGCATCGATCCCGCCAAGGACAATATCGAGGACGTTCCCGTCATGACGCTCGGCACCGGGTCCATCTCGCCGCTCGAGATGGCATCGGCCTACGCCACTTTTGCCAACGGCGGCTATTATCGCCAGCCAATCGCCATCACCGAGATCGACTCGCGTACCGGCTCGGTTCTGTACCAGCACACCGACAATCCCACGCAGGTGCTCACCGAAGGCGAGGCTGCCGCGGTTACCGACGTTCTATCCGGCGTCATGCAGGGCAGCGGCACGGGTGCCGCCGGCGCGCTGAGCGTCAACCAGCCCTATGCCGGCAAGACGGGCACCACCGACAACACCACCAACCTGTGGTTCTGCGGCTACACGCCGCAACTGGCATGCGCCCTGTGGACCGGTTATTCCGCAGGCGAGATTCCCATCCAAAAGTACGGTACGGACCTGCTGGGCGACAGCACCAACCTGCCCGTCTTTAAAAAGTTCATGAACACCGTTTTGGCCGGAACCGAGCGTGAGGAGTTCGCGACCGGAACGGCCCCCACGTACAAGAACAATAACGTCTGGAAGTTCTACGGCACAAACAACAAAAAGGAAGACAAAGAGGACAAAGACAAGGAAAAAGAAGAGGAAAAGGAAGAGACCACCACAACCACCACAACGACAACCACGACCACTGAAACCCCGGGCGGCAACACCACCGGCGATAGCGGTACGACAGGTGGCGACGGGGGCACGGGTGGCGACGGTGGCACGCCGACGCCGACGCCCACGCCCGATCCTACGCCCACGCCCGATCCTACGCCCACGCCCGACCCCTCTACGGGCCAGTAAGCGCAAAGGACGACTGACACCAAGGCGCCCGAGCAGCACGTACGCTGCTCGGGCGCTTCTTTATTCCGGCAGATGCCACAAGATGCCACGACGGCCCCAGCTGCAGGACCGATAGGGCAACAGGTGCCGGCATGCAAAAAGGGCGCCGACCTTCGTCAACGCCCTCGGCAATTAGGCTTATAGGACAAAATGTGTGTCCCGATAGAACATCCGTTTCTATCCATTAATCAAGCCAGAACGGGTACGGGTCCCTGTGGTGGAGGTCCTCCCACACGGCCCTGTCGCCCCACTCCGGACCTACGTCCTCGCGCGACGGCGAGGCGGAGTAGACTCTGAACAGGCAGGCGATGTCCGCGTCGGTCGGCATCGCGGCGCGCGTCGCGCGCGCCGTCCGCGCGGCCGCCGCGTGGGCGG
>RQBM01000010.1:0-4469 GCA_008668795.1 Collinsella aerofaciens | reverse complement strand
TTTTTGATTGCATAATGCAATGGAGAGGGTCGCTTGCGGCCCTCTTTATTGCTATGGGTGCTAAGGACAAGAGGGGATGACGGTGGATTTAAACAGGCTGATTCTGGGCAAGAGCTACAACTCTACCAAGGTCTTTCGTACGGCCCAGCATGTGGTTCAGGCCATCCTGCTCGGTATTGTCGTTCCGGCGCTTATCCTGCTGCTTATCTGGGATTTAACCGATAATCCCAATCCCGTTCCGGGCGTTGTCGTTATTGCCGGCCTGGTCATGCTGTGCTTCTTTTTCTCGTATGTCTTTGTGGTCCCCGACGACCTCACATCGAGCGCAACCGACCGTACGCTCGCCATCGCATCAAAAATATTCGCCTACACGTCGCGCGGCCTTACGCCCGAAGCGGCCCTGGGCGCCTCTAAAATTATCCTGTCCGAGACCATCGCCTCTGCCATCTGCTTTACCGATGGCAAACAGGTGTTGGCAAGCTGGGGCGAGGACTCGGCAAAGTGCCCTGCCGGCACCCCGGTTGTGCTCAAGACCACGCTCAACGTGATCGAGTCCGGCGAGCAGAGTGTATTTTCGCGCGACGCCTCCAATGAGACGGGCGGCTATTTTCCCCGCCTGCGCGCCGGCATTGTCGCGCCGCTTACCGTGCGCGGGCATTGCGTGGGTACGCTCGAGCTGTACTATCCCCGCCTGAGCAGCATCGATATGCGCCAGACGGCGTTGGCCTCGGGTTTTGCCGATCTCATCTCCACGCAGCTCGCCAGCTTTGAGCTCGAGCGCCAGGACGAGCTCACAGCCCGCGTGGAGCTTCGGGCCCTGCAGTCGCAGGTCGACCCGCATTTTCTGTTCAACACCATTAGCACGATCGTGTCGCTCGTTCGAACCGAGCCCGACAAGGCGCGATCGCTGCTCATCGATTTTTCCAATTACTATCGTCAGACGCTTTCTGACTCCGATACGCTCACCACGCTCGAGCATGAGGTGGAACAGGGCACCCGTTATATCAATCTTATGCAGGCCCGGTATGGCGACGGCCGTCTGCGCGTCTCGGTCGATATCGACTTTGAGGTGCGCGATTGCATGGTGCCGCCGTTTATCTTGCAGCCGTTGCTCGAAAACTGCATCAAGCATGCGCAGCGCGAGACCGAGCCGCTTTCTATTCGTGTTAGGGCTTTTGAGACCGATGACGGCTTGGAGATCATCGTCGAAGATGACGGCATCGGTATGAGCGAAGAAGTCTGCGCGCATCTGTTTGAGCAGCATCGCCGAGAGGAGCCCGAGAGCATTACCGCCGACGGATCCATCAAGCGAGGTTGCGGCCTGGCGCTCTTCAACGTGCTTCAGCGCATCCATTTCTTTTACGGAGAAGATTCTGGCATGCGCGTGAAGTCCCAGGAAGGCGTGGGAACACAGGTCATCGTCGAGCTGAACGGCGAGCCGCATGAGCCGGCGCCGATGAAGGTGTAGCGCGCGGTTGGATTGAGAGAAAAAAAGAGGGGAAGCGCATATGTCCGAGGGATGGAACATCTTGGTGGTTGATGACGAGCCCCCTATTAGGGCTGAGCTACGTTATCTGTTGGAAAAGGATGCGCGTGTGGGCCAGATTGCCGAGGCGGGCAATGTCACCGAGGCTGTGGAATCGATCCTGTCGAACAAGCCCGACGTCTTGTTTTTGGATATCACGATGCCCGGTCGCTCGGGAATCGAGCTTGCCGAGACGCTGCAGAACCTAAAGACGCCGCCGGTCGTGGTGTTTGTGACGGCATTTGCCGAGTATGCGGCCGATGCCTATAACCTCGATGCCGTCGATTACATCGTCAAGCCGGTCGAGGACGCGCGCCTGTCGAAGGCGCTCGACAAGATCGAAACCGCCCTGGGTGTTCGCCGCGCTGTCCATACCCCGCGCCAGCCCCTTCGCCTGACGGTGGATCGTGGGGGTAAAAAGGTGTTCATTCCCGTGGCGGATGTCTGCTACTTTGAGGCACGCGCCGATTTTTGCAACGCCGTCTGCGCCGAGGGAACATACCTGATCAATGAGTCGATTTCCTCGCTCGAGCGGCGCCTGGCCTCCGAGGGCTTTATCCGTGTCCACCGCAGTTATCTGGTCAATTTGGAAGACGTGCACAATGTCGAGATCGGCTCCACGGGCCTGATGGAGCTCAGGCTCGATCGCGTGACCTCGACGGTGCCCGTGTCCCGCCGTCGCGCCGCCGAGGTTAAGACGCACCTGGGGCTTGCGTAAGCGGTCCGCACGCCACCGTTTACCGCCGCAGGTTTGGCACGGGCGCGCGGTGGGCATAATGGGTGGCATCGAATGAAATCGAAAGGATCATTATGCCTGCGCTCATTACGCATCATCTGTTTGGCGAGGAAAGCATCGACCGTCTTCCGCGGGGCGTTATCACGTCCGACGAGGAGCGTATTGCCTTTATCCTGGGCAACCAGGGCCCCGACCCGTTTTTCTTCCACATTCTGACACCGCGTGTTTCCGACTGTACGCTGCTGGCGCAGGTCATGCATCGCTCGCGCATGTCTCGCCAGTTCGCGTGCCTGCGCGACGGCGTGTCGCATCTGCTGCCGCGCGACGCCAGCTTGGGTCGCGCCTTTGCGCTGGGTCTGCTGTCTCATTACGTGCTCGACCGCAACGCCCACCCCTTTGTCTATGAGCAGCAGTTTGGCATCGTGGAGTCCGATTCAGAGCTTGAGGATTCGAGCAGTCAGGTCCATGCCGTGATCGAGAGCGACCTGGATGTACTGATGCTGCAGCTTAAGCGCGATGGCGCTACGGTCGACGATTACCCGCCGGCGGGCGAGATCGTCACCACCGATCGCATCAGTCGCGTGGCCGGCGTGCTGATGAGCTATGTTGCCGGACGCGTGTACGGCATTGACATTCCGGCGGGGGAGTACGGTGCTGCCGTTGCCAATATGCAGCGACTTTACCGTGCGATTGAGCCGGCCGACTCCGTAAAGACGCGCGCGATCTCGCTGGTTGAGGGGTTGGTGCACGACTACTCGCTGCTCGACGGCCTTGCCCATCGCGTGACGACGGAGCTGCCCGAGCGCACCGGTAACCTGGGCCATCTGACATGGAAGAATCCCTTTACCGATGAGGTCTCGAACGAGAGTTTCCCCGAGGTCTTTGATCGCGCGCTGGTCGATTACGAGTGCACGGTCGCGCGTTTTATCGAGACCGGTGACATGGAGGCCGTGACCGGTCACGTCAACTACAGCGGCCGCGTGCTCGGCACCGACGAGGAGTTCGACCGCGAGGAGTAGGGTCCGCTCCTGTCTCTTTGCCGAATCCTTACCGGCGCCTCCGTGCAATTGGGGTACGATGAACTAGCTGCATATCGGGCGAATACGAAGGGTCCCTGTCCATGAAATACACCAAGCTCGAGCGTAACTGGGTCATGTACGATGTGGGAAACTCGGCCCTCGTGCTGCTCAATACCTCGGTGGTGCCCATCTACTTTAACGCCATCAATACCGGCGCTTCCTCGGCAGACCTGGTGGTCGCTTGGGGCAACGCGCAGACGATTGCCTCGCTGGTCATTGCCATGCTCATGCCCATTCTGGGCGCGCTTGCCGATTACGCCGGCAACAAGATCAAGTTCTTCTTGGGCTTCTTCCTCACGGGCCTGGTTCTTTGCCTGGCGCAGGCTATCCCAATGTCCGCCATGGCATTTTTGACTGTGTACGTGCTGTGCACCATCGGCCTCAACTCTTCTATGACGTTCTACGACGCCATGCTGCCCGACATTACCACCGACGAGCGCATGGACGTCGTGTCCAGCTCGGGCTATGCCTGGGGCTACATCGGTTCCACCGTGCCGTTCATCATCTGCCTGGCGCTTATCATGGGTGGTCCCGCTCTTGGTGTCCCCACCATGCTGGCAACGCGTCTGTCGTTTGTCATCACTGGTGCCTGGTGGCTCATCTTTACCCTGCCGCTCATTCGCACCTATAAGCAAAAGTACGGTCGCGAGCGTGGTCCCGAGGACACCATCGGCCACATCGTGGGCGGCGTGTTCTCCGAGGTCGGACACACCATGCGCGAGATTGCCCACAACAAGACCGTGCTGGTCTACATGATCGCGTTCTTCTTCTACATCGACGGTGTGCACACGGTCATTTCCATGGCAACCAGCTATGGATCGGCTTTGGGCATCGACTCGACCCAACTGGTGCTGGCTCTGCTCGTTACGCAGTTTGTGGCCTTTCCGTCCGCCATCATCTACGGCAAGCTTGCCGGTCGCGTGGGCACACTCAATATGATCTTGGTGGCCGTTGCCGCCTATATGGGCATCGTGCTCTTTGCCGCGTTCTTCCTCAAGACCGCCTTTGAATTCTGGGTGCTTGCCATTATGGTCGGCCTGTTCCAGGGCGGTGTGCAGGCGCTCAGCCGTAGCTACTTCGGCCGCATTATTCCCAAGGAAAAGTCCAACGAGTACTACGGCTTCTTTGA
>RQBM01000155.1:0-3982 GCA_008668795.1 Collinsella aerofaciens | reverse complement strand
CCGCCCCACCGTCTATACTGGCGAGCCGGTAACAATCTTTTCTGGCCGATTGGCGGGCAGGCTCCTCACCTTACTGATTTCCCGCAGTCGGTCACGTGCGCGTCCACTTTGACGCAGAAAGCAAGGTGAACGATGGCGGAAGCGCACGTTCAACACAAACTACTCGGTATGGCGAAGCGTCGTATTCCAACGCTGATCGCCGTCATCACACTGCTTGTCGTATGGGAGGCATGGGTGCGATTGGGGCACGTGCCATCCACGATGATCGCCGCCCCCAGCGAAATCGCGCAGGCGACCGTCGAAACATGGCCGACCCTGTGGCCCGCGACCGAAGTCACGCTGTTGGAAGGCACCGTCGGCTTCCTGTTCGCCGTGACATGCGGCATTCTGATCGGCATTCTGCTGTACTGCTCCCGTATTGCCGATGCCGCGTTGTTCCCGCTGCTGTCGGCCGCGCAGACGATGCCGTTGATTTCAATCGCGCCACTGTTTCTGATCTGGTTCGGTTTCGAGATTTCCGGCAAAATCGTGATCGTGGCCGTGTTCGGCTTGTTTCCGATCGCCGTGCAGACGGTTCGCGGGCTTGAGGCGGTGCCGCAGTTCTATTCCGATGTGGCGTTGACATGCGGCGCGACCCGCGCATGGACGCTGTGGCATGTGAAGCTGCGCGTCGCCGCACGGCAGATCTACGGCGGCATCCGTGTATCCGCCGCATACATCTTCGCCACCGCCACCACTGCCGAGTATCTGGGTGCGCGCAAGGGCCTCGGCATCTGGCTGCAGGCGGCTTACAATTCGTTCCGCACGCCGCTGATCTTCTCGGCCACGCTGGTCATCATCGTCATCACCGGCATACTCATGTGCCTCGTGAATCTCAGCGAACGCCTGCTGCTCGGCCCAGCCGACGCGGACACCGATCCGGACGCGGACCAGTGAAAACGCAACAATCACCATTGCGGCCCTCATCATCGTCATGCACACCCGTATAATGGGACTCGCTGTTTAGCCAATGTGTGGCAAACCGGCAATGTTCCACAGCTTCGGCGTCAAACGGTCAACCGTGTGGCGGCAGGCACCATAAGGAACGTCGGGGGCATTGGACGAGCGGGGGCCTTAGCCCTTCGTATCGTTTTCTGCCCGAACCCCGCCCGCAGCGTCATCCCTAGAAAACGGTAGAGAAGCAAGATTCAAGGGAAATCGCAAGGTATGAAGAAGACCATCTTCAGCAAAGCAATCGCAATCCTCGGCTCGATCGCCATGCTCGTCGGCGTGGCCGCATGCGGGCAAAGCAACGACTCCACGAAAACCGCGACGGACGGCAACGACCTCACCAAGGTGACGTTCATGCTTTCGTGGGCGCCCGACACCAACCATATCGGCGTGTATGTGGCGAAGAACAAAGGCTATTTCAAGCAGGCCGGTCTTGACGTGGACATCGTGGCGGTGGCGCAGGCCGGCGCGGAGCAGGCCGTGAACAACGGCATGGCGGATTTCGCGCTGTCCAACCTCACCAACGTGGGCATTTACACGCTTAAGGGCGCGAAAATCAAACAGGTCATGCAGGTGCAGCAGAAGCCGAGCGCCATCTGGTGTTCGCTCGCGTCGAACAAGGACATCAAGTCCCCGAAGGATTTCGACGGCAAGACCTTCGCCACGTTCGGCTCCAACGAATCCGACGCAGTGATCCGCCGCATGATCCAGACCGACGGCGGCAAGGGCACGTTCGACAAGGTGACCGTCGGCACGTCCACGTTCCAGACGCTGTCCAGCAAGAAGGCCGATTTCGGCGGATTTTACGCCACATGGGAAGGCGTACAGGCCGACATGTACGGTCCAAAGCTCAACTGCTTCACCGAGCCGGATTACGGCGTGCCTGGCAATGCGGACACCATCGGCGTGATCACCAGCGACAAGACCATCTCCTCCAACCCAGGACTTGTGAAGAAGTTCGTACAGGCCACCAAGAAGGGCTACGAATACGCCTACTCGCACCCTGATGACGCCGCTGCGATTCTCGTCAAGGAGGCTCCGGACGCGAATCTGAAGCTCGACTTCGTCAAGAAGAGTATGAAGACTATCGTGGACGACCAGTATTGGGGCGATCCGGCCAAGATCAAGGACGGCTCGTTCACGTTCGGCACCAACGACACAGCCGGCGCGCAGAAGTACTTTGACTTCCTCGCCGAAGAGAACGCCTACACCGACTCGCACGATAAGGTGATTCACACCGCGCCTGTGGCCAAGGACATCTCGACCGACGAGTTCTTGAAGTAAGCAGTCGCCTGCTCCATCTTCAGCTTTCATAGTGCCAAACATGTGAAACGCGCCCGAAATCACGGGTCGAAGCGCATGTTTGGCACTATTGGTTATTGAGGTGCTGACGCTGTTGGCACATATGGTACCGTACATTTTTGTGCTGGAAAATCGCAGTTGGAGGTTGTGACTATGGCTGTGCCTATGAAAACCACGAACGGCAATCGCAAGCTAATTCTCGATGTCGATACCGGCATTGACGACGCGCTTGCACTGGCATATCTCGCCTCGTTCAACAACATCGAGATACTGGGCGTCATCGGCACCTACGGCAACGTTGCAGCCGACACTGCCGTATACAACACGGCTTACGTACTGGAACGGTTGGGGTTCCGGAACGTTCCGGTATTACGTGGTTCGACACGTCCCTCCTGGGCGGCCTCGTTCATTCCCGACGCAGGTTGCGCGCAGTTCCATGGTACGGATGGGCTGGGCGGATTCGGTCCGGCTGTTGGCTCTCCTGCCGTTGCTTGCGTGTCCGATTCTGGTGAAACGGACATCTGGAAGTCCGATTCGGCACCCTATGTGTCCGATTCTGCAGAATCGGACATTCAGAGCACCACGAACACCGTCTATGCGTCCGATTCGGGTGAATCGGACATTCCCGGTACCCTCAGCACTACTTATGTGTCCGATTCAGGAGAATCGGACACTCGAGTGAGGCGCGGGCTGATTTCCGTCGGCGGATACGACGTACACGACCCGCACGCGAATCCTGCCGCCGATTCGTTCTCACTTTCGTTCACGACCTGCGATGGCGCTGCCCACTCCCCTGCGTTACCGGAAGGTGTGCGATTCATCGTCGATATGGTCCGTAAATACGGCAGCGACGTCACGGTAGTGGCGACCGGCCCACTGACTGACGTCGATGCGGCACTTACTGCGGCGCCGGAAATCGCAAGCAAACTGCGATTGGTGATGATGGGCGGAACGCTCACGCAGGAAGGCAATTGCTGGGACACGACCGCCGAAACGAATATCATCCAGGATCCGGAGGCTGCCGACCGTGTATTCCATTCCGGCGCGGACGTGACCATGGTCGGCTTGGACGTGACGCACCAGTGCCTGCTGGGTTCCGACGCGACTATGCGGTGGCGCCAGGCAGCATCGCAATCGCATGATCCGCGTACCGATGCGCGGACGTTTCTTGCCGATATCGTCGACTTTTCGATTGCCGCAAATATTCAGGCGGACGCACGCCTTTTCTCAACGGGCATGCCATTGCACGATCCGCTCGCCGCAGCCGTAGCGGCGGATCCGAGTTTGGTGGAATGTTTCGATCTGCCGATGAAGGTCGAAACGGAGACAGGCGATTTTCATGGCACGCGCGGCCGCACCATCGGCGATCCGGCCGGACTGATTGACCCGTCGGCGCCACGCGTGCACGTGGCGCTCACCGTGGATCATGATCGTTTCATAACTGATTTCACGTGGCGAATCGCGCAACTGGCAGGCGATTAAAAGCCGTTTTAGGAGCAGAATAGAAAAAGACCCCCGCGGGGGTCTTTTTCTTATTTCTTCACGTCCTGCAATTATTGACGGCCTACGGCCGGCTCAACATTACCCTCGCGGCATAGCCGCTCGGGCGTGAAGCTGGAACAGCCCACCGGGCTGTTCCTTATCGCTTCACGCCACCGAAACGACGATCGCGGTGGATGTAGTGGTCGAT
>RQBM01000104.1:0-28976 GCA_008668795.1 Collinsella aerofaciens | reverse complement strand
TCCAGTACCGGGGTCGCCATGTGCGTGGTTTGCATACCGAGTCCTTTCTTGCGATTAGTCTACGGCATCTATAGTCGCAAGAAGACGAGTCGGCTACCATCGATATGGCTTACGCTTGCCTTACCGTTGTGTAAGGTAGGGCAGCCAGCCTGCCGCGTGTTGATATTGAGAGAGGACTCCTGTTGAAGACTGTTCATGTTGCCGCTGGGATCATTCGCAAGGATGGATCTGACGAGCTGCTTGCCGTGCAGCGCGGCTATGGCAACATGCAGGGACTTTGGGAGTTTCCCGGTGGCAAGCTCATGCGCGGCGAGTCGCCCGAGGACGCCGTACGCCGCGAGCTCATGGAAGAGCTGCAGGTAAAAGTCACCAACCTGCGCGATTTCTACACCGTTGAGTATGACTACCCCGATTTTCATCTCTCCATGGAGTGCTACTACTGCTCGCTCGCCGATGAATCCGATGAGCCCCAGAAACACGACCGCCAGCTCGATATCCGCTGGATTCCGCGCACCTCGCTTGCCACGGTGGAATGGATGCCCGCCGACAAAGGGCTTATCGATGCTCTGATTGAGTTGAAGGAAGATCGGCTTGAGGCCAACGGCGCCGCCAACGACGCCGAGGCCGCCACGACCGACGAGCCCGCCACCAAACCCAAGCGCGCACCTAAGCGCCGCAGCAAAAAACGTCCCAAGCCCGGTCTGCTCGACGGCATCGACACCTCGGACCTCTCCGCCGACGAGCGTGAGCTCGTGCGCCGTCGCGCCGCCATCAAAAAGTCCATGAAGGGCAACAAGCGCGCCAACACCAAACCCGAGCTACTCGTACGACAGCGCCTGCGCGCAGCAGGCCTTACGGGCTATCGCTTGGAATGGAAGGTTCCCGGCAAGCCCGATATCGCCTTTCCCGGGCGCAAGATCGCCATCTTCGTCAACGGCTGCTTTTGGCACCGCTGCCCCAAGTGCAACCCGAGCCAGCCCAAGCGCAACGTTGAGTTTTGGGAGGCAAAGTTCCGTCGCAACGTCGAGCGCGACCGCGCTGCCATCAACGCACTTACCCAAATGGGCTGGACGCGCATCACCATCTGGGAATGTGAGCTCAAAAAGGACCGCATCGACGCCACCATGGAAAAGGTCATCGAGCAGGTGCGCGCCGCAGAGCCGCAGCGCTAGGAGCGAGCCGTCCACACGCCCCACACAGGCGAGCCACATCCACGTCACAAACCTTAGAAAGCCCTTAAGCTCAAAACCTTTCAAGAGTGTTACTCGATACCTCTGACCTGCAGTTTCATCGTAACATCAAACCAGGTTAAGCCTTTCTTTAGCGCTTCTTTGCAGCAGCCGCGGCATAATACTGCCAACGCACGGGACCTAGCAGCACACCCCGTGCGCAACCTTTTGGTGGACATCGAGGAGGCCGCATAAGCATGCATTCTTCCAATGACGCAGCACAGCAGCCATCCCTAAAACATGCAGACCTTTTCTCCTTCCCCCCGACACAGAGAAACGGCCTCCTCGACTCCCCAACCACAAAAGCCAAGCGCTCAACCGACCAGAGCCACAACTTACGAGCATCGTTCGAAAAGCTCCAAGCATCTCTAGACAAAACCTTCCCCAACCAAGCCCGGGCATACTAACCCCTCATCAACAAAGCGCCCCTCGCGCCCCATCCTTTCCGCCCTAACGCCACAAGGGCGATCGAGCAGGACGGCTTGGGCGGGTCCCCGTACTTAGTTTCCAAAATCATTCCGCAGCGCGAAGGCCCCCGTTGCCAACGCTTCGTAGAAGCGAGGCAACGGGGGCCTTCATGCGCGAGGACGTTTTGGAAACTAAGTACGGGGACCCGCCCAAGCCGTCCGGTGGGATCAGAGTACCCTTGCTGTTACTCTGCTTTGCCCACGGAGTTGAGGTTGGTCATGCGGATCTTAACCAGCTCGGTGATCTCACGCATGCCCTCCTTGGCCGGCTTCTTGGGATCGAAGCAGGCGGGGTTCTCAGCCATGTAGGCCATGAAGCCCTTGGTGTAGGCCTGACGCAGCTCGGTGGCGTAGTTAACCTTGCAGATGCCGTTCTTCACGGCCTCGGCGACCTGCTCATCGGGCACACCGGAGGTGCCGTGCAGAACCAGCGGCACGTCGACGGCGTCGCGGATGGCCTTGACCACGGACTGCTCGATGTGCGGATCGCTCGTGTACACGCCGTGGCTGGTGCCAACGCCAATTGCGAGGGAGGTGCAGCCGGTACGCTCGACGAACTCCTTGGCCTCGGCCGGATCGGTGTAGGGGCTCTCGCCCTCAACCGCAGGACCGTCGTCCTCCTTGCCGCCAACCTTACCGAGCTCGGCCTCGACGGGCACGCCCATGGCGCGGCCAGCGTCGGCGACGGACTTGGTCAGGGCAATGTTATCCTCGAAGGACTCGTGCGAGCCGTCGATCATGACGGAGGTGTAGCCGGTGCGGAAAGCCTGCATGCAGCGGTCATAGCCGTCGCCGTGATCGAGGTGCAGGGCAACGGGCACGGAAGCGCGCTCGGCGGCAGCCTTGACCATGCCGTAGAAGTAGTCCAGACCAGCGGTCTTGATGGTGCCCGGGGTGGTCTGCATGATGACGGGGGACTTGGTCTCCTCGGCAGCGGCCAGAACGGCCATAACAAACTCGAGGTTCTCGACGTTGAACGCGCCAACGGCGTAATGACCGGCCTGAGCGTCCTTGAGCATCTTTTCGGTGGTAACAAGTGCCATGAGCGTTTGCTCCTCTCCCTCGCCCGCATCTGGACATCGGGCGTAGTTGTTCACAAGGCGTTTTACCTTGCCTTTTTTCGCGCTCATTGTATGAAATTCAGCATCTTTGCATGTGCGAGATATTGAGCCCATGCAGGTCAATACAGTCGTTTTTGAAAAGTAAACGGAAGGAATTGGAGCCGAGTGGGCGTGTTCGATATTGAATTTTGAGCGTTGAGCGTCTTTCTTTTATAGAAAAGATAAGTAATCGAAAGGTGTTTTCTTACTCAAAAAGAAAATGAACGAAAATAGAGTCAACACAATTCCTGCAAATTTAGCCGAGAATGGAGCAAACATGGCCCAAGCTACCAACCGTGCCTTCGCCGATGAGCGTCGTGCCGCCATCATGGAGATGCTTGAGCATAACGCCTCGGTGCAGGTGGCAGAAATTGCCCAGACCTTTGGCGTGTCCTCTGTCACCGCTCGCGCCGACCTGGACGCACTCGCGGAGTCCGGCAAGCTGCGCCGCACGCATGGCGGCGCCGTATCGCTCCACAAGCGTCTGACTGTTTCCACGCAGGATCGCCGCATCAATGTCAACGTCGCCGCCAAGCAGGCCATCGCGCAAAGCGCCATCGAGCTCGTCAATGACGGCGACACGCTGCTCGTTGACTCGGGCACCACGGCGCTCGAGTTCGTCCGGCTCCTCGATCAGCGCGACGGCATCACCGTTATCACGGCCGACATTACCATCGCCGATTACATCGACGAAAGCATGCCCTCGGTCGATGTCGTCATGCTGGGCGGGGCGCTGCGCAAAGGTCATCGCTATCTGTACGGCCCGCTCACTATGCAAGCGCTCCAAATGGTCCACGCCGATCTTGCCGTCATGTGCCCTGGAGCTTTTGTTCCCGGCTGCGGCTTTACGACCGACTTTCCGCAGATGGCCGAGACCAAAGCGGCTATGGTCGGTGCCGCCCGTCAAAGCGTCGCCCTTATGGACGCCAGCAAGGTTAACGGACGCGGCATGTACCGCTTTGCCGAGCTGACCGATGTCGACACCATCGTGATGGACCGTGATCCCGATGGCGCCGTCGCCACCTCAATCGCCGAGACCGTCGACGACGCCCGCCCAAATCTCGTCATCGCCGGCGCTTAAACAAAAACCACCACAAAGGTGCCTGTCCCCTTTGTGGTGGTTTTGCTCGTTAAAAGCGAAATATCGCTACTTGGAAAGCTCGTCGGCGAGGACCTCGATCTGAGCGCGCGAGGCGTCGTTGAGCGAGCCCAGCACGGTCACCTTGTTCTGCGCCAAGGTGATGTCCTTCATGCCCTCGAGCTCCTTGGCCATAACCTTGGCAGCGGTGGGCGCCCAGGAGCCGGCCTCGACGAGTGCCACCGTACGGTTCTGATAGGCGTGCTCGGCAAGCGTATGGATAAAGGTGCTCATGAACGGGAAGATCTCACCCTGATAGGTGATGGAAGCGAGCACCAGACGGTCGTAGCGGAACGCATCCTCAACGGCCTCGGCCATGTCGTCGCGAGCCAGGTCAAAGACGGAGACCTTCTGGCCGCGAGCCTCAAGCGCTGCGGCGAGCTCCTCGACGGCAGCCTTCAGATGGCCATACACACTCGCATAGGCGATCGTGATGCCCTCGTCCTCGGGCTGATAGCTCGACCAGGTGTTATAGGTGTCGAGGTAATAGCCCAGGTTCTCGGTCAGTACGGGGCCGTGGAGCGGACAGATGATCTGAATGTCCAGGTCGGCGGCCTTCTTGAGGACGGCCTGCACGAACTTGCCGAACTTACCGACGATGCCAAAGTAGTAACGGCGCGCTTCGCAAGCCCAGCCCTCGGGATCCTCGATGTCGTTGGCGCCAAACTTGCCAAAACCGTCGGCACTAAAGAGCACCTTGTCGGTGGACTCGTAGGAGAAGAGCACCTCGGGCCAGTGAACATTGGGGGCACCGACAAAGGTTAGGCTGTGGCCGCCCAGGTCGAGCACGTCGCCATCTTTGACGACCATCTTGCGCTCGGGGAAGTCGGTGCCAAAGTAGTTGACCATCATACGGAAGGCGCCCATGCTGGCAACAATCTGCGCCTGGGGATAGCGCTCCATAAAGGCGGCGATGCCGGCGGAGTGATCGGGCTCCATGTGATGGACGATCAGGTAGTCGGGCGTGCGGCCATCGAGCACGGATTCGAGGTTACCGAGCCACTCATCGACAAAACCACCGTCGACCGAATCGGCGACAGCGATCTTGTCGCCCAAGATAACGTAGCTGTTGTATGCCATACCGTTCTCGGACACATCGTACTGGCCCTCGAACAGGTCAATGTCGTGATCGTCGACGCCAACGTAGCGGATATCCTTGGTGATCTCCATCAGGCAAAGCCTCCTAGATAGACAAAAGAGCCCGTCTATCATAGCACTCGGCTGCATCCCAACAGCCATCTGCCGGCATCCTTACCGATTGTTATTGAAATGCGATAAATCGCCGTTTACCAGCACAAACTATGCGGGCGGTGCCGCCGTACTATGCCGAACGATGAGCTGGCCGGGAATACGGATGGCAACGGTTTTGCCCGCCGTACCCGCCTCGGGAACCGCATGCTCAAACACCTCGCGTCCGCGCTGATGTAGATCGAATCGCACGGTCGTGAGCTCGTTGTGTGCCACAAAATCATCGAGCGAATCGTCGACGCCCACCACGCTCACGTCCTCGGGCACGCGCAGGCCGCTATCACGCAGCGCGGCAATCGCGCCATTTGCCATCTGATCGTTTGCCGCATAGATCGCCGTCATGGTGTGATCGTGCTCGGCCAGATACCTGCCGGCTTCGTAACCGCTGTTGGCAGACCAGTCGCCCTCGAGCGGCTCTGCCGGCTCGATGTGTTTACGCTCGAGCGCATCCTGCCAACCGGCGCGACGAAATTGCTCGTCGACCGAGAACGACGGGCCGCCGATATAGCGAATCTGCTCGTGCCCCAGCTCAAACAGGTGATCCATAAGCAAGAGCGAGCAGCCGTAATGGTCGGAATCGACCGTGGTCACGCGCGGATGCGCGTACATGGTAACGATGACCGTGCCAATGCCCGGCAGTGGATCAAACGTCTCAAAATCGGGCGCCATGCGACTCATGCCGATGATGATGCCGTCCACCGGCAATGCGGCCATACGACGCGTGGCCTCGGCAAGCGAGAATTCCTCGGTCTTGGACATCTCGACCAGCGTGATGGCGCAATTATGCTCGCGAGCAGCACTGGCGATGCCGTCGATCATTGAGAGGTTGCCAAACTTGGTGACATCGTTGATGCATAGGCCGACCGAATGGTAACGGCCGTCGCGCAGCGAGCGACCGGCATAACTCGGACGAAAGCCGAGCTCTTGCATAGCGGCCTGCACGCGCTGGCGCGTCTGCTCGTTAACGTTGGGCAAGCCGTTGGCGACGCGCGAAACGGTCTGCTGCGAAACGCCGGCAGCGCGGGCGACGTCAGCCATGGAGACCGGACGCGAACTGGTATCGTTGGACGGGCGCCTTGCCACAGGATCACCTTCACCCTTGCGAGATCTGAATAGCGTGAATGCCGGCCCGGGCAGTAATACATCCCGCGCCGAGGCCCGCTATCGTCGGACGCATGTTAACGTACTCTACTTTTTCTATCTGCATCTCTTCTGCTTTATAAGTCCATACGGCAGTACCGTTCACGGCTGAATTTCTACCGATTACCAGATTCTCAAAAAGTGACAAGCGATGTGTTATGAGTACGTTAACATAGCCCGTAACGTGCGGTATTGTGAACACTTGGTTCATGCCGCTTCAAGTTGTTAACGTACTCATAACGACGCAAAACCCACCCGTGCGCGCCAAGGAAAGGACTCCCATGACCACCCCCGACGAAAAGACATTCGCCACGCTCACCAAGCTGTTTGAGGAGGAGTTTGGCCCCATCGGCGACCGCCAGGTGCTCTATGTGCACGCGCCCGGCCGTTCCGAGATCAGTGGCAACCACACCGACCACGAGGGCGGCCACGTCATCGCCGGCTCGCTCGATGTCGCCGTCGACGGCATCGCCGTGGCAACCGACTCCAACAAGATTCGCGTCGCCGACGAGGGCTATCCTACGTTTGAGATCGCGCTCGACACGCTGGATATTCAAGAGTCCGAGAAGGGCACGTCCGCGAGCCTCGTCCGCGGCATGGCCCACGAAATCGCTGCTCTGGGCGTTGAGCCCCAGGGCTTCGACTTCGCCTTCACCTGCTCCGTTCCCTCGGGCGGCGGCCTTTCCAGCTCCGCTGCCGTCGAGGCCGCGTACGGCCGCGCCATGGAGACGCTCTGGGGCGCGCGTGCCATTGAGCCCGTCGCGCTTGCGCAGATGAGCCAGCGCACCGAGAACAACTACTACGGCAAGCCCTGCGGTCTGATGGACCAAGCTGCCGTGTGCTTGGGCGGCCTCGCCTACATGGACTTTGAGGACCAGGCTCAGCCTAAGACCCAGAAGCTCGAGCTCAACTTTGAGGATCACGGCTACGCGCTCGTGCTCGTCAAGGTCGGCGCCGACCACGTGGCCGCCACCGATGACTACGCCGCCGTTCCGCGCGAGATGCAGGACGTCGCCGCCGAGTTTGGCAAGGCACGCCTGTGCGAGGTAAACGTTGCCGACTTTGACGCCAAGCTCCCCGAGCTGCGCGCCAAGCTGGGCGACCGTGCCTGCCTGCGCGCCGTTCACTACTGGTACGAGAACGGCCTGGTCGACAAGCGCTGGGCAGCCCTGAACGCCGGCGACATCGACCAGTTCCTGGTCCTGACGCGCGAGTCCGGCGCCAGCTCCGCCATGTACCTGCAGAATGTTGTTGCCAAGCTGGGTTCCGAGCAGCCTTCCATGTATGCCCTGGCGCTGGCCGAGCACGTGCTCGACGGCCGCGGCGCCGTCCGTATCCACGGTGGCGGCTTTGGTGGCACCATCCAGGCCTTCGTGCCGCTCGACCTGGTCGACACCTTCATTGCCAAGATGAACAGCTGGCTGGGCGAGGGCTCCGCCCGCCACTACGCGATTTCTGACAAGGGGGCTTACGCGGTATGGCTGTAATGACCGACGTGCGCGAGGCTGCGCAGGGCCTGATTGAGTATGCCATCCACCGATCGATGATCGGACAGGACGACCGCATCTGGGCCTACAACACCATTCTGGAGTGCATCGGCGCTACGGGGCCTGCGCTCGATATGGCCTGGGCGCTCCAGGTTGAGAAACTCTCGCTCTTGCACCCCGATACTCTGCCCGGCTTTGACCTTGAAGGCACGCTTGCCGCGCTTGCCGAGGCCGCCGTTGCCAACGGTGCTGCCGAGGACACGGCATCGGGCCGCGACCGCATCGCCATGCGCATCATGGGCGCGCTCATGCCGAGGCCTTCGGTTGTAAACGATGAGTTCAACGGACGTATGGGCGTCAACGAGCCCCGCGCCGCGACCGACTGGTTCTACGGCCTGTGCTGCGACGCCGGCTACGTGCGCCGGGCCGCCATCGCGCGCAACATCAAATGGAGCACCCCCACCAACTGGGGCGATCTTGAAATCACCATCAACCTGTCCAAGCCTGAGAAGGACCCGCGCGATATCGCCGCGGCCGGTGCCGCAAAGAACACGGGCGAGAAGTATCCCGCCTGCCAGCTCTGCATCGAAAACGAGGGCTATCCCGGACGCTCCGCCGCAGCCGACGGCGGCGCTCACCCCGCCCGCCAGAATCTGCGCGTTATCCCCATCCAGCTCGACGGCGAGCGCTGGGGCTTCCAGTACAGCCCGTACGCGTACTTTAACGAGCACTGCATTGCCATGAGCTCCGAGCATCGTCCGATGCACGTCGACCGCAAGGGCCTGACCTGCCTGCTCGATTTTGTGGACCTGTTCCCGCATTACTTCATCGGCTCTAACGCCGACCTGCCCATCGTGGGCGGCTCGATTCTGTCGCACGATCACTTCCAGGGCGGCGCGCACGAGTTCCCCATGATGCACGCCGCCGAGGTCTCGCAGTTTAGCGTGCCCGGTTTTGACCAGGTCACCGGCACTGTGCTGCAATGGCCGCTCTCGGTGCTGCGCCTGCGCTCGCATGACCGCGCTCAGCTGCTCGATGCCGCCGAGAAGATTATCCTCGCCTGGCGCGAGTGGACCGATGAATCGGTGGGCGTCATCGCGCACACAGCCGATGGCGTGGCCCACAACACCGTGACGCCCGTCATCCGCCGCGTCGACTCCCGCGGCAATGCCGGCGGCGAAATCTACGAGGCCTACCTGGCGCTTCGCTGCAACATCACGACCGACGAGCATCCGCTGGGCGTGTTTCACCCGCATGCCGAGTATCACCACATTAAGAAGGAGAACATCGGCCTGATCGAGGTCATGGGCCTGGCTATTTTGCCGCCGCGCTTGGTTCCCGAGCTCGGCGCTGTCCGCGAGCACCTGCTGGCGGCCAAAGCCGATACCAGCTACGATCTCGCCGGCGCGCTCGAGGGCGACGACCTTTGCCGCAGCCACGCTGCATGGGCCGAGGACGTTTTTGCTCGCCGCGCCGACGAGCTTACGGTGGACAACGCCATCGATATCCTGCACGAGGAGGTCGGCGTGGTGTTTGGCCACGTGCTCGACAACGCCGGCGTCTTTAAATGGGACGAAGCCGGCCGCGCCGCCCAGCAGCGCTTTATCGACTCGCTGTAAGGATCCCTTGGGGACGGAGGAAAACGGATCATTTCGTCTTCAAGACAACGGCGCCCGCCGGCAACATCGCCGACGGGCGCCGTTTTTGAGTGTAGTCGTCGGGGACGTTCTTGTTCGACTAGTCGTCGGGGACGTTCTTAAACGACTAGTCATTAAAGAGCATCCCCAATGACTAATGACTCGAGCGTGGAAAATCTCCCTCTTTGAGCTCGTATGGGCACCAAAAAACGGGAGATTATCCACGCTCATTCTATTAGGAGTCACAACCGCTACAACTCTACGACCTCAACGCTGTTGTAGATCTCGTCCCAGCGGTCCATGACCAGGTGGCCGGTCTTGGGATCCATGGCGTTGAGCTTGCCGCAGGTATTGGCGGTCTTGAGCACCGTGACGTCGTCGGCACCAGCAGCAATGGCATGTGCAAAGCCGGCGATGGTCGAGTCACCGGAACCCGTCGCGTTCACAGCCGCAATCGCGGGCGTCTTGGCGCGGAACGCGCGGCCCTCATGGAAGCCCACCGAACCGGCAGCGCCCATCGAGACGACGACCCAGGGAATACCGGCAAAGCGGCCATCGGCGGCAAGCGCCTCGCGCAGGGCATCGACATCATCGGTCGTAAAGGACGTACCCAGCAGGCCGTTAATCTCGGTCAGGTTGGGCTTCACGAGCTCAGGCTTAGCGTCAGATTCCAGCGCAGCCTCCAACGATGCACCCGAGGTGTCGAGCAGCACCTTGGCGCCCGCCTCCTCGGCGATCTTGACGAGCTCGGCATAGTAGCCAGCATCGACGCCGCGCGGCAGCGAGCCCGAAAGCGTCACAACATCCGCCTTCGCTGCAAGCTCGGCGAACTTAGCCGTAAAGGCCTCGAGCTCGGCGGGAGCGATCTGCGGGCCGCTCTCCAGCAGCTCGGTCTGATTGCCCTCGTGCAGGATATTCAGGCAAATGCGCGTCTCACCGGCGATGGGCACAAAGTCGTTCTTGACGCCGTCGGCATCCATAAGCTCGGCCATATAGGCACCCATGTGGCCGCCGAGCAGGCCGGTCGCGAGCACATCGTCGCCCAACTGCAGCAGCACACGGCTCACGTTGAGGCCCTTGCCGCCAGCGGTCTTTTCAGGCGTCACGCGGTTCACGTCGTCGATGATCAGCTTGTCGAGTTGATAGCGCGTATCGATCGACGGGTTCATGGTAACGGTCAGAATCATGTTGAACTCCTGTTTCCGGGGCACGACACGCGCGGCCCCAAACATACGATAGCTCGTTAAAGGATCTCGATCTCAAAACCGCGGGTGACGGTCTCCCCCGGCTTGGCAACCAGGCAGCCACGCTTGTGCTCCAGAATATCGTCCTCGTCGGAGCAAGTGGACAGGCCGCCCCACGGTTCCACGGCCACAAAGTCGCCCTCGGGCTTGCTCCACACAATCAGGTATGGCATATCGGGGAACGTCAAACGCACTCCCTTGTCCCCGGTTTTCTTGGTCAGCGTAACCACGCGGCTGTCGAGCACGTCAAAGATGGTCTCCGCGAAGTCGAAGAGTTCGTGGGTCAGCGGCAGGTCGTGGCCGACCATCGGGTTTTTGCTGCGATGCTCGACATCAATCAAGCCCGTCGAGGGAACGGCAGTACAGAGCTCGGCGACCTCACGCTGATCAAAACGAAGCTCATAGTCGTCATAGGACTCGCCCTCGTCGAGCGGGCACTTAAAGCCGGGGTGGCCACCCACAAAAAACGGCATGTCCTCGGTACCCTCATTGGTCACCTCGTACGACACGGCCACCTTTTCCGAATCGATCGTGTAACGAGCAACAATCTTAAACGGATACGGATACTGCTCGAGCAGCTCGGCGTGGTCGGCAGAGCTTAGGCTCAGCGCAACCAAGTTGTCGCCCTGCTCCTCGAGCTTCCACTCCTGCTTGCGGGCAAAGCCGTGGCGGGCAAGCTTGACCTCGCGGCCGCCCATGGTCATCGCGCGGCCGTTACGAAGGCCACCGCAGATCGGGAAGCAAATGGGCGCCTGGCCCGACCAGACCGAAGGATCGCCCTGCCACAGGTACTCGCGGCCGTTAGCTTTAATCGAAGTGAACGATCCGCCAGCCGTGCTCAGCGCCACACGAATAGAACCGTTATCAAGAATAAACTCCATAGGAGCCTTCCCTTTCTTACGACAGCCCGCCAAGTCAATAGGGCTGATAGAAAACCGGCCCGCGCCCCCTCACAGAAACGCGAGCCGTCAACGGACTAGTAAATTACGCCGGATACCCACTAGTCATGGTATTCGCCGCGGTCCCACTTCTCGAGGAACTCGTCAAAGAAGTGCGGGTCAGCCTGAGCCTCGGCGTCGGCCTTATTGCAAGCGTCAATCTTGGCGATCAGGGCGTCGTGCTCGGGAGTCTTCTCGTAGGGCTCCTCCAGGAAGGCAAGCATAATGTCGGCCATCAGGAACTCACCGGTGATCTTACCGCCAAAGCCCACGATGTTGGCGTTGAGCTCGCGACGGGCATACAGGGCAGAGGTCATGTCGCGAACCAGGGCGCAGCGAGCGCCGGGAACCTTGTTGACGGCGTTGGTGATGCCGATGCCGGTGCCGCACAGGGCCACGCCAAAGTCGGCCTTGCCGCTGGCAACAGCCTCGCCCACGGCCTTACCGTAGATGGGATAGTGCGTACGGGTGTGGCTGTAGGTGCCGCAGTCGAGCACCTTGTAGCCAGCCTGCTCCAGGCGGTCGGCCAGATAGATCTTCTCGTCCGTAACGATATGGTCGCAACCGATTGCGATGGTCTTCTTCATCAGAACGTCCTTTCGTCTGAATTCACAAGTTGAGGTAGAAGTTCGAGTTCTCGGTGGCTCTCGTTAGGCCATCTTGTTGAGCATGTCGACACGGATCTGGTGACGGCCGCCGGCGTACTGAGCGCGCAGGAACTCGCGGGCGATCTTCTTGGCGACCTCGGTGCCCACAACGCCCGGGCCCATGGTGACCATGCGCGAGCCGTTGTGCTCGCGGGTCATGTAGGCGGAACGCTCGTCGGAAATGTTGGCGACGACCATGCCCTTGATCTTGACGGCGGCCATATAGGAGCCGACGCCGTACTTATCGAATGCGAAGCCCTGGGAATCCTTGTGCTCCAGCAGGTCCTTGGCAACGGCGGTCGCGGAATCGACAAAGTCCGCGGCAGGGGTCTCGGAATAGTCGACGACCTCGTGACCGTCGGCGATGAGCATCTCCTTGATGGACTCCTTCATCGACATACCGTCGGCATCGGAAGCGATTACAACCCTCATGACATCCTCCTTGAGAGATACGCAGGTGCGTAGTTTCTGTTTGGAAGTGTTGAATCGCGCTCAGGTCCGGGCATCTGAATGTGCGGTTCTTCACTGTTCATGTTTATTTGAACACATTCGAACATTAACTGCAACAACTATTTGTTTATCTTTGTTCTTTTTTGAACAAATACCATTCACGGATGATTGCTGACCGTTTGGGTCTGGCGCGGACGTAGCGACCATGTGTTCAACAAACAAAAGGGCGGCCGAGAACGCGTCTCGGCCGCCCTTCTTACGGTTGATCTTCCAAGGATCGCTTTGCGCCTACTCAGACTGTCCGCTCTTCTTGGCATGTTTGGACGGAGCCCTCAGAAAACGGCCCGTCAGATAGTTCGCGGGACCGGAGATATCAATCCCCAGCAGGGTGTGGCCCAGCCACAGAAACGCCGCGAGCACCAGCAACGGGATAACGCACGAGGTCACGATCATCACGATGACGCCTTCAATCAGATCGGTCACCTGTTGCACGATCTCGTCGGTCATTTGCTTGGCACCACTGGTTACCGACGTGACCAGGCTCGAGGCACCGTCGGCAAGCTGTTCAAGCACGTTCTTGGACTCTGTGGACTCGGTCTTTTTCTTGCTTGCTTTGGAGCTGTCGCTATCTGCCGTACCCGCAGCGTCGGCCGCCTTTTGCTCCGCCGCTTCGATGCTCACTCGATACGTTTCGTCGACCTTTTGCGACACCCATACGCTTGCAGGCACCAACGCCATGCCGATCATGGCAACCACCAGCACGCGAGTCGCCACACGGCGCAGGACGGCGCTCGTGCTCCAGCGCCCGTGAATGCCGAGCGACACCGCAAAGAGCACCAGCGCAAACGGGATCAGGATGCCCAGGCCAACCGACCACAAAATGGTCAGCAGATATTTCTCGAGGTAGAGCACGGCAAGCACGATACCCAAGTTGCCCGAAAGCTGTGCGAGCTGCTCGGCAACCGGCGTTCCCGTATCGCCCGGCAGCGCAGTGATACCCGCAGATAGGGCGACGCACGAGGTCGTGAGCGCCAGTACGTTACCTTTCTTTTGATCGATGACCTCGATGGTGGAGTCCCAGGTCTTGGTGTCGGCATAATGCGGACGAGCGACAAAGCCCGAAAGGAGCGCCAGCACCACGAGCGCAACGATAAAGCCAATCTGCAACTTTTTGTTTGCGCACACGACATCGGACAGGCTGGGCTGCAGCTCGGTAACCGTCGTATGCTCGGTTATCTGGACAGGACGCCCATGAGCCATCTCATACGCGTCTCTTTTTTGAATTGATCCGTTGTCCGGCATTTGGATACCTCCTCATTCCGGCCTGTATTGCGGTGGAAAGTATACCCACCCATCGAAAAACCGAACGGCAGGAGGCGCAACAGGCTGCTGCATGACCCGCCCGCCAACCGATCCTCCGGGGACGGGAAAAGCGGGTCATTTTGGCCTGTCGGCCCCTATTTCGCCGCAACCTAAATAGGTGGGATACAGAAAAACCCTGCCGCGGATAGCAGCAGGGTTTTTGGAAGGGGACGAGGTTGTGCGGGATCGTTAGGCGAGCTTAGCCTCGAGCTCGGCGATGCGCTTGTAGGCATCGATGGTAAAGCGGGTCTGCTTCTCCAGGATCATAGTGGTCATGAGAGTGTCCTGAGCGTGAGCCATGATGAAGGTCATCTCCATCTCGCCGCCGCCGGCCTCCTGCGAAAGTAGCTTGGTCTGCGTGTCGTGGGCGCCGATAAGTGCATCGCTGGCATCCTTGTGCAGCTGTTCGGCCTTCTCAAAATCACCCTCGCGAGCAGCATCGAGCGCTGCGAGCAGATCAGTCTGGGCGTCACCTGCATATGCGACAATCTCGAATCCAACCATCGAGATTTCTTCTTTGGTTGCCATATTGCGTTCCTTTCACATATGAACCAACGGATAGCATCGCGTCCGGGCATACGCGCTGCGCTATGTATGACAGAAACAATAACATTCAAACAAAAAAGAACAGCGCAAAACGTAATTTCGAGCTATGAACGGTCGCTTTTCGCCCGTGAACGGTTTTTAAACTGTTATGAACAATACCGAACATATCGGTTGACAAGCCAAACAGGACCGCGCCCTAACGCAAATCGCGCACCGTATCGCCCTCTACGAGCACACCGGGGATCAGCATGTGCTCCACGCCAGACGCGCCTCCCTCGGCGCCGGCAATCTTGTCGACCGCCCACATACCGACGCGTTTGTTGTCAAAGCGTACCGTGGTCAGGCGACGGTCAGGCACGATATCGCCCAGGCTGTCATCAACACCCACCACGCTCACGTCCTCGGGCACGCGCTTCCCGCGCGACTCGAGCCCACGGGTGCAGCCATAGGCCATGGCATCGTTGGAAGCATAAATGGCAGTACAGGTCGGATCGTCCGCCAGAGCCTGACCGGCAGCATATCCACTCTGAGCCGTCCAATCGCCACGGATGAGTCTCGGCGGCTCAATACCATGCGCGCGCAATGTCTCGCGCCAGCCTTCCTCGCGCTGCATGCCCGAAAGCGAGCGCTCGGGACACGAGATAAAGTGCACGGTCTTGTGCCCCTGCCCCAGCAAGTACTCGACAACCTGGCGCGAGCAATCGAACTGGTCGTTATCGACCGTCGAGCACAGCGGGTGCTCCAACATCGTAACGAGCACTGTCTGCATGCCAGGCAGCGGCTCAAAGGTGCCAAAGTCCGCTGGCATGCGATTCATGATCACAACCATGCCATCCACCGGCAGTGCGCTCATGCGCGACGATGCACTCTCGAGGGTATAGGGGTGTCCATCTACTTTAGTAAGGGTGATGGCATAGCCATGTTTGTCGGCCGCGGCGGCAAAGCCCTCCATACGGTCAAGGTTGCCGGTGCCGGTAATGTTGAACATGGCGACGCCGACGGTCTTAAACTTGCCGCGGCGCAGCGATCGACCGGCGAAATTGGGGCGATACCCCAGCTCGCGCATGGCGGCACGCACGCGCTCCTTGGTCTCGGGGCGCACGCTGGGCGAATCGTGGACGGTGCGCGAGACCGTCTGTTCCGAGACGCCCGCGAGGCGCGCCACATCCTTAACGGAAACCGATTTTTTAACAGCGGCCATAGGTCGATCTTTCTATGTCAACGATGCCATTAGTGGCACCCTACGCAGTCAAATGAAACGTCTTCAAGTATATCTAACGCCTCCTCCGCCATACGCTCACCACCCAAAACCTACCGTTCACCGACAATCCCGCTTCCACGAACGGCTTTTGTTGTCCAAATGTTAACGTTGCCATTGTGCAAACACAGAGCCACCGGGCGGCTCAAACGTTTACGCGCAAGGAATCGACGGTCAGCAGGCACAGGGGCCATCGGTTCGCGTCTTTTTTGTGTCACAAAATGGCAACGTCAACATTTTGGCAACCAAACGTCAAAAGCTACCATCGTTGCCAACCCACCGACTCTTAGGAGCTTTGCATGGAGCAACTCATCGCCATCATCGAAAAGGGACAGCCCTTTTTCAACGCGATCGCCCGCAACAAGTACCTCAAGGCGATCCGCGACGGTTTTATCTCCGTCATCCCCATCATCATCTTTTCGTCCATCTTCTGCCTGGTAGCTTCGGTCCCCAACATCTGGGGTTTCTACTGGCCCGATGACATCAACAACGCCCTGTGGAAGTGCTACAACTACTCCATGGGCATCCTGGCCATCGCCTGTGCCGCCACCACTGCCAAGCACTTCGCCGACGCTCAGAACCGCGACCTGCCCAAGAACAACCAGATCAACTTTATCTCGTGCATGTGTGCGCGGCCATCATCGGCTTCTTGCTCCTTTCGAGCGACACGATTGCCACGGACGCCGCCAGCGGCTTCAACACCACCTACCTTGGTTCCAAAGGCCTGCTGACCGCCTTCATCGCTGCGTTTGTGACCGGCATCATCTACAAGTTCTTCATTAAGCGCAACATCACCGTCAAGATGCCCGAGCAGGTTCCGCCCAACATCTCGCAAACCTTTAAGGACATCATCCCCTTCTCCGTCTGCATCACCGTCTTTTGGGTCTTTGACATCGTCTTCCGCGCTGCCTTTGGCTTCTGCTTTGCCCAGGGCGTCATCCAGGTGTTCCAGCCCCTGTTCACCGCTGCCGACGGCTACATCGGCCTCGCTGTGATCTACGGTGCCATGAGCCTCTTCTGGTTCGTGGGCGTCCACGGTCCCTCGATCGTCGAGCCCGCCATCGCCGCCGCCCTTGTTGCCAACATGACCGACAACCTGGCTGCGTTCCAGGCCGGTCAGCACGCTTCCGCTGTCCTGACGCAGGGCGCTCAGTACTTCGTCGTCTGCATGGGCGGCACCGGCGCCACGCTCGTCCTGGTCTTTATGTTCTGCTTCCTGGCCAAGTCCCAGGAGATGCGCGCCGTCGGTAAGGCAGCCATCGTCCCGGTCTGCTTTGCCGTCAACGAGCCGCTGCTGTTCGCCGCGCCCATCGTGCTCAACCCCGTCTTCTTTGTCCCGTTTGTCTTTGCCCCGATCGCCAACATCTGGATCCTCAAGATCTTTATCGACTTCTTGGGCATGAACGGCTTTATGTACACCCTGCCTTGGACTGTCCCCGGCCCCATCGGCACCATCATGGGCTTGGGCTTCCAGCCGCTCGCCTTTGTGATGCTCGCCATCATCCTGGTCGTCGACTTTGCCCTGTACTACCCGTTCTTCCGTGCCTATGACGCCCAGAAGTGTGCCGAGGAAGCCGAGATCTCCCAGGAGGAGCTCGCCGCCAAGAACGCCGAGAAGGCCGCCAAGCTCAACGATGCCTTCCAGGGCAAGGCTGACGCCAAGAGCGTTGCCGCCGGCGCCGCTGCCGATGCCGTGAAGGCCGACGCCCCCGCCGCTTCCGCAGCACCCGCTGCCGAGGCAACGACCGCCAGCGACCTCAACGGCAAGCGTGTGCTCGTGCTCTGCCAGGGTGGCGGTACCTCGGGCCTACTCGCCAACGCGCTGGCCAAGGCTGCCAAGGAGCGCGGCATCGATCTTGAAACCGCCGCCGAGGCCTATGGCAACCACGTGGACATGCTCCCCGACTTTGACCTGGTCGTCCTGGCCCCGCAGGCTGCCAGCTACCTGGCTGACCTTCAGAAAGACTGCGAACGCGTGGGCAACAAGTGCGTCGCCTGCCGAGGCAAGCAGTACATCGAGCTCTCCCAGAACGGTGACAAGTCTCTCGCCTTCGTCTCCGAGCAACTCTCGAAGTAAGTAACGCTCAGGGCCAGCCGACCATCAACAGCCGGCCGGCCCTTCGATTTAGACGATTGGATCATCATGTCCGTTAACCCCGCCAGCGTCACCAACCCGCCTGCGCAGTTTCCCGAGGACTTTGTCTTTGGCGGCGCCACTGCTGCCTACCAGGTAGAGGGCGAGACCCGCACTCACGGTAAGGGCAAGGTTGCCTGGGACGACTTCCTGGAGGCCCAGGGCCGCTTCTCCCCCGATCCCGCCTCCGACTTCTACAACCAGTACCCCGTCGACCTGGAGCTGTGCGAGGAGTTCGGCATCAACGGCATCCGCCTCTCCATTGCCTGGAGCCGCATCTTCCCCAACGGCACCGGCGAAATCAACCCCGAGGGTGTCCAGTTCTACCACGACCTCTTTGCCGAGTGCCACAAGCACCACGTTGAGCCGTTTGTCACGCTGCATCACTTTGACACGCCGCTCCCCCTCTTTGAGAAGGGCGACTTCCTCAACCGCGAGACCATCGACGCCTTTGTGGACTTTGCCACCTTCTGCTTTAAGGAGTACGCCGACCAGGTGACCTATTGGTTCACCTTTAACGAGATCTGGGCGGACGCCTCCAACACCTACATCGAGGGCACCTTCCCCGGTGGCGTCAAAGCTCATCTGGCCGAGGCCTTTCAGTGCGAGCACAACATGATGCTCGCCCACGCCAAGGCTGTGCTGGCCTTCCACAACGGCGGCTTTAAGGGCAAGATTGGCGTCATCCAGTCGCTGGAGTTTAAGTACCCACTCAACGAGAACGACCCCGCTGACATCAAGGCCGCCAACAACGAGCACGTGCTGCAGAACCAGTTCTTGCTCGACGCCACCTTCCGCGGCGACTACGCGCCCGACACCCTCGAGTGCGCCAACCGCCTGGCGGCCATCTCGGGCGGCACCATCGAGATCCTGGACGAGGATCTGGAAATCATGCGCGAGGCCGCGCTCTACAACGACTACTTGGGCGTTAACAACTACCAGTGCCGCTTCCTCAAGGCTTACGATGGCGAGAACGACCTGCACCACAACGGTACGGGCGAAAAGGGCACCGGCCGCTGGCGCGTCAAGGGCATTGGCGAGCATGTGAACAAGCCCGGCATCCCCACCACCGACTGGGACTGGATCATCTATCCCGAGGGTCTGTTCGATCTGCTCATCTACATTAAGCAGCGCTACCCCAACTACAAGCAGATCTTCATCACCGAGAACGGCATGGGCTACAAGGACCCCTACAAGGACGGTTTTGTGGACGATCAGCCGCGCATCGACTACATCGAGCAGCACCTGCGCTGGTTGCTCAAGGCCATGGAGGTGGGCGTCAACGTGGGCGGCTACTTCCTGTGGAGCCTGCAGGATCAGTTCTCCTGGACCAATGGCTACAACAAGCGTTACGGCTTCTTCTACGTTGACTTTGAAACCCAGAAGCGCACGCCCAAGGCAAGCGCCTACTGGTACAAGCACGTGGCGCAGACCCGTCGTCTGGACTAAAGACTAGCGGGGTTGCCTGCCCACATAACCTGTCCCCATTTCTCAGCCGGGGGCGGCACGTCACACGGCGCGCCGCCCCCGGTCTTTTCGTGCAGATCGGAAGTCGTTTATCTCGATCTGTAACATCTAGCTGAGATTTTCGGCCCTAGCTGTTACAGATTGAGACGAACAGGATTGCTCTTTCCGAAGAATCTAAATCTGTAACACGTAGCCCGCTTTTGACCGTCTACCTGTTACAAATCGAGACAAACTGAGTAGGACCTAACCCCGTATGTCCCTAACAGTCGAGCGTTCGACCAGCGTACTCGGCACATGAATCGCCTCGATAGACGAGTTCTCTCCAATCGCCGCCTCAAACGCAAGCTTACCGACACCGCGCAAATCAAATCGCAGCGTCGTCAGCCGATTGTGAGGAACAAGTCCCTCGAGTGCGTCGTCGATACCAACCACGCTCACGTCGTCGGGCACGGACAGGCCCGCGTTCTCGAGCGCGGCGATAACGCCCAGCGCCATCTGGTCATTTGCCGCAAGCACGGCAGTCGGCGCCTGCGACCCGCCGGCAAGCACCTCGGCCGCAATCCGCTCGCCCATGGCGTACCCACTGTCCGCACTCCAATCGCCACGCAGCATCGGAGCGGCATCGATATGAGCACGACCCAGCGTATCGCGCCAACCGGCCTCACGAAAACGCGAGGAAATCGAGTTTTCCGGACCCGCCACAAACCGCATATTCGAGTGACCATGTTCCAGCAGATAATTGGTCAACAGCTCGCACGAACCATACTGGTCAGAGTCGATCGTCGTGCAGCGCGGATGCGCATACATGGACAGGATGACCGTTCGCACTCCCGGCTGGGGAACAAACTCCTCAAAATCGGGAGCCATGCGGTTCATGTTGAGAATCATGCCGTCGACGGGTCGCTCGACCATGCGGCGCGAGGCATCGGCAAGTGCATAGGGCTTGTCGCCGCCCATCTCGATCATAGTGACGGCAAAATCGTGCTCGCGCGCCGCTTGCATGATACCCTCGAGCGTCGCCAGGTTACCGACACGCGTGATGTTGTACATGCACAGGCCAATAGAACGATACGACCCGCCGCGCAACGCCGTTCCAGCAAAATTGGGACGAAAGCCCAGCTCTTCCATGGCGGCCAGCACACGCTTGCGCGTCTTTTCCGTCACGTTGGGCATACCGTTGACCACGCGAGACACAGTCTGGCGGCTCACGCCAGCGAGCGCCGCAACCTCTGCCGCGCTCGCCGAACGACCATTCCTTGTCTGCTGAGCCATGCCTTCCACGCTAACCTGCTTCCCAACTATTCCCCGCGCCCATGGCGCATCGTACATACATTGATAACGTGCTCATAATACCCGAGCCATATACCACAACATGAAAACTTCTGTCAATCAAAACCGCTTACCGAACAAATACAACCGTTCGCGGCTGTTTGAAGTTGTTTTGTTTCTATACATCCCAACCGGATGTTAACGTGCTCATTGTCAAATGTTCACGTGCTCATTTTGGTTCTAATCATTTTAGGTTAGCGTTTATCGGGCTTTTTCACCCCTGAACGCTAACCAGGGAGCCTCCTGAGCGCAAACGCACAATATCGAACAGCTAGACGAGAGGGTGTATGCATATGTCTTTGCTAAACCGCGTACAGCAGCTGCCGAAGGGCTTTGTTTGGGGCGCCGCAACCGCTGCGTACCAAACGGAAGGTTCCACGAAGGTGGCAGGCAAGGGTAAGACCATGTGGGACGATTACCTTGTCGCCCAGGGTCGCTTTTTGCCCGACCCGGCCAGTGATTTCTACAACCGTTACGAGGAGGATATCCGCCTTTCTGCCGAGCATGGACTCAACGCCATCCGTGTGTCCATCGCCTGGACCCGCATCTTCCCCAACGGCGACGATGCCGAGCCCCTCGCCGAGGGCGTTAAGCACTACCACGAGTTGTTCGCCTGCTGCAAAAAGTATGGCGTCGAGCCCTATGTGTCCCTGCATCACTTTGACTCCCCCGCCGCCCTGTTCAACCAGGGCGACTGGCTCAACCGCAAGACCGTCGACGCCTATGTGCGCTATGCCGAGTTCTGCTTCCGCGAGTTCCGCGAGGTCAAGAATTGGTTCACCATCAACGAGCTCATCAGCCTCTCGCACTCCCAATACATCCAAGGCAACTTCCCGCCCAACCATCACTTTGATGTGACGAGCGGCATCCAGAGCCAGCACAACGAGCTCGTTGCCCACGCCCGCGCCGTCAACCTGTATAAGGATCTTGACGAGACCGAGCACCTGGGCGGCCGCATTGGCATGGTCAACGTCCTGACGCCGGCATATCCTGCCACCGACTCGCCCGCCGACCAGCACGCCGCCGACCTGTACAACGCCTTCTACACCGACTTCATCATGGACGGCGCCTTCCTGGGCCACTACTCCGCGCGCACCCTCTCACTCATCAACGAGATTCTGCGCGCCAACAACGCCACACTTACGGTTGAGGACAGCGACATGGAGGAGCTCGCCAAGGCGGCGCCCCGCAACGATATGTTCGGCCTCAACTACTATCAGTCGGCGTTTATCGCCGCCTACGATGGCGAGTCCACCAACAGCTTTAACGGCACCGGCGACAAGGGCACCTCGTGCTTTAAGTTTAAGGGCGTCGGGCAGCAGGTCGATATGCCGGGTATCCCCACCACCGACTGGGATTGGCTCATCTACCCGCAAGGCCTCTACGACACGCTCAAGCACATCAGCGCCACCTATCCCAACCTCCCCGTCATCTATATCACCGAAAACGGCCTGGGCCACAAGGACCCCGAGCCCGACGCAAACGGCATCGTCGCCGATCCCGAGCGCATCGACTTTGTCGACCAGCACATGGAGAAGGTGCTCCAGGCGCGCGCCGAGGGCGTCGACGTCCAGGGCTACTTTATCTGGAGCCTGCAGGACCAGTTCTCGTGGGCCAATGGCTATAACAAGCGCTACGGCCTGTTCTACATCAACTTCGACACGCAAAAACGCTACATCAAGCAGTCGGCACTCTGGTACAAGGAGCTCGCCGACACTATGGCAGACGCGCAGTAGCGCATCGCCTCGCTTTCCCCCGAGAAGGGAGCGGCCCTATGCGATACAAACCCAGCCGCTCCCCTCTCTCCCCCTGGGACCGACCCCGCCTGCACCCGGGCTTTTAGCAAGCGGGAGACCATATAGGTTTTCAACGTCCATGCCATTAAGATTTCATGCAAAGAGGAGCGTGAACTATGGAATCGATCGTTAAGTTCTTGGAGAAAGGCCAGCCGTACTTCGACAAGGTCTCTAAGAACATCTACCTTCAGGCCATTAAAGACGGCTTTTTGGCAGCAATGCCCATCATCCTGTCTTCTTCTGTCTTCCTGCTTATTTCGACCCTGCCGGGCGTTGTCGCCACGGTCGGCGGCTTTACGCTGCCCGACTGGTGGAACGTCGACGTCGTGAACTTCTGCAACAAGGTTTACAACTTCACGATGGGCGTCGTGGGCATCATGGTCGCCGGCACCACCGCAAGCGCGCTGACCGGCTCCAAGAACCGCCGTATGCCTGCCGGCAAGGCCATCAACGCCACGAGCACCATGGTCGCCGCCATGTGCGCTATGCTCATCTTGGCCGTTACCCAGACGAGTGCCAAGATCGACGGCGCCGATGTCTCGGTGTTCTTTACCGACAACATGGGCACCAAGGGCCTGCTGAGCTCCTTTGTCGCCGCATTTGCCACGGTCAACATCTATGCCTTCTGCATTAAGCGCGACATCACCATCAAGCTGCCCAAAGAAGTCCCCGGCGCCATCGCCCAGAACTTCCGCGACATCTTCGCCTTCAGCTTCTCCATCCTGTTTGTCGCCATCATCGACGTTATCTGCCGCACCTGCTTGGCCGTCCCGTTTGCCAACGTCATCTCCACGCTGGTAAGCCCGCTGTTCGCCGCCGCCGATTCCTACGCCGGTCTCGCCCTCATCTGGTTCATGATTCCGCTGTTCTGGTTCATGGGCATCCACGGCCCCTCGGTCGTTAAGCCTGCCCTCAACGCCGCACTGTTTGGCAACATCACCACCAACCTCGCCACGCTGCAGGCCGGCGGTCACCCCGCCCTTGCCCTGACCGAGAACTTCGGTAACTACATCGGCGAGCTCGGCGGCACCGGCGCCACGTTCATTGTCCCGATCATCTTCCTGCTCTTTATGCGCTCCAAGCAGCTCAAGGCCGTCGGCAAAGCCTCTGTCGTACCCGTGATGTTCGCCGTCAACGAGCCGCTGCTGTTCGCCGCGCCCATCATCCTCAACCCGTACTTCCTGATCCCGTTCCTGTTTGCCCCCGTGGCCAACGTCCTCATTGGTAAGTTCTTCATCGACTTTTTGGGCATGAACGGCTTTATCTATGCCATGCCGTGGGCACTCCCCGGACCGATCGGCACCTTCATCGACACCAACTTCCAGCCGATCTCTCTGGTCCTGGTTGTCGTCCTGCTGGTCGTTGACTTCTTGATCTACTACCCGTTCTGCAAGGCCTACGACAACGTCCTGTGCAAGCAGGAGGCCGAGACCCTGGCCGAAGAAGAGACCAAGGCCGTCAAGGCCGTCAAGACCGCTGCCGCCCCCGCCGTTGAGGCTCCCGTTGTCGAGACCGCTTCTGCCACTGAGGCCTCCGCAGCTCCGTCCGCCCTTAAGGGCAAGGATCTGAGGGTTCTGGTTCTGTGCGCTGGCGCCGGCACCTCTGCACTGCTCGCCAACGCGCTTAAGGAAGGCGCCGACGAGCTGGGCATCGACATTACCGCCAACGCCGGTGCCTACGGCAGCCACTACGCCATCATGGACCAGTACAACGTCATCGTTCTGGCTCCGCAGGTTCGCACCTATTACAACGAGATGAAGGCCGACACCGACCGTCTGGGCATCACGCTGCTGTCGCCCAAGGGCAAACAGTACATCGACCTCACTAAGGATCCCAAGGGTGCCGTCAACTGGATCGAGGAAAACCTCGAGGCATAAGACGCTGACGCTACCTGCCGCTCGCAGACAAAAAAATGGCCCGTGCATCGATGTGTGATGCGCGGGCCATTTTGTTTAGACCGCACCCATCCTCCTGTTCATCTTAATCTGTAACATCTAGCCGAGTTTTTCGGCCCTAGCTGTTACAGTTCGAGATGAACGCACAGGCCAAGCCGAAAATCTCAATATGTAACATGTAGACCACTTTTGACCGCTTAGATGTTACAGGTCGAGACAAACGGAATATGCCGGGCCGAATTGTCTAAATCTGTAACACTAAAACCGATTTTGGACGTCTACCTGTTACAGATCGAGATGAACGAACCGGGCAAGCCTACGCCCGCAGGTCCTTTACGCTGGAACGCTCGACCAACACGCCCGAGACGAGCGTACGGCTTCTGGAGCTCGGGGCTTCCAGACCTGCGACGACCTCGTTGAGCGCACGGATGCCCAGTTCGCGGTGACGGAACTTTACCGACGTCAAAATCGAGTTGGGCATCGTCTTGTAAAGCTCGTCATCAAAGCCAATCACGGACACATCGTCGGGCACGTTCAGCCCCTTGTCGCGCAAGGCCATCATCACGCCGTTTGCCATGCAGTCGTTAGCAGCGAGGACCGCCGTGCAATCGGGTTTATCGGCAAGCACAAGGCCCGCGGCATAGCCACTATCCGCATTCCAATCGCCCTGCAGAGGCTCGGGCGGCTCAATGCCACGCGCCTCGAGTGCCGCACGCCAGCCTTTCATACGGCACTGGCTCGACAGCGACTCTTGCTTACCAGAGACGAAGTACACGTTCTTGTGCCCGTGATTCAAGAAATACTCGCACGCCATGCGCGCGCCGCCCTCTTGGTCGTCACTGACGGTGGAGCAGGTAGGATGCTCCATCGGCGTAATAATCACCGTCTTGAGGTCTTTCGGCGCCTCAAAGGTATCAAAGTCATCGACCATCTGACGCAGGTTGAAGATCATGCCATCAACAGGCAGCTGCGACATCCTGCGCGCCGCATCGGCAAGGGTCATCTTCTCCCCCGCCCGCTTTTTGATCATCGTGAGCGCAAAGCCTCGCTCTTCGGCGGCATCGGCGATACCGTCAATCATGTCCACGGCGCCGCCCGACAAGTGGAACAGCACCACGCCGATGCACCCGTAACGGCCCAACTTGAGCGAACGCGCGGCAAAGTTGGTTCGAAACCCGAGCGTCTCCATTGCGGAATGGACCTTATCGCGTGTCGACTCGCGCACGCTATCGGGCTCGTTGATCACGCGCGACACCGTCTTGAGAGAAACGCCTGCGGCAACTGCCACATCGTTCATTGAGACATTTTTCTTGTCCATCGTTGCCACTACTTCTCCAGTCGGTTTTGCATCGCTTTTTTTTGCGTTCTAGCATACACTACCTGCCCGACCGACAAATCAGCCGTTTATCGGACAATATCGACCGTTCACCTGTAAATCCTTGTTGCTCTTCCCAAAATGTCTTACGTTGTCATTAACGAAATGACAACGTTGTCATTTCGCAATGCCTTCCTTAAGCAGGAAGGTTTCCGGGCAGTCCTGACCATCCATCGACGACCAGTTCCATCCACATGCATCGCGCATCGAGCAGCAAAGGAGCTCTATGGACGCCATCGTAAAGATGCTCGAAAAGCATCAGCCGTTCTTTGAGAAGATCTCGAGGAACATCTACCTCCAGGCCATTAAGGACGGATTCCTTGGGTGCATGCCCATCGTCCTCACCTCTTCGATCTTTCTGTTGATCGCCACCCTTCCTGGCGTAGTTGGCATCACGCTGCCCCAGCCGCTCATCGACTGGTGCAATAAGCTGTACAACTTCACCATGGGCGTCATGGGCATCATGGTTGCCGGCACCACCGCCAAGAACTTTACGGCTTCCATGAACCGTCGCATGCCCGCCGGCAAGGTGCTCAACGACGGCTCCACCATGGTGGCCGCCCAGTGCAGCATGCTGCTGCTCGCCGTTACGCAGTTCACCACCAAGTTCAACGGCTCCGAACTTTCGGTCTTCGATTGCACCAGCATGGGCACGCGCGGTCTGTTCTCGGCCTATATCGCCGCGTTCATTACCGTGTGGGTCTACAAATTCTGCGTCTCGCGCGATCTGACCATTAAGCTGCCCAAGGAGGTCCCGGGCGCCATCGCTCAGAACTTCCGCGACATCATCCCCTTTGGCGGCGCCGTCATCATCTGCGGCATCATCGATGTCGTCGTGCGCAACCTCATGGGCGTTCCGTTCTCCGAGCTGCTCATCAAGCTGCTCTCCCCGCTCTTCACTGCGGCAGAGACCTACCCCGGACTCATCCTTATTCAGGCAGCCACCGCGTTCTTCTGGTTCATCGGCGTCCACGGCCCCTCGATCGTCCAGCCGGGCATCGACCCCATCCGTCTTGCCAACCAGGCCGAGAACCTGCAGGTTCTGCTGGCCGGTGGCCACCCCGCCCACTCCCTCACCTTTAACATGTCGCTCGTGGGTGAGTTCGGCGGCACCGGCGCCACGTTCATCGTGCCGCTTCTGCTGATTCTCTTTATGAAGTCCAAGCAGCTCAAAGCCGTCGGCAAGGCCTCGATTGTTCCTGTTGCCTTCGCCGTCAACGAACCGCTGCTCTTTGGCGCGCCGATGATCCTTAACCCCTACATGCTCATCCCCTTTGTTGCCGCCGGCTGCGTCAACGTGAGTGTTGCCAAGTTCTTTATCGACAACGTGGGCATGAACGGCTTCTCCTTCGTGGTGCCTTGGGCTACCCCTGCCCCCATCGGCATCTTCATCACTACAAACTTCCAGCTTATCGCCCTGGTATTTGTCGCGATCATCATCTTGCTGGACGCCATCATCTACCTGCCGTTCTTGAAGGCATACGATAAGCTGCTCTGCGACCAGGAGGCCGAGCGCGCCGCCGAGCTGGGTCTTGAGTCCGATGGTGCTGCCACCATCGCCGTCAACGCCCCTGCGCCCGCTGTCGAGCAGGCTACCGCTTCCGTCGAGCCGACCGCCGCTGCCGCCGACAGCAAGCCTGTCGCCGATCAGCCCGAGCCCGCCGCCGACGTATCCGCTAAGAAGGACGTCGATGGCCTGAAGGTCCTCGTCCTGTGCGCCGGCGCCGGCACCTCTGCCATGCTTGCCAACGCCATCAAGGAAGGTGCCGCGCAGACCGGAGAGAACATCGCTTCCTCTGCCGGTGCCTATGGTCAGCACACTGCCATCATGGATCAGTACGACGTTATCGTGCTTGCCCCGCAGGTCCGTAGCTACTACAACGACATGAAGGCCGACACCGATCGCCTGGGCATTAAGCTGCTCGCTCCCCGCGGTAAGGAATATATCGACCTCACCCGCGACCCCGCTGGCGCCATCAAGTGGCTCCGCGAGAACCTCGACTAGTTCCTCCCTCTGTTGGTGCCCGGATCCCCAGTTCGGGCACCTCTCCCTATTCGTATCCCACAGAAAGGATGACTCATGACCAACCCCATGCAGTTCCCCGACGGCTTTGTATTTGGCGGCGCCACCGCCGCTTACCAGGTTGAAGGCGAGACCCGCACGCACGGCAAGGGCAAAGTGCCCTGGGACGATTTCCTGGCTGCCCAGGGTCGCTTCTCCCCCGACCCCGCAAGCGATTTCTACAACAAGTATCCGGTCGATATCGACCTGTGCCAGCGCTTCGGCATCAACGGTATTCGCGTCTCCATCGCTTGGAGCCGTATCTTCCCCAGTGGCACCGGCGAGATTAACCCCGAGGGCGTCGCTTTCTATCACGAGCTTTTCGCCACCTGCAACAAAGCTGGCGTTATCCCCTATGTCACGCTCGATCACTTCGATACGCCCGAGGCCTTTTACCAGAACGGCGGCGAGGGTTTCCTGACGCGCACGACCATCGACGCCTTCGTCGAGTACGCCAAGTTCTGCTTTGCCGAGTTCACCGAGGTCAAGCACTGGTTTACCTTTAACGAGATTCCCGCAACCGCCGAGGGCAGCTTTATCGTCGGCAACTGGCCGCACGGCGAGAAATACCGCTTGGACAAGGCCTTCCAGCTCATGCACAACATGATGGTGGCCCACGCCAAGGCTGTCGTCGCCTTCCACGAGGGCGGCTTTGAGGGTGAGATCGGCATTGTCCAGAACCTGGAGCCCAAGTATCCCCTCGATCCCAACAACGCCGCCGACTGCGAGGCAGCTCGCATGGCCGACGTCATCAACAACCGCTGGGTACTCGACGCCACCTTCCGCGGCCACTATGCAGCCGACACCATGGAGGCTGCGACCAAGCTGGCCCATATCGCCGGCGGCGAGCTCGACGTCCGCGACGAGGACATCGCCGCGCTGACCACCGCGCTCCCCTACAACGATTGCCTGGGCGTCAACACCTACAAGTGCCAGTTCCTGCGTGCCGCCGAGGGCGAAAACGACATCAACCACAATGGCACCGGCGACAAGGGCTCCTCGCGCTGGTTCCTCAAGGGCGTGGGCG
>RQBM01000194.1:0-4312 GCA_008668795.1 Collinsella aerofaciens | reverse complement strand
ATGTACGCCAAGGCTCACGAGCTCGATGATCGTCCGGTCCATTACGAGGAGGACCGCAACGCCGATACCGTTGACGTCATTTCCACGAGGTACTCCCGTGTTTCGCAGATGAACGACTTTGGTGAGCCTCCGTTCCCCAAGCCGCGCATCAACTGCGAGTACGGTCACTCCATGGGCAATGGTCCCGGAGGTCTGTCCGAGTACCAGGAGGTCTTCGATCGCTGGGATTGCATCCAGGGCCAGTTTATCTGGGAATGGTGCGACCACGGTTTGGCTGCTGTGACCGAGGACGGCGTTGCCTACGACATGTATGGCGGCGACAATGGCGACTACCCCAACAACAGCAACTTCTGCATCGACGGCATGGTGTTCCCCTGGCAGCAGCCGCGCCCGGGCCTCACTGAGTATGGCCAGGTCATCTGCCCGGTCCGCATGGCTTATGACGCCAAGGCAGGCGAGCTGACCGTCACCAACAAGCGTTGGTTCACCACCCTCGAGGATGTCTGCCTGTCGGCGGAGACCCGGGTGGACGGCGACGTAGTGTGCCGCAAGACGCTCGTGCCCGGCGCGGTTGCCCCCGGCGAGTCCATCCAGCTTCCGCTGGTGATTCGCGAGGCCGCAGTGGGCGAGACTCTGCTGACCGTGCGCGCCTACACCATGGCCGCTCACGTTTGGTGCGAGCCGATGTTCCAACTGGGCGCAAGCCAGTTTGCCATCGCAAACCATCCGGCACCGGCCATCGCGGCTCCCACTCGGCCGGAGCTTACGGGCGAGGAGACCGAGCAGGAGATCCACATTCACTCCCTCAACGGTGAGCTGACCTTCAGCAAGGTAAACGGTACCGTGAGTGAGTGGAAGGCATCCGGCCGTGACGTCATGGTCTCCGGTCCCCAGGTTGGTTTTTGGCATCCGCTCGTTGACAACCACGCTCAGGAGTATGACTCCCTGTGGAAGCACAACTTCATCGATGTGATGCAGACGTCTACCCGCAAGGTTTCTTGGAAGCAGGACGGCAATGTGGTCGTCGTTACCGTGAGCCAGCGTATCGCTCCTCCCGTCCGCGCGTTCGGCATGCGCGTCGAGCTCGTCTACACCGTGCTTCCGAGCGGTCGCGTCGACCTCAAGGTTTCCGGCGAGCCCTACGGTGACTATTCGGACATCATCCCGCGCATCGGTATCTCCTTCGAGGTCCCCGGTTGCGATCGCGCCGTCGAGTGGTATGGCCACGGCCCGGGCGAGAACTATCCGGACTCGCTGCGCGCCAACCCGGTCGGTCATTACCGCACCACGGTCGACGATATGTTCACGCCCTACGTTATGCCTCAGGACTGCGCCAACCGCGAGGGTACCCGCTGGGTTGCCCTGCGCTCTAGCCACGGTGACGGCGTACTGGTGACTCGTCCGGCTGACGCTGCCTCCAACCCGTTCTCGTTCTCGGCATGGCCCTATAGCTGCGAGGCCATCGATAACGCCAAGCACGTCTACGACCTTGTCAAGGGCGATACGGTCACGGTCAACATCAACGACCAACTGCTCGGCCTTGGCTCGAACTCTTGGGGTTCCGAGGTGCTCGATTCCTATCGCACCCGTTTTGAGAGCTTCAGCTTTGAGGTGTCCCTGCGACCGCTGACGTCTGCCGATCTGGCTCAGGCGCTGACACCCATTAAGGAGGCATAAGTCATGCATATCTTTAACTCGCGTGCCGATTTCGACGCCCAGATGAAGTCCGTCAAGAAGTGGATGCGTACCGGTCAGGCACTCGACGGCGTTTCTGAACTGCAGCACGATGTGGCGTACTCTATCGGCGACTCGCTGGTGTATTGGTGGGTGAACGCCCACGAGGCGGCTACTGCCGATCTGGTCGGTCACCGTCGCTACCATGCCGTGCTCGCCCCGCTCGACGGCAATCTGACCGTTGAGGTGGCTTCCAAGGCCGATCTTACCTGTACGCGCGCCTACAGCGATATCGACGATCGTGAGCGCTTTGAGGGAGCGGGGGAGACCGTGACGATTCCTGCCGGCGGCGTTGCCGTCGTCGAGATCGACGAGGCCTACCGTGTCGTGGCTGATGCCGCGGATCCCCGCGTCGTGGTACTGCACGTGACGGTTGAAGGATATTCCTTCCCCAACAAGTAGTATTCGTCCGCCTGGACGTTTGCTTCGCGCCGTTAAGGGGGATGGCTTTGTTGACTCCCTTTTCCCCATTCCCCTTAGCAGGTGCGCCGTCCACGATTGCGCTTGCAGTCCGGACGGTTTTAGATGAGATATAACGGATGATTGGGAGGGCTTATGAGCTCTGAAAAACGAGGAACGATCGGTTCGTTCGCTCTGCTGGGCATGACGGTCGCCGCCGTGTTCGGTATCAAGAACATCATCAACAACAACGCGGCCATCGGCTTGGCAGCTGCGCCGTCGTTCTTCTTCGCCACGCTTTTGTACTTTGTCCCCTATACCCTGGTTACCGCTGAGTTCGTCGGCCTCAACAGGGACTCCGAGTCTGGCGTGTACGCATGGGTTAAGACCTCGATGGGTGGTCGCTGGGCGTTCCTGACGGCATTTAGCTACTGGTTCGTTAACCTGTTCTTCTTTGCGTCCGTCCTGCCCAACGTCATCATCTACGCGAGCTACGTGTTCTTTGGTGCCAACGCCGAGCTTTCGCAGCTGTGGATCACCATTATCGAGATCGTCGTCTTTGCTATCGCCACGTGGGTTTCGACCAAGGGCGCTAAGTGGATCGGCTCCATTTCCTCCTTCGGTTCGACCGCGGCTCTCGGCCTGACCGCCGTGTTCATCCTGCTGTCCCTGGCTGCTGCCTTTGGCGGCGTTGAGTTCGCTACGGCTCCTACTCCCGCTAACATGGCTCCCGACATGAGCAACTTCGCAACTGCGTGGGGCTTCTTCGGTACGCTTGCCTGGATCATCCAGGGCGTTGGCGGCGCTGAGTCTGTCGGCGTGTTCCTTAACGACCTTAAGGGTGGCGTCAAGGCCTTCGTGCGCACCGTCGTTATCGCCGGCCTGACCATCGGCCTTCTGTATGCAGGCGCTTCGCTGCTGGTTAACCTGTTCATCCCCGAGGGCGGCGTTGCCATCTCCACCGGTATCTTCGACGTATTCGGCGCTGTCTTTGCCCACTTTGGCATTCCCATGGAAGTGTCTACGCGCGCCATCGGCTTGATCCTTCTCGCCGCCACGCTGGGCTCCCTCATGATGTGGACCTCTGCTCCCATCAAGGTTTTCTTCACCGAGATCCCCAAGGGCGTTTTTGGTAGCAAGATCGTCGAGCTCAACGAGCACGGCATTCCTGCCCGCGCTGCCTGGCTGCAGTTCGCCATCGTCGTTCCCATCCTGATCATCCCGGCCCTGGGCTCCGGCAACCTCGACGACCTGCTCATGATCGTCACCAACATGACGGCTGCCACCGCTCTGCTCCCGCCGCTGCTGATCCTGCTTGCCTACTTTATGCTGCGCAAGAACTTCGATGCTGCTCCCCGTGGCTTCCGCATGGGCTCGCGCAGCTTTGGCCTGGTCGTTGCCGCCTTCCTGCTCGTGGTCTTCTGCTTCGTGCTTATCTGCGGCACCATTCCGCTTGATCAGCCGCTGTGGCTGACGCTGGTCTACAACGTTGGCGGCGTGGTTGTCTTCTTGGGCCTTGCCGTGATGTGGTACAACCGCTACATCAACCGCCTGCGCGAGACCGATCCCGAGGCTGCCGAGAGCGAGCTGCGCCCCTCCGTCCTCGACATGATGGAGTAGCGGCTAGGATTAATCTGCGGCTGTGGAATAAATCGATCCCCTTTCCTAGGGAGGGGCCTTACGAGGCCCCTCCTTTTGTGTTTTGGGGCATGGTTTTGGACCCTGTGGGCAAAAAATGCCAAATATGAGTACTGCTGCAAAAGAGGTGTCATATTTTTCGGCCTATTCTGAGCAAAATGGGCTCAAAATCAATTTATCTAACCCCCTTTGAGGTGGCGCGCGCAGACGTGGTGTAAGAGCGTCCCGAGGTCCGTCGCTGCAAGTCCCGATGTTACTCCTTCTTGAGACCGCGCCTCTCGACTATCTCGTCCACTATCTCCCTGGCGCGCCGCCCGAGCGCGCGGCGCCTCCCCTCTGTCGGGGCCGGCCTGTCCGCGGGCTCGGCGAAGCCCTCGGCGGCCGAGGCCTCGGAGAACACGCGCTGCTGGGACCACTGCCCCTCGGTCTCCATGAGGCTCGCGCACGTCAGGCGCAGCATCGACTCCCTCGAGGGGAAGGACTGCACGACCCTGTAGCGGCGCTTGATCTCGCGGTTGGCGCGCTCCTGGACGTTGTTGGT
>RQBM01000233.1:0-14785 GCA_008668795.1 Collinsella aerofaciens | reverse complement strand
GAACTATGGTGCTCGCGCCCAAATCGCGGACGCGTGCGCAGCGATTGCACGCCAGCAACGTGCCGGCACCAACTCAGGCGATCGCGTGACGGCGAAGCTGCATGCACAGCACCTGTACAACCCGGATATTCCCGACTGCGATCTGGTGATCCGCACGTCCGGCGAGCAGCGTACCTCCAACTTCCTGCCGTGGGAAGCCGCCTACGCGGAACTCGACTTCGTGCCGGAACTGTTCCCGGATTGCGGCCGTGATGTGCTGTGGCGCTCTATCGACCACTACATCCACCGCGATCGTCGTTTCGGTGGCGTGAAGAAGTAGGGGGTATTTGTTCCCGTCAATGTGTGCTTATTCGGACGAAAACAGACCGGTTTTCGTCCGAATAAGCACACATTTTCCTTTTTCCCCAACATCCGCTAAACTGCACGGATGGGCGAAAAGGAAACTCATTGTTCTCTGAATCTCCTGATTGCGAAGGCGCAGCGGGATCGGTGTTGCATGCGTCCTTTCTGGGATACGGACATCAAGGTGGTCGTACGTCGAGTCAAGCAGGGGAGCATTGTCCGGGTGCATCGTGGTCTGTATGCAGGCAAGGAATATTGGGATCGGCTCGACCCGCATGAGCGGCTTCGGCACATTCTCCGTTCGCTATCCCAATGGCATGAGCGATGGGCGTTCTGCGGCGCGAGCGCGGCGGTCATGCATGGTTTGGATTGCTCGTACCGGCAGTTGCATCCGATTCATGTCGCGGTTGGCAGAAACAGCCGTCCGAGGAATCAGAGGTATGTGAGGTTCCATGTGTTGGATGATGCGGAAACGGTGGCTGTGGATGGTGCGCGCGTGACCTCTATCCTTCGTACGCTTGTCGATTGCGCTGCGATGATGCCGCGTCGCTATGCGATGGCGCCGATTGATTCCGCTTTGCGGCAGGGGAAAACCACCGTGGAGCAGATGTTGGAATATGTGGATGCGATTCCCATGCTTCGTGACAGGGAACGCATTCGTGCCGTACTTGCCCAAGGTGATGGAAGGGTTGAAAACGGTGGTGAGTCGGAGTGCCGTGCCGTTTTGGACGAATTGGGGTTTCCTGTGCATAGGGTTCAGGTCGAGTTCCCCTGCCTGAGCCATCCAGGCCGTGTGCATCGGGTGGATTTTCTCTGGGAACGAGATGACGGCACCCTGATCGCGGGGGAGTTCGACGGGGTTCAGAAGTACGTGGATCCGTTGATGACTGCGGGGCGGACCATTCGGCAGGTCGTCGATGATGAACGCGATCGACAGCAGTGCCTAAGTAGGCGCGGTGTAGATATGGTGCGCATGTTCTACAGGGATTTGGACAACGCCCAGGTTTTGGCATATCGATTGGAGCAGGCACGTGTGCCGCGGCGTTGATGTGTGTTGTTTTGGACGAAATCAAACCGGATTTCGTCCAAAACAACACACATCAACGCCGGATGCCGGCGGTTCTACGGGTGAAGTCGGCCACGAAACGGTTATGATCGACGGTCAGTGCGACGTGTACGCGGGGCACGGCCGGGTCGATGAGGCCGGCCGGATCGCCGACGGTGCGGCCGCGTGTGCCGTGGAAATCGCCCGTTTGCGTCTCGACCTTCATCGGCAGATCGAAGCATTCCACCAAACTTGGATCCAATGCGACGGCCGCGGCAAGGGGATCATGCAATGGCATGCCTGCCGAGAAGAGACGCGCATCCGCATGAAGATTCGCTGCGATCGAGAAATCGGCGATATCGGCAAGGAACGTCCGTACGCCGGTCGGCGCAGCCTGCTGGCGCCACTGTGCGGTCGCGTCGCTTCCCAGCAGACACTGGTGTGTGACGTCCAGTCCTACCATGGTCACGTCCGCGCCGGAATGGAACACACGATCCGCCGCTTCCGGATCCTGGATGATGTTCGTTTCGGCGGTCGCATCCCAGCAGTTTCCCTCTTGGGTGAGCGTCCCTCCCATCATCACCAGCCGTAATCCGTCCGCGATATCCGGCGCTGCGGTGAGCGCCGCGTCGATGTCGCTCAGCGGTCCGGTCGCCACCACTGTGACGTCCCTGCCGTACCGGCGGACCATGTCGATGATGAATCGTACGCCTTCCGGCGAGGCAGGCGTGCTTTCTGTACGGTCGCATGCGGTGAATGAAAGCGTGAGCGAATCGGTGGAAGGATTCGCATGGCGGTCGTGCACGTTGTAGCCGCCTACGGAAATCAGCCTACGCGATGTTAGCGTGAACGCTCCCGCCGAATCGGATGTAGACGGGTCCGCTGCCGGCCCGAATCCACCCAGGCCGTCCGTTCCATGGAATTGCGCGCATCCCGCGTCCACGATGAAGGAATCGGCCCATGATGGATGCGTGGAGCCCGCGAGAACCGGCACATGCCGCAATCCCAGCCAATCCAGCACATATCGCGTGTTCCGCACGGCCGTATCGGCTGTCACGTTGCCATAGGTGCCGATGGATCCCAGCAACTCGACGTCGTCGAACGTGGAGACATACGCCAGAGCCAGCGCGTCGTCGATGCCGGTATCGACATCGAGAATCAGCTTGCGTTTGACGGACATCAGACTCACTTCAGGAATTCGTCGGTCGAGATGTTCTTGGCCACCGGCACGGTGTGTACTGTCTTGCCATGCGAATCGGTGTAGGCGTCCTCTTTGGCGAGAAAATCGAAATACTGTTGCGCGCCCTTGGTGTCGTTCGTGCCGAACACGAACGAGCCATCCTTGATCTTCGCCGGATCGCCCCAATACTGGCCGTCCACGATGGTCTTCATGCTCTTCTTGACGAAAGCGAGCTTGAGATTCGCGTCGGGGGCTTCTTTGACGAGAATCGCGGCCGCATCATCGGGATGCGAGTAGGCGTATTCATACCCCTTCTTGGTGGCCTGCACGAACTTCCTTACGAGAGTCGGATTGGAGGATATGGTCTTGTCGCTGGTGATAATGCCGATGGTGTCGGCGTTGCCTGGCACGCCATAATCCGGCTCGGTGAAGCAGTTGAGCTTCGGGCCGTACATATCGGCCTGCACCCCTTCCCAAGTGGCGTAGAAGCCGCCAAAATCGGCTTTGCCGCTGGACAGCGTCTGGAATGTGGATGTGCCCACGGTCACTTTGTCGAACGTGCCTTTGCCGCCGTCCGTCTGGATCATGCGGCGGATCACCGCGTCGGATTCGTTCGAGCCGAACGTGGCGAAGGTCTTGCCATCGAAATCCTTCGGGGATTTGATCGCCTTGTTCGAGGCGAGCGAACACCAGATGGCGCTCGGCTTCTGCTGCACCTGCATAACCTGTTTGATCTTCGCGCCCTTGGTGGTGTACATGCCCACGTTGGTCAGATTCGACAGCGCGAAATCGGCCTGGCCGTTGTTCGCCGCCTGTTCGGCGCCGGCCTGTGCCACCGCCACGATGTCCACATCAAGGCCGACCTGCTTGAAGTACCCCTTGTTCTTCGCCACGTAGACGCCGATGTGGTTGGTGTCTGGCGCCCATGACAGCATGAACGTCACTTTTTTTAGACCATTTCCCGATTCGTCGGCATTGTTGCTGTGACCACATGCGGCGACGCCGGCAAGCATGGTGATTGCGCCGAGAAGTGCGATTGCTTTGTGGAGGACTGTCTTCTTCATTCCTTGCGATTTCCCTTGAATCCTGTTGCTTTACCGTTTTCTAGGGATTGATGCTGCGGACGGAGTTCGGGCAGAAAACGATACGAAGGGCCCAGCCCCCGTTCGTCCAATGCCCCCGACGTTCCTTGTGGTGTCCTATCGTTCGTATGACTTCCCATACGACGCCGAGACGTGGAACATTGCCGGTTTGCCACACATTGGCTTGACAGCGCATCTTATTATACGGGTCGGCCTGACGTGCGGGTCATGTTTTTCAAAGATGGTGTGCACGATGGTTTTGCGGATATTTGCCGGACGGAGGAGACGAAGGGTGCATGTAAAGTGATGGAGGTTTGAGAGCGCCGGAAGAGATTCGACATGGATTGAGGTAAGGGGATCAGGTAAATGAATGTGGGCGTATGCGGGGCCGGGATATTCGCGTTGCTCGATTGTCTGCCCGGCATGGCATTCACGCTGACGCTGTTCCGCAAACGCCTCCGCTTAGGCGTACGCGCCACCGTTGCTGTATGCGCATTGCTTGTGGTGATTCAGGTGGTAGCCGGCTCATTGCGCTATCGCCATGTCGATGACAACGCGTACATGGCGTTGATGGCGATACTGTTGCCGGTGTTATGGGGATTTCCTGTGATCGGTTTGATTCGTGATTCTTGGCGCAAGATTGTGTTTGTTCTGATGTTGTTCATGAACCTGTCGGGCACGGTTACTGTCATGGGCAACGCCGTCGATCGTCATCTGTTTCCTGGGGGGGGGTATATGATTGGCGATATTTGCTCACGGTCTTGCTGGTTGGGATTGCACTGATCTGCGTACTATTCGTATTCTTCGGAAGAACGTTGCTGGATTTGTTCGATGTTGAGGATGCGGATTATATCTGGCGGTACTTGTGGTTGGTTCCGGCTGGATTCAGCGCCATCGCATTGTGGATGCGATTCGGCACGCCTGAACCTGAATACATCAGTACTGCGAAGCCGGCTAATTTTATGATGCTGATGCTGTTGTTCATAACGAAACTTGGAACGTATCTTATCATTGCCAAAATCATTCTCGTCCAACGTCAATGGAATGAGCTGAGTATCGTCAATCGCCAATATGAATTGCATGAACGTGCTTACTGTATCTACCGGGAGCGTAGTGACGCTGAACGTCGGCTACGGCATGATTTTCGTCATGAGCTTGCGGTGTTGTCGGTATTGGCTGAGAAGAATGAGCTTAGCGAATTACGTGATTACATCGCCAAAATGGTACGAACCGTTCCTCCGAGTACGCGGTACCGTCTTGCCAGTAATCCGGAATTGGATTCACTGTTGCAGTATTACGCGTATGAGGCGGAACGTGCTGGGGTCCGGTTCACGTCACGAATCGAGGACCCAGTGGAACACTTTGCTAAGTCGATCGATTTGACGGTTATTCTCGGCAACCTGCTGGAGAGCGCGGTTCGGGCTGCAGGTTGTTGCGCAGGTGAACGATATACGGATTTGAGGGTTGGCAAGGTTCCTGGCGTCTGCATGATTCAGGTGCGGACAATTATGACGGTCTGATTGACGAACGGAACGGCAAGTTTTGGCGCTATTGCTGTTTTCGTGGATGTCAGTTCGTCGTCGAGCCGTTGGTTCCGTAAGCGTAAGGGGCGTTCCCGCGTATTCTGTTTTCCGACCAAAGAAATGAATCACGAAGAACGCCTGAGCAAAAGCTTATTCACCAGATTTCTGCATATCGCGTGGAGGATCGCGGGAGACATCGCCCATAGGGTCGCCGAACGGCTCGGAACGGCGATGCCCCCGCCGTTCGGCGGCCTGCACGCGATCGGCGTGGACGAGACCAGCCACCGCAAGGGCCACACGTACCTGACCGTGGTCGTCGACCACGAGCGGCATAGGGTCATCTGGGCTCACGGCGGGTACGGCGGGGACGTGTTCGACCTGTTCTTCAAGGCGTTGACGCCCGGACAGCGCGAATCCATCAGGGTCGTCACCGGCGACGGGACCCACTGGATCGACCCGTGCACCGGCCGGTGGTGCCCGGCCGCCGAACGCGTGCTCGACGGGTTCCACATCGTCTCTTGGATGACCGATGCGCTCGACGGCATCAGGAACACGGACCCGAGGGCCGGCTCTACCGTTCATGGCAACTCAAGGAACTATTGAGGACCCTGCTCAAGCACCCGCTCGAACAGGCCAGGGGCGAGTTGAGACACTGGGTGTTCCTGGCCTCGCATTCACGCATGCCCGAGATCGTCGAACTGGCGAAGAGGATCCGGCGGCGCCGACCGGACATCCTCAGGACCATCGAGCTGGGCTATTCGAGCGCGAGGCTCGAGGCGTTCGACAACAGGATCAAGGTCACCATCCGCATGGCCTACGGCTTCCGCCACGTGAACAACCTCATTGCCCTGGTCATGCTCAGATGCGATGGACTCGACATCCGACTACCACAACCCACGATCTAATCCACGAAAACAGCAGAAGCCTCGGAAAATACCTAAGAAACGAACGTCACGGCATCGGCGCCGGCTCTGGCGTCAGCCGAGCAGGGTGTCGCGGCGCGCGATCAGCGCGTCGATCGCCTCGGCGCCTTCGATGACGGTGAAGGTCAGCGATTTGCGCTCGGTGCCCTGCGGGGCCAGCGTATGCAGGTCGCCGCGCTGCTCGTGCCAGCCGCGGCCTTGGACGCTGGAGTTCGAGGGTTCGAGGCCGACCACGTAGTCGCCCGCACCCATCGACTTCCATTCCATGAAGTATGGGAAGAGGCTGGCGTCGAAGTCGATGACGACTCCAAGTCCGAGCTTGCGGTTGACCACGGCGGCGAAGCTGCGGCCGTGGTCGTCGGCGGCGAGCTCGTGCAGGTACACGCTTTCGGGGCGGTTCGCCTCGGGTGCTTGGATTTCGTTCCACGGCGTGGTATCGGCGGCGGTGGTCTCGTCGCGCGGGGTGGCCTTGCGGCTGGGGATCACGACTTCGGCGCCTTCGGCGAGCAACGGCCAGCCGAAGTTGCAGTGGTACATCCACATCAGCGGCTCGTCGCGGAAGGATTCGTTGGTCACCTCATCCTCGACCGTGATCGACGGCTGGCCGTACACGCTGGTGATCTTGCGGCGCATCACCAGATTTTCGCCGAACAGTTCGGCCTCGCGCATTTCGCCGGAGACCTCGAGCACGTAGTCGCCTTCGGCGGTCCAGTGGGCGTCGGAGCTCACATGTTCGGCCGGCGTGGTGCGGATGCGGCCGTGCATCGGGAAGCTGCCGGCCGGGTACTTGCCGCCCTCAGGCGTGACATACGGCGCGCAGATGTTCTCGAAACCGCAAGTGAAGAACAGCCCGCCCATGATAGAGCGCTGCGCTTCCAGCCCGTTGGTGTCGAACTGGTTGCGGCCGTTCAGGCCCGGCTTGGACAGGAAGGTGAGGTTTTCGCCGCGGTACTCGAACTGGCAGACGTCGAGGGCCCGGTCGGCCATGGACACGAAGCGCAGCGGGCCGTTCTTCACCTCGATGGCCTTGAGGCCGTGGGCGCGGCCCTCCTGGTACTCGATCGGGCGCGTGTAGGCGGCCTGCTGGAGGCTGCCCATATGGGCCAGCATATCGGCACGCGCGCCGCCCACACCGGTTTCATTGGTTTCATTGGTTTCATTGACGCTCATTGATTCATTCTCCTTGCGATTATCGGTCCGGCGCCGGGCCTCCGACGCCGATCGTCGGCGGCCCATCGCCCTTCGATGCCGTCCGGCACCGTCATGCCCGCATGTCCTCCAGCGCCACGCCCTTGGTCTCATGCATGCATTTGAGCGCAAAGAAGAACGAGACGAAGGCGAAGAAGGCGAACAGGCCGTAGACCAGCCCCACGTTGATGCCGAGCAGCACCGGGAAAGAGACAGTCACCACGAAGTTGGACAGCCACTGTGTGGCGGTGCCGACCGCCATGCCCGCGCCGCGCATCGTGTTCGGGAACATCTCGGAGAGCATCACCCACGAGGTGGTGCCCCAGGTCACGCCGAACGCGACGACGAACAGATTGGCGCACACCAGCGCCAGAGGCCCGGAGACCGGTCCCAACACGGGAGAGCCGCCGACCATCGGTGCGGTGCCGAAGAGCACCGTGAGCCCGCCCTGAGCCACGACCATGCCGACGGATCCGGCGAGCAGCATGGGCTTGCGGCCCACGCGGTCGATGATCGTCATGCCGATGACGGTGGCCGCGATGTTGATCAGCGAGGTGATGGCGGTGATGGTGAAGGAGTCCTTTTCGCTGAAGCCCACGGCGCTCCACAGCGAGTTCGAATAGTAGAAAATGACGTTGATGCCGGTGAACTGGTTGAGAATCATGAAACCGATGGCAGCCAGGACCACTGGCTTCAGGCGCCCGTTCGAGCCGATGAGATCGCGGAACGAGGGCTTGCGGTCGGCGCTGAGGGACGCGCGGATCGCCGCGAGCTGGCCGTTCACGTCGATTTCGGCGTCGTCGATCTTCGCCAACACCCCGGCCGCCTCGTCCATGCGTCCCTGCGCCACCAGATAACGGGGCGACTCGGGGATGGTGAACGCGAGCACTCCGTAGATCAGAGCGGGCACGCACATGCACAGGAACATCCACTGCCAGGTCATCATGGGGCCCATCATCGTGCCGGCGCCGCCGCTGACGTGCACGAGCAGCGCGTTGACCAGCAGGGAGACGAAGATGCCGAGCACGATGCCGAGCTGCTGCAGCGAGCCGAGCACGCCACGTTGCCTGGTCGGGGATATTTCGGTGATATACATCGGCGCGACCACGGAGGCGACGCCCGCCGCGAATCCGCCGAACACGCGGAACGCCACGAGGATTTCGATGTTCGGCGCGAACGCGCAGCCGATTCCGCATACCAGGAAGCAAACGGCGGCGATCTTCATCATCGGCACGCGGCCGACCTTGTCGGCGATGCGCCCGGACAGCAGCGCGCCGATGCACCCGGTGATCAGCGCCGAACCGACGGCGAGGCCAAGCACGGCGTCGCCGGTGTGAAAATGTTCCTTGATGACCGCGGTGGCGCCATTGATGACGGCGGTGTCGTAACCGTAGAGCAATCCGCCGAGCGCGGCGCTGGCAGCAAGACGGGGAACGATATTGCGTTGTGACATGATGGGTCCTTCTTCGTTGAAGATGAGATGGGTGGCGGAGGCCCCGGCCTGTGCGAGAACGCCCGCCAAGGCCGGAACCGCAGGATGAGGGACTGCGGGATCACCGTTCCCGCAGCGCCGCAGGGTATTGCGGCCAGGCGCCGGACCGTCCGCACACGAACGCGGAGACCTCGACCGCGCGCTGGTGTGCGGTCGGAATCGAGAAGCCTCGCAGCAGGTAGGCGAGGAACGCTCCGGAAAACGAATCGCCGGCGCCGACCGTATCGACGACATCGACCTTCGGCGTGGGCAGGATCGAGGTCTCGTCACGTCCCATTACGATGCTGTAGGCGTCGCCGGCGGTCAGAATCGTCACGTCCAGATCGAACATGCCGGCGAGCGCCTCCATCACGCGCTGTCGAGAGGCGATGTCGTCCCCGGGCGAGTCAAGTCCGAACAGGTTGGCCACGATGGGCAGCTCCTCGTCGTTGATTTTGAGGATGGTGGCGCCCTCGAGGAATCGGGTGATGACTTCCTTGTTGACGAATCCGGAGCGGATGTTGATGTCGAACAGGCGGATGGCGTCGGGGCTCGCGGCGTCGATCATCCGGTAGATGGTGTCGCGGGTGCCCCACGCCTCGCGGGCGGCGATGGTGCCGTAGCAGATCGCGTCGGCGCCGCGTACGAGGCCGCGCACCTCGTCGGTGAATTCGATGTGGTCCCAGGCGACGCCCTTGACGACGTCGTATTCGGGGATGCCACCGTCATCCAGCCGGACGGCGGTGATGCCGGTGGGATAGTCGTTGACCTGCGCGGCCACGTTGACGTCGTTGTCGGCGAGGATGGAAACGAGGTCGCGCCCGAGTTCGTCGTCGCCCACAGCGGTGACGGCGGTGCCTCTGACGCCGTTCTGGGCGACGTGGTAGATGAAGTTGGCGGGTGCGCCGCCCGGCTTTCTGCCGTCGGGGAGCATATCCCACAGCAGTTCGCCGATGGCGACCACGGATGGCGTGGTGGTATTGGACATGATGGATCCTGGGTTGAAACTGGTTTTGAAACTGGTTTTGGACATAGTGAGCCAAGGCCGGAATGAAAAAGGGAAATGTAGCCTCCGCCGGCGGGAGGCGATGCGCAGCGCTGGAGGGCGGTCTCGCGAAATCGCCGCCGGACCGCCCTCAGGCTCGCCTCGCGGACCGGCGTCTTGCGACGATTGCGGACGGGCTTCGCCGGCTCAGTCCTCTTTGGCCGCCGGGTATTCGTTGCATAGCAGGCGGTAGGCGGGTTCGTCCTCCTCGATTTCGGGGAAGCGGCCGACCGGCTCGTAGAAGCGGTTGTCGATGTTGTCGTCGTTGCACATGGACACCTCGCCGACAAGGGTCGGCACGGAGTCCTCCTTGATGTAGTACTCGTGGTAGGTGTACGGGTAGAAGGTCAGGGACTCGCCTTCGCTGAGTTCGATGTCCTCGCCGGCGGGCACGTAGTAGCGGCGGCCGTCACGGCACACGAGCACCGGGGTGTCGAGACGCTCCTCGGTCTTCGGATCAGCGTTGTACAGGTGGAAGACAGCGGTGCCGCCGCCGCGCACGATGATATCCTCCATCTTGTTCCAGTGGAAATGCATCGGGGAGACCTGTCCGGGCATGCTCATCATGATCTTCTCGGCGTATACCTTGGTGTACTTCGGGTCCTTCACGTTGCCGTTGCGCAGGGTGATGAGCGCCAGCCCCTTGTGTTCGAAGTCGCCTTCGCCGTAGTCGGTGATGTCCCAGCCGAGCATGTTGTCGCGGATCTCGTCCCACTCATGGTTTTTGTCGGCCCATTCCTCCGGGGTAAAGGACAGGTAGGGCGGGATGCGGAACCGGTACTGATCAAGCAGGGCCTCGAACTGCTTGATGGTGGCGTTGATTTCGGAGCGCTTCATGGTGTACTTCCTTGTCTGAACTGCTGTGTTCGGTTGTTTTCATTATGGGGTTATCGGCCAGCGTTTCGCCGTCAAGCGATCAGCGTGTCGACAAACCATCCAAGCATTTCGAAATTTTTCGTTTTAGTTCTGAAGTCTTTCGCTTTGCTTGTTGACAAAGTTATAACACAAGGTTACGATAGTTGTCAACGCAGAAACGAAAGGAATCGAAATGAAAATGTACTCATAATCGATAAATAACGAAAACTCTCTGTTATGATGAGACACGGAAGCCGACACGCCGAATGCGATCATCGCCCGGCCACCGCATACACCAGCCGAAGGAGCCCAGCATGATGAAGGCAGAACGTCAGGAGCTCATCCTCAAGCGCGTCGCCGACAGCGGCCGCGTGGTCGTCACCGACCTCGCCAAGGAGATGGGCGTCACCGAGACCACCCTGCGCAAGGACCTTCAGGAACTGGACGACAGGGGCGCCGTGCAGCGCGTGCACGGCGGCGCGATCAAGCCGGACACGGAACTGAGCCGTTTCGAAAACCGCGTCGACCTTGGCGCGGACGTCAAAAAGCGGCTCGCTGAACTGGCCATGGATGAGATCTGCGAGAACCGCGTGATCTTCATCGACGGCGGCTCGACCAACTATCTGGCCGCCCAGGCCTTCCCGCGCGACTGGGAGGGCACGGTGATCACCAACAGCCCGGCCGTCGCGCTGTGGATGTCCGACTACGACCATGTCGAAGTGAACATGCTGCCCGGTACCATAAACCACAAATCCAAGGAGACCGTGGGATCGGCCGCCCTGACGGCGCTGCAGCAGCTGCATTGCGATCTGGTGCTGCTCGGCGTCTCCTCCATCGACCCGGAGCACGGCATCACCACCCCGTATCTGGAATCCGCGGAGACCAAGCGCGTGATCATCAAGGCCGGCGCCAAGGTCATGAGCCTCATCACACCGGAGAAATTCGGCCGCATCTCCACCTATCGAATCGCCGGCTGCAACGAGCTGGACGTCATCGTGACCGAAGGCACGCCGGACTGCGCCGGCGCGCTCGCCGCCATGGGCGTGGCCGTGCGCACCGACAGGCAGTAGCGACTCCATTCCCTGAAACAGCCAGGTGGGCGAAGGACGATTCGCCGCACCCTTGGCCAGTCGCGCCCAAAACGCGACCAACAACACATTCATCTTTTTCCCGTACCCCAAAGGAACACCAATGACGGCTCCATTCTCAGCACCCCATTTCGCGATTTCGCTCTATTGCAGCGATTTCCGCAATCCCGCCCCGCAGGTCGAATACCTTAACACGGTGGCTGACTCCTACCATGTGGATATCATGGACGGCCACTTCTCTCCCAGTATGGGTCTGTGCACCTCCTGGATCGAGCAGATGCTGCCGCTGAGCACACTGCGCAACGAAGTGCACATGATGGTCACCGACCCCGACCATTGGATCGACCAGTTGGTCGTCGCCGGCGCCACGATGCTCACCCCGCACGTCGAATCGCTGGGCGCGCACGCCTTCCGCACGCTGCGCATCATCCACGAGAACGGCTGCGGCGCGGGCGTGGCCATCAACCCGCTCACCCCGTTCGCCGACGTGGAGAACCTGCTGGAACGCATCGACCTCATCACCGTGATGACCGTCGAAATCGGCTACAGCGGTGAGCCGCTCATCCCCGAGATCCTGAAGAAAATCGAACGGCTTGCACGATTCCGCGACGAGCAAGGACTGAACTACGAGATCCAGATCGACGGATCCTGCAACGAAAAGAACTTCAAGGCCATGCGCGAGGCCGGCGCGAACACCTTCGTGCTCGGCAACACTGGCATCTTCAAGCGCTCCCCCGATATCCGCGAGGCCTGGCGCCTCACCATGGACGCCTACGAACACTCCACCGGCGAGACCACGGCCAACCCTCGCTGATTTTTCTTCTCAGTCCCCCTCGAAGCCATCGGCCCAGCTCGAAAACACACCCTCCACGCCGAGCCCCGGGCTCCCTTCCCCGAGGAGAGCCGTCAGCGAAGCCGACCGGAGGAGCAATCAACCCACAGGCATCTCCGCCTGCCGCAATCCCACACTCAAGAAAGCATCATCATGACCATCACAACTACCGCCGCAACCGAAGCCGCCACCCAATTCCCCTCATCATTCCGCGACTGCGAGCGGATCATCGTGCAAGAGCTCGCCGACGTGCTCGACCATATGGACGAGACGCAGATCGACGCACTTGTGAATCTCATCGCTAACGCCCGCAAGGTCTTCTTCGTCGGCGTCGGCCGCGTCGAACTCGCATTGGAAGCCATCGCCAAACGTCTCGCCCACCTCGGCGTGGACACGGTGATGGTCGGCCAGATCACCGAACCGGCCATCTGCGGGCAGGACCTGCTTATCGTCGGATCCGGTTCCGGCAAAACCGGATTCCCGCTGTTCATCGCCGGCAAGGCCAAGTCCTTCGGCGCCAAGGTGGCGCGCATCGGCATCGTCGAGGACTGCCCGATGAAGCAGTACACCGATCTGTTTGTCCATGTGCCGGCCGCCGGCAAGCCCGGCAGCGGCACCAAGCCGAGCCAGCAGCCGATGACCAGCCTGTTCGAGCAGTCGTTGCTGCTGGTCGGAGACGCCATCGCCATGTCCATGGTGCGCAAACGCGATATCGACCTCGATTCCCTGTGGGAGTACCACGCGAATCTGGAGTAGAAAAGCGGCGCTATTGCTGTTTTCGTGGGTGCGGGTTCGTTGTTGAACCGTTGTGGGAGTAAGAAAGAGCGCTTTTTGAGTAGGATGTTTAACGACCAAGAAAAACACAGCCAAAAAGCGCCTGATGAACAGCATGTTCAACCAGCTTCTCAACGTCAAAGGCACGGTGGTCGAGGGCGTGCGCATCGCCGACTCCCCATTGCGTCCCGAACCCGTGCTCGAGATCCGCGTGCGTCCGCGCAGGGGCATGCTCAGATGCTCCCGATGCGGTGGACTCGACATACGCCTACCACAGCCGAGAACCTAACCCACGAAAACAGCAGAAGCCTCAAAAATAACATATTGGTTTTCTCCGAAATCTTGGCGCATGGCGGCGTTTGCCCTTGTGTATTTCATTCTTGTAATAAAGCGCGGTACTGCCGGACGAGTTCATGTAAACGTCAGAAAAGTCAGGGTAAACGTCGCATGATGCCAGTTTTGGAAGTTCCTCCGTCCGTTGTGCCGCAGATGGTGGTCTGCTCACTGTCCGGCGTCTGGATCCTCGTCATCGCTGGCAGGGCCGAGCAGCATACGCTCGCTCAGGTTCACTAGGCACATGAGCACGCAGGTGATGGCGATGATCACCAGCGTGGCCGAGAAGATAAGCGGCGTGCGGAACGAATTGTAGGCTGCCTGCAGCCAGATGCCGAGGCCCTTGCGTGCGCCCAGGTATTCCGCGGTGGCGGCGGTGGCGAAGATATAGGCGGCGGATACGCGGATACCGCCGTAGATTTGCCGTGCGGCCACGCGCAGCTTCACATGCCATAATGTCCACGCGCGAGTCGCGCCGCATGTCAGCGCGACATCCGAATAGAACTGGGGGACCGCCTCAAGACCACGAATCGTCTGCACCGCGATTGGGAACAGGCCGAAGACGGCCACGATCACGATTTTGCCGGAAATTTCGAAACCGAACCAGATCAGGAACAGTGGTGCGATCGAAATCAACGGCATCGTCTGCGCGGCCGACAGTAACGGGAACAGCGCCGCATTCGCAATACGTGAGCAATACAACAGAATCCCGATCAAGATGCCGCATGCTACGGCAAGCAGGAAACCGACGGTACCTTCCAGCAATGTGACCTGTGTCGCGGGCCAGAGTGTCGGCCAGGTTTCGACGGTCGCCTGAGCAATCTCACTGGGGGAGGCGATCATCGTGGACGGCACATGCCCTATTCGTACCCATGCCTCCCATACCGCCAGCAGCAACACGATGGCGATCACTGTCGGAATACGACGTTTCATCATGTCAAGTAGTTTGTGTTGAACGTGCGATTCCGCCATCGTTCACCTTGCTTTCTGCGTCAAAGTGGACGCGCACGTGACCGACTGCGGGAAATCAGTAAGGTGAGGAGCCTGCCCGCCAATCGGCCAGAAAAGATTGTTACCGGCTCGCCAGTATAGACGGTGGGGCGG
>RQBM01000072.1:0-8674 GCA_008668795.1 Collinsella aerofaciens | reverse complement strand
GGCCGGTCGCCGGCGGGGCGTAGGTCGACTTGTCGGGGCCCAAGCTGGCCTCCTTCCGTGGCGGTTTCCTCGCCCCGATTCTACAGCGCGCCCCGGTGTAGCTGCGCGGGAGGTGCCCCGTCGCCCACTTCTTGGCCGCGCCCACCGAGACCCCCGCGAACTTCGCGGCGGCGGTCGGCCCCATGCCGTCCTCCGCCGCCAGGAGGAAGAGCTCGACCTTCTCCCTGCTGTACATGCGAACCTCCAGTCCGGACCGCCCCGCGGTCCAACTTTCTGTCCGCACTCCCTTTTGATTGGACTTCTCGATGTAAAGCCGACGTCGGAGGCTCCACTACTCCTTCGCTTTTTAGCTCGGTATGTGAACGTCCGTTGAACTCCCAGAGGGGAGCGTCTTCATAGATTATCGAGAGGAGCTTGGAGACTTCGGCTGTTTTCTTGCGTTCGTAAAACTCGGGCCGTACGACAATCAATAAGAAAGCTGCGTCTTCGGTAATTTGCTGTGCTGTCGGCATACCGTTGAGTCCAACGGAACGCAAAAGCTTTGTCATGATGAAATCGAACTCATCTTCTCTTGCATGGAGATCGGATGCCTTAATCTCAGGGTCTCTCAGGACGTACTGCTTGAGTCGTTCGACAGATCGACTGCACTTTATATGCCCGCAGATGACTTCGTCATAGCTGAGCCTTTTGATTGGAAGACGTTCGTGACCGGCGAAGATGGCTGCCACTCTGATGCCAACGCGCCGTTCGCGCAGCGCGCGCATCTCACCGGTGTATTCGCTGCGTCGTTCATATTTTCGATAGGAGTATCCGTAGTCATCGTAGTAATAAGGGGCTTCATCGACAGCGTCATCGAGCTCAGGCGCTATGAGATAGAGTTTTCCATCTCTGGATATGACGCAGGGATTGTCGATTTGCCCCGATTCGTTCCTGATTTGCCAAATAGTTTCATTTATCTCAAATCTCGAGACTGGATTGGGGGCACAGGAGTTGTAGAGCTCAATAAGTTCATCGAGCGAAATGATTCCACAGACATCTGTGTAGGCGCGGGCGAAGCGCCGTACTTCTTGATTTGATTCAAGCGCACGGCGCTCCCAAGCATCCAAAACGTCCTGCGGACTTCGATAGCGGGCATGACGATCGATGCGCGATGCGCTCCAACGGTTATCAGCGGCAACGTTCATCAGATCCAAGCGCAGATCTTTGTCGGCGATGCGAGCGAGCGACTGATAGTGTTCTAGATCAAGCTCCGGTCGAAAACTCATGTCTTCCGGAACAGTTCGTGCGAGCTTTATACAACGCTTGAGATGGGTCGGGCCCAGGCTTGGGCTAAAGTGCTGCTTGAGGTGGCAAGCGATGGGCGAGAGTAGGCCATTTAGATTGGAAATGGGGTATCCGGCAATCTCTTGCTCGAGACGGCGCCCGATGAGCAGAGCCCCTTCCGAAGAGGCCTCATGGTCGGTGCCTTTCTGGCCGAGGTGTTTGGCCTCGACAATCCTGCTGATATCCGAGCAGGTGTTTGAAATAATGTCGGGTGAAAGGGTTGGAATCTTTTTTGCCATAGCGATGCACTCCTGTGTGACTCACGGACAACGGAAACGTTTGGTTGTGAGCGCCGTTCTTTGATGGCGACGGCGAACAGGAGCGCAGCCTGTCTGAGATGGGCGAGTGCGGTAACCACCGATCTTACTTACCGAGCATGCTCTAGCGTGTCATTGGGGACCTCCGCAGGAGCTCTCGACCAGTCTCATGCCTTGGGATGAGTATAACACAGAGAGCAAACATATGTTCTATAAATTTGAGAAACTGAATCCCTACCTACTCATTTAAGTGCGTCCCCAATGAGTACGTCCCAGAGACGTCAGACGGCCTCAAACAACCATAATCCAAAGGCCATCTCAAACAACTAGTCATTTAAGAACGTCCCCAATGACTACCTCTGCAAAAAACTGTACACCAGCATCCAAAGATGTCGAAAAATGTCGACTTTGGATGTTGGTGTACATGTTTAGGCCGTATGGGGTGGGGCCTTGGACGGACGGGATGCGCGTACTAGAGCAGGTTCTTCTGTACCCATGCGATGATGTCGCTCGATTCGTAGAGTGGCTTGCCGTCGATGAATAGGCAGGGAACCTGGCGCTTTCCGCCGACGGCGATGAGTGTCTGTTCGGCATCGGAATCGGTCGAGATATTGCGCTCGGGGATGGTCGCGCCGTTATCGGCAAGGAAACGCTTGACCTTTAAGCAATACGGGCAGCCGGTCATAACGAATAGCGCGAGCTCGTGATCAGTAGCCATGGGTCTCCAATCGGTTGAAGTTTTGATTGAAATACCCAAAGCCGCCGCGGTCTATGCGCGCGTCAACGACGACTCGATGGCCTGTACCAGAAACGCCGTGGCTCCGGTGCCGCAGGGCTTGTCGTAGTAGTCAACAAAGCGCTGGTCGGCAAGATAGCCGTGGGCGAGGCCGAGATACGCTTCGTTCTGGGGCTCGCATCCCCAGTTGAGAGCAATCCAGCGACGATGCATCGCGACAAGCTTGCGAGCCTCGCTTCCGTCCGCATCGCCATCGCCCATGGCGATCGATAGCTGGCCCAGAACAGCGCGTTCAAGTTCCTTCATGTCGTTCCATGTCTCGGGGTCCATGTCCAGCAGCGCTTCGTTTGCTGCATCGATAGCCTCATCGCCATAGCGCGCCCGCGCCTCGGCACCGTAGCGCTCCTCGTTTTCCTGCACGGTGCGCCAGCGCTCCAGTTGCGGCAGGACGGCGCCCATGAGCGAGACGGCTTCGTCGAGCGACATGCCGGTGTTTTGCGCCAACCGCGGGGCACAATCCTCGATCATCGCCTCCATCGTGGTGTCGTAGGTGTACTTACCGTGGTCGTAGCACCACTTGCAGTAATGGTCGGTCGTGGCGCCCGTGGCATCGGTGCCGCAGTCATCGGGCGTGAGTATCATGCCGCAGCTCTGGCAATAGTGCTCGGGCATCTCGAGCAGATGAGACAGAGGCTCGCCGGTTACGGCGGCGATGAGCTTCATCATGTCGATGCCCGGCGTGACCTCGTCGCGCTCCCAACGGCTGACGGCTTGGCGTGTGACGAAGAGCTTGGCGGCGAGCTGCTCTTGGGTAAGGTGATGGGCGCGACGGATGGCAATGAGCTTTTCTGCAAAGGCCATAACGGCTCCTTTCTGCTGGTTGATGGCTTAAGCATACGCGGTGGCAGGCGCCCTTCCAAGCAACCGTTGGTTGCACGACGGGAGACCGCGGCGAAGAATTGCGCGCAACGCCCCACGCCTCCATGCCGTACAATGACCGGCATGGAACCTATCGCACACATACATACCGACCTGCCGCAGAAGTTCGGCATTCCGCGCAACAGCTTTTTGGCGCCCCATCTGCAGGGGCACATCGTTTTTGAGCCGGAATTTGCCTCCAATGCAGCAGTTGAGGGCCTGGACCCCTTCTCTCACCTATGGCTGCTGTGGCGCTTCGAAAACGGAACGCCCGGCGGCACGGCAAACGACATAGCTGCCGATGCCAAGTCGCAGGACAGGTCCGGCACCAACGCAAAATGGTCGAAAACCGTGCGCCCGCCTCGTCTGGGTGGAGCCGAGCGCGTGGGCGTGTTTGCCACGCGCAGTCCGTTTCGCCCGAATCCCATTGGGCTTACCTGCGTCAAGCTCGATCGTGTCGAGCTCACCGACGATGGCCCCATCATTCATGTGCTGGGGGCCGACCTGCGTGACGGCACGCCCATCTACGATATCAAGCCCTACGTCCCGTTTGCGGACTGCCACCCGGATGCGACCGGCGGCTGGATTGAGGATGCTCCGTGGCAAGAGCTCGATGTTGAGTTCCCGCAAGCTCTTCAAGACATGGTCCCGCCTGCAAAGCTTCCCGGTCTGGTCGAGGTCCTTCGCCAAGACCCGCGCCGCGCAGGCAGCAAGTACGAGCCAAACCGCGTCTATCACCTGGCCTTTGCCGGGCTCGACATATCTTTTACGGTCGATAAAACCCAGCTAACCGTAGTCGCCGTCAACGACGCGCAAGACTAACCAGCCGTTCGTCCGCACCCGTCAAATTAAGCGCCAAACCCCATGCCAAAATCGCCCGTGCTGGTGGACAATAACGCCTACCAAACAATCCACTTCGCACGGGAGTTCAGTATGAAATACGACTTTAGCTCGCTTATCGACCGCCACGGCATGGACTCCATCGCCGTTGACTCCTGGGGCGAGATCCCCGGTATGGCTCCGAACGCACCCGACGAGGGCTTCGACCGCATTCCCATGTGGGTGGCCGATATGAATTTCGCCACGGTGCCCACGGTCTAGGAGCACATCATTCAGCGCGCTCAGCATCCCATGTTTGGCTACTTTAACCCGCGCCCCGAGTATTTCGACCGCATCATCGAATGGCAGAGCCGCCGCAACGGCGTCGAGGGTCTGGCGCCGGAGCATATCGGCTACGAAAACGGCGTGCTGGGCGGCGTCGTGTCGACGTTGCGCGCGTATGTCCAGCCGGGCGATGCGGTGCTGGTCCACAGCCCCACCTACATTGGTTTTACCAAGTCTATCGAAGCCGCGGGCTATCGTATTGTCCACAGCCCGCTTAAACTCGACGACCAGGGCGTGTGGCGCATGGACTTTGAGGACATGGAGTGCAAACTCGCCCAAAACCACGTTCATGCTGCGGTGTTCTGCTCGCCGCACAATCCCTGCGGCCGCGTATGGGAGCGCGACGAGATCGAGCGCGCCATGGACATCTATCGCCAGCACGATTGCGTGGTGATCTCGGACGAGATTTGGTCCGATATCATCCTGCCGGGACACAAGCATATCCCGACGCAGTCGGTGAGCGAGGATGCCCGCATGCGCACGGTTGCCCTCTATGCGCCGAGCAAGACGTTTAACCTGGCAGGTCTGGTCGGCAGCTACCACATCGTCTACAACGAGACGCTGCGCGACCGCGTGTGCGCCGTGTCCAACAAGACCCACTACAACGAGATGAACGTCCTCTCCATGCATGCGCTTATCGGTGCCTACCAGCCGCAGGGCTACGAGTGGGTGGACGAGCTCAACCAGGTGCTTGCCGGTAATATCGAGTACTTCTGCGATTACGTGGATGAGCATTTTGAGGGCGTGTCCTATTCACGTCCTCAGGGCACGTACATGGTGTTTCTGGACTGCACCGAGTGGTGTCGCGAACATGGCCGCGATATTCAGTGGCTGCTCGACGAGGGGGCGCGCGTGGGCGTGGGGTATCAGGACGGCCGCCCGTTCCACGGGCCCTGCCACATTCGCGTGAATCTGGCGCTGCCGCTTTCGCGCGTAAGGGAAGCGTGCGACCGCCTGGACCGCTACGTTTTTAATGCGCGGTAAGTGAGCACTGCATGTGGGGCCTTCTGCCAAGTCGGCTGGAAGGCCCCGCATGGTAAAACGCCTGTAACCATTGGGCGCTCGTGTGGTTTTGTTTGCTATTATTTTTTACCATTTCAGTCTGTAAACAGGATCGTCTGGAGCTCGATGAAAAGACCCCGTCGCTCGGTTGCCATTTCGTTGTTTGTCGCGCTTGCAGTGGCGAGCGCCTTTGTCGTAGCGATAGCTGGCTGTTCAGGGCGTAATGACGAAGCCTCGACGTCTGCATTAGAAGGTCTGGATGCCTCGCAGGTCAAGGACGACAATCTTAAGACGCTTAACGTCGGCAGCGACCTCTATCCGCCGTTTGTGTATACCGACGAGTACGGCGATATCGTTGGCCTGGATGTCGAGATATTGACCGAGGCTTTGGCCCGCATTGGTTACAAGCCAAAGTACCAGCTGATCGATTGGGAAAAGAAGAACGAGCTACTGGCGAGCGGCGAGCTCGATTGCGTCATGGGCAGCTTTAGCATGACGGGTCGCGAAGACGAGTATCGTTGGGCCGGCCCGTACCTTGCGAGCCGCCAGGTGGTCGCGGTCGATCCCCAGAGCGATATCTACACGCTTGCCGATCTTGAGGATAAGGTCGTGGCGGTCCAGTCCACCACCAAGCCCGAGGACATTTTGCTCAATCGTACAAATGAAAACGTTCCGCAGATCAAAGAGCTCTACTGCTTTTCGGACCGCTCATACCTGAACCCGGCGCTCGTCGAGGGTCTGGTCGACGCCATCGCCGCGCATGAGTCTTCGCTGCTCACCTACGAAAAAGACTATGGTGTGACGTATCGAATTTTAGATGAGCCGCTGCTTGAGGTTGGTTTGGGTACCGCTTTCGATATCAACGATACGCGCGGCATCGACGTTAAGCTCACCCATGCCTACCAGGAAATGCTAGCCGACGGCACCATGAAACGCCTGGTGTCAAAGTACTTTGATGACCCTTCGCCCTTTTTGAATATAGAGGGCCTGTCATGATCGGTGCACCCGACCACGCCGTAGAGAAGCGGGGCAATCGTTCGGCAGGGGCATGGTTCCTTGTCGCCCTGCTGGGGATAGCGCTCTCGGTTGTTGCCGGTATGATGAGCTACGGCTACACGACAGCTCAGGCCGAGCAGCGCTTTGCCGACGTTGTCGATTACGTGGCGACGCAGAGCCTTTCCTACGATGCATTCAATAGCGCCTATACGACCAAAAACCTGATTCGCGTTATGGAGATCGCCGGAGAGACAGCGCGCGATATGGAGCGCGACGGTTCGGTGGATAACGCCATGCTGGAGCAATATGCCGACCAGTTCAACGTGAGCGCACTGATCGTGACGGACGCATCGGGCAATTTGGTGTCCGAGTCCTCGACGGATGGCGTGGGCTACGAGTCGCTCGCTACGTATCTCAAGGAAGCACCCGTGCTGGAGGTGGCAGCCCATCCGCTTAAGTCCTATACCGCCCGCATCACGCTTGCGGATGATTCGGTCGCAGACATTGGCTGCGTAACCCGGCGGGATGACGAGGGCATCGTTGTTGCGGTAAGGCATCAGAGCGCGAAGGCAGTTGCAAGCAATACGCTCAAACTGCAGAGCCTGCTCGGTGGTTATGAGACCATCGACAGTGGCAATATCGTGATCGAAAGCGATGGCAAGGTCGTTGCGACCAATGTCGTTGAACCCACCATATTGGGCGTATTCGATCTGCCTGCAACGGATGTCTTTATTGTCGACGGTATTAAGGATCGATGCCTGCCCGGCAAAGTCCGACTGGTCAACGCCAACGGCGAGTGGTATTTGGGCACATTTGGAAAAGCGCGCGGGTTCTACGTGTACACCTATGCCTCGGCGCGGCGCTACTTTGAGGTCGTCGCGGCTGTTGCTGCCGGCGTGCTGGTGCTCTACGGCGGTGTTATAGCCGTTGTTGTGATGGCGCGCCGCCGCGCTGATCGTCGACGTTTGACGGACTTGCTGCAGCAGGAGCGCGACTATGGTGACAGGCTGGCTAAGGCAGCGCGTGAGGCCTCGTCTGCCAACTCGGCAAAGACGGAGTTTCTACGTCGCATGAGCCACGATCTGCGCACGCCCATCAACGGCATTCGCGGCATGGTCGAGGTCGGCGATGCCTATGCGGACGATCTGCAAAAGCAGACCGAGTGCCGCTCAAAAATCTGGACGGCATCGGGACTGCTGCTCGACCTTGCCAACGAGGCGCTCGATATGAGTCGCCTGGAGAGCGGCCAGGTCAATCTGGAACTTGTTCCCACAAACTTGGTGACCCTCACCCGCGAAGTGTGCGATATTCTGGAGCGCCAGGCCGAGGAACGTCTGGTGACAATTATCTGCGACCAGCAGACGCTTAATCATCCCTATGCACGGGTGAGCGTGACGCATCTCAAGCGCTTATTGGTCAATATTGCCGGTAATGCCGTCAAGTACAACCGCCGGGGCGGCTATGTTCGTCTGGTGTGTTGCGAGGTGGAGTCGGTGGATGGCGTCCCCGTCTATGAATACACGATCGCCGACAACGGCATTGGCATGAGCGAGGAGTTCCAACAACACCTCTACGAGCCGTTTTGCCGCGAGGAGCAGCAAGTGGAGGGCGCTTCATCGGGAACTGGCCTGGGCGCGCCTATTGCCAAACAGTTGGTCGAGCTTATGGGCGGAACCATGAGCTTTACGAGTGTCTTGGGGCAGGGGACGACGTTTATCATCCGCCTGCCGTTCGAGAAGTGCGACCGCTCCGAGATTCCTCAGGCAGTTCGCGTAGATGCGGGCGACGGCGATGCGCTCCAGGGCCTGCGCGTTTTGCTCGTAGAGGATAACGATCTGAATGCCGAGATCGCGCAGTTTACGCTCAGCCGTGCCGGTGCCGTCGTGACGCATGCTAAGGATGGCGAGTCTGCCGTTGAGGCATTTGCCGCGAGCGTGCCGCACGAGTACGACGTGGTGTTGATGGACATCATGATGCCTGGTATCGATGGCCTTGAGGCCACGCGTCGGATTCGAGCACTCGATCGCGAGGATGCCGTGACCACGCCGATTATCGCTGTGAGCGCCAACGCCTTTGCCGACGACCGCAGACTTTCGCGTGAGGCAGGCATGGACGCGCACCTGAGCAAGCCTGTGAGCGGTACCGTCAAGATTCTTTCGCAAATTGATCGAGGCGGCCTCGGCCCCGCCTTGCTCTAGCCCTCCGCCTTCTTGCTCAGCTCGTCCATCTCCTCCAGCTTCGACATGTCCAGGTACCTCCTCTTGCCCCATTCGTGCTC
>RQBM01000224.1:0-20708 GCA_008668795.1 Collinsella aerofaciens | reverse complement strand
GACTCAGATCGTACACACCTTCGGAAGGGAAATTTGAATGGTTGGCTTTATTCTTACCGGTCATGGACAGTTCGCACCCGGCCTTGCAAGCGCTATCGCTATGGTTGCCGGCGACCAGCCCGCTTTTACCGTCGTTCCTTTTGAGGGCGACCAGGCTGCTTCCTACGGTGAGGATCTCCGCGCCGCTATTACCGCCATGCGCGAGGAGTGCGATGGCGTGCTCGTCTTTACCGACCTGCTTGGTGGCACCCCGTTCAACCAGTCGATGATGATTGCCCAGGATGTCGACAATGTCGAGGTTCTGACCGGCACTAACCTTCCCATGGTTATTGAGCTTCTGTTCCTCCGCGGCAACGCCACGCTCGCCGAGCTTGGCGAGCAGGCCGTGACCGTTGGCCAGACGGGCATCACCGCCCAGACGGTCGCATCCGTTGCCGGCTCCGACGAAGAGGATATCTTCGGCGACGAGGACGGCATCTAATGGCCGATTTCGGAGCCAACGTCCTGAGCTCCTCGGTCGCCCTTTTAGGCCTGCTTGCCATCATGGGCTTGATTTACACCATCTGGTCGCAAATCAACATGAAGAAGAAGCAAAAGTACTTCAAGGAGCTGCACACCGAGCTCAAGCCAGGTCAGGAGGTTCTTTTCGCCGGCGGTATCTACGGAACCGTCAAAGGCATCGAAGGCGAGAAGGTCCAGATCAAAGTCCGATCCGGGGCCGTCGTAGATGTTTCGCGTTACGCGATTCAGGAGATCAAGTAACTGTCGTCAGCAAATAACGAAAGGAAGCTGATCAACATGGCAGAACCCAACATTCTTCTTACCCGCATCGATAACCGACTGGTTCATGGTCAGGTTGCCACCCAGTGGAACTCCACTCTGGGCTCCAACCTCATCCTCGTCGCCAACGACGACGTGGCGACCAACACCATGCGCCAGAACCTCATGAAGATGGCCGCTCCCGCCGGCGTCGCTACGCGTTTCTTCTCTCTGCAGAAGACCATCGACGTCATTGGCAAGGCGAGCCCGCGCCAGAAGATCTTCATCGTGGCCGAAACACCGGAAGACGTGCTTACGCTCGTCAAGGGCGGTGTGCCTATAAAGAAGGTAAACATCGGCAACATGCACATGTCGGAAGGAAAGCGCCAAGTCGCCACCTCCGTCGCAGTTAACGACGAGGATGTCGCTGCGTTTAAAGAGCTGCAGGAATTGGGGGTGGAGTTGGAGATCAGGCGCGTTCCGAGCACGCCTGTTGAGGACACGAGCAAGCTCTTCTCGTAATCCTCGTGATCCACGTTGTCAGGAGTGAAACCCTGACGTTCTGTACGTGATATCCAAAGTGCGTACATTCATTTTGAAAGGAGGAGCAAGATGGAATACTCGATCATCCAGATCGCTCTGGTCTTCGTCGTCACGTTCATCGCGGCAATCGACCAGTTTGACTTCCTCGAGTCTCTCTATCAGCCCATCGTCACCGGCGCCGTCATCGGTCTTATCCTTGGCGACCTCAACACCGGTCTTCTCGTGGGTGGTACTTATCAGCTCATGACGATCGGCAACATGCCGATCGGAGGCGCTCAGCCGCCTAACGCCGTCATTGGCGGCATCATGGCAGCCATTCTCGCTATCGCCACGGGCCTCGAGCCCAACGCGGCAGTCGGTCTCGCCATTCCGTTCGCTCTGCTTGGCCAGCTCGGCGTTACCCTGGTCTTCACGCTTATGTCCCCGCTTATGTCCACGGCCGATAACATGGCTCACAACGCGGACACCAAGGGCATCGAGCGCCTGAACTACTTCGCCATGGCTCTGCTCGGCCTGATCTTCGCTGTCGTCGTCACCCTGTTCTTCATCGCTGGCGCTACCATTGGTCAGACCATCGCTTCCGCCATCCCGACTTGGCTGCAGACCGGTCTGTCCGCTGCAGGCGGCATGATGCGCTTCGTCGGCTTCGCCGTCCTGCTCAAGGTTATGATGAACCGCGATATGTGGGGCTTCTTCCTCATGGGCTTTGGCCTCGCGCTCATCACCGTTGCCAACGATTCGCTGGCAACCCCTGCTCTGCTCATCCTCGCTCTCATCGGCTTCGGCATCGCTTTCTGGGACTTCCAGCAGCAGACCGAGCTGAAGGGTGCAGCTGTTTCTGACGGAGGTGACTTCGAAGATGGCATCTAATGAGTATGTGATCCCGGAGCACTACGAGGATCTCACTCCTGCTCCGCAGCTCGACCAGAAGACCCTCAACAAGATGGCTTGGCGCTCCTGCTTCCTGCAGGCATCGTTCAACTACGAGCGCATGCAGGCCGCTGGCTGGCTCTACTCCATCATCCCCGGTCTGGAGAAGATCCACACCAACAAGAACGACCTCGCGGCTTCCATGAGCCACAACCTGGAGTTCTTCAACACCCACCCGTTCCTTGTCACCTTTGTTATGGGCATCGTGCTTTCGCTCGAGCAGAACAAGGTTGACATCCCCACGATCCGCGCCGTCCGCGTCGCCGCAATGGGCCCGCTCGGTGGTATCGGTGACGCCCTGTTCTGGCTGACGCTCGTGCCTATCACGGCCGGCATCACCTCCAACATGGCCATCAACGGCAACGCCGCTGCACCGATCATCTTCCTGGTGATCTTCAACGTCGTCCAGTTCGCTCTGCGCTTCTGGCTCATGAACTGGTCCTACAAGCTTGGCACCAGCGCTATTGACGCTCTGACCGCCAACATGCAGGCCTTCACGCGTGCCGCTTCCATCATGGGCGTCTTCGTCGTCGGTTGCCTGGTCGTCACCATGGGTGGCACCCAGATCAACCTCCAGATCCCCAACGGCACCACCCGTGGTCTCTCCGCTACTACCGTGATCGTCTCCGAGAAGGAGGCCGAGAACTTCACCGGTATGGAGGGCATCGATACCGAGACCGCTGAGGCCGGTACCATCGCCATGACCGATAAGGACGGCAACGCCCTTACCGCTTCCGATGCCGACGGCAACGCTGTCGAGTGCGGCGTCACCGATCTGGGTAACGGCATGGAGTCCGTGACCTACGGCACCGTTACCGAGGATCCGGTCAACTTCTCTGTTGCCGACACCCTCAACACCATCGTCCCGAAGCTCGTCCCGCTTATGCTTACGCTGCTGCTTTACTACATGTTCGCTAAGCACAGCTGGACCCCGACCAAGGGCATTCTCCTGCTCTTCGTCCTTGGCATCCTGGGCGCTGGCCCGCTTGGTCTCTGGCCGAGCATCTGGTAAGGCTCTAGCTTGAGGGGTGTGTCCCTACGCGGCTCACACCCCGACCCCTTAAGCCATGTGTATGTTAAAAGCCGCGTGCTCGAAAGAGCGCGCGGCTTTTGTTTTCTTAATGATTCGGGTGTGGCAGACAGATAAGGCATAACACCCTAGGTAGTTAGCCGAATTCGAGCAAAAGGGAGGATAGGATGGCGATCGGAGCGCGTAAGCAACCGCTGTACGATCAGCTGGTCGATATTCTGACCGAAAAGATCGACCATGAATATCGCGCCGGTGACATGATTCCTTCCGAGCGCGAACTTTCGGAGCGCTATGGTCTCTCGCGCACTACGGTACGCTTGGCTCTGCAGGAACTGGAGCGTTTAGGACTGGTGGTTCGGCAGCACGGTCGCGGTACCTTTGTGACCGACCGTTCGGCAAAGGCAACCAATCTCATGCAGTCCTACAGCTTTACCGAGCAGATGCGCGCGATGGGTCGCGACCCCGAGACCACGATTCTCGAGTTTTGCGAGATGGAGGCCGATAAAAATCTGGCCGAGCATATGGGATTGCGTATCGGTGATCGCATTTTTAAGCTTAAGCGCCTTCGTTCTGCCGACAACATGCCCATGATGGTCGAACGCAGCTATCTACCAGTTCGTCAATTTTTGTCCCTAAAGCGACCGCTGCTGGAGCGTAAGCCGCTTTACGATGTGATTGAGCAAGACTTTCAGCAAAAGATACGCGTGGCCGAAGAGGAGTTCTATGCGAGCATAGCCCGTCCCACCGACGCCCACCTTTTGGGAATTGTCGAGGGCTCGCCTGTGCTCGATTTGGTCAGGACTACGTATAACGAGTCAAACGAGGTTGTGGAGTACACACTCTCGGTTGCTCGTGCCGATCAGTTTAAATACAAGGTTTATCACCAGCGTAGCGACTAGTGTTCGCATCGTTTCCATATGATGATTCTTTGCATTTAACTGGTTACTACCAGATAACCAACCGAAGTGTATAATTGCACGTCAGAGGATTACTTCTAGAGAGAGGTATTAAAAATGTTCGAGAAGAGTGTCGAGGAGCTCACCGAGCTCGGCGCCCAGATCACCACGGCCGAGATTGCTCAGCAGCCCGAGCTTTGGCGTGATACGCTCAACATCTATCGCGAGAACAAGGAGGCCATCGAGGCCTTCCTGGCCGAGGCTCGCGCTATGGGCGAGGGCCGTCTGTCCGTTGTCTTCACCGGTGCCGGTACGTCCGACTATGTTGGCGATACCTGCGCCCCATACCTGCGTCACGCTGGCAACACTGATCTCTACGACTTTAAGCCCATCGCCACGACCGACATCGTGAGCGCCCCGCGCGACTTCCTGCGCGCCGAGGATCCCACGCTCGTGGTTTCCTTTGCCCGCTCTGGCAACAGCCCCGAGAGCCTTGCCGCCGTTGCCGTTGCCAAGGAGCTCGTCCACAACGTCAAGTTCCTCAACATCACCTGCGCTCCCGAGGGCAAGCTCGCCGTCGAGTCTGCCGATGATCCCAACGCGCTGACGCTGCTCATTCCGCGCGCCAACGACAAGGGCTTCGCCATGACCGGTTCTTATTCCTGCATGACCCTGCTCTCCACCCTTATTTTCGACACTGCCTCTGACGAGCAGAAGGCCGAGTGGGTCGAGACGATTGCCAAGATGGGCGAGGAGGTCATCTCCCGTGAGCCCGAGATCGCCGATTACCTGGCTGGCGACTTCAACCGCGTGACCTACTTGGGTTCTGGCTCCTTCGGTGGCCTTGCCCAGGAGAGCCAGCTCAAGATCCTTGAGCTCGCTCACGGTCTGGTCGCTACTTCCTACGACACCTCCATGGGCTATCGTCACGGACCTAAGTCCTTCGTCGACGATAAGACGCTCGTCTTCGTGTTCGTCAATAACGACGCCTACACCCGTCAGTACGACATCGACATCCTCAACGAGATCGGTGGCGACGAGATCGCTCAGCACACCATCGCCGTTCAGCAGGAAGGTGCCACCGTCTATGAGGGTGAGTCCTTCACCTTTAAGGGCTACGAGGCACTTCCCGAGGGCTACCTTGCTCTGCCGTTCGTGATGTTTGCCCAGGCTATCAGCCTGCTCAACTCCGTGCGCGTGGGCAATACGCCCGACACGCCGAGCCCCACTGGCACGGTCAACCGCGTGGTTAAGGGCGTGACGATTCACCCCTTCACCGCTTAATCGCGTCCCCCTGTAAGGGCGCCCGTCCGCTCATAACGGCGGGCGGGCGCTTTTTGTTTTACGTGAGCTGGGTATAAGCATCACCACAGTCAACTGCTTTAGAAGCGAGGAGTGCATATGAGCACGTACGCAATTAAGGCTGACAAGTTCTTCTTGCCGGCAGGCCCGCAACTGGGCGGCTATCTTATGGTCGAGGATGGCGTCTTTGGCGCCTGGCAGGCCGACGAGCCCTCTTGCGAGATTAAGGACTACACGGGATCGTGGATCGCACCGGGTATGGTCGACACCCACATCCATGGCTTCTACAACCACTCAACTACCGATAACGATCCCGAGGGCATCGATATCAGCTCGACCGAGCTCGCCCGTCGCGGTACCACCAGCTGGCTGCCCACGACGTTCACCGATGGCGTCGAGCAGATCAAGGAAGCCTGCGCCGCCATCGCTCAGGCGGACGAGGGTCGCGGCCCCGACTTCTGCGGTGCCCGCATTCAGGGCATCTACCTGGAAGGCCCCTTCTTTACCATGAAGCACGTGGGCGCGCAGAACCCCGCTTACCTGATCGATCCCTCCGAGGAGGTCTTCGATCAGTGGCAGGAGGCTGCGGGTGGTCGCATCGTTAAGAGCGCCATGGCGGCCGAGCGCGACGGTGCCGCTGCTTATGCGGCTGCTCTGAATGCCAAGGGTGTGGTGACCAGCATCGGTCACTCCGACGCCACCTACGATGAGTGCATCGCCGCCATCAACGCCGGTGCCAGCTGCTTTACGCATACCTATAACGGTCAGCGCGGGCTGCATCACCGTGAGCCCGGTGTCGTGGGCGCTGCCATGTCCACGCCCGAGACCTACGCCGAGATCATCTGTGACGGCAAGCACGTTAACCCTGCCGCCATCAAGGCGCTGCTGCAGGCAAAGGGCTGGCAACACACGGTGCTCATCACTGACTGCCTGGGTTGCGGCGGCATGCCCGAGGGCAGCTACACCAGTGGTGGCATGGACGTCATCATGAAGGACAACCTGTGCTGGCTCGCCGACGGCAAGAGCATTGCCGGCTCGGTGCTCACGCTTGCCCAGGGCGTCAAGAACATCGTTGACTGGGGCATCGCCAGCGCCGATATCGCCATTCGCATGGCAACCGAGGTGCCGGCACGCTCCGCGCACATCGAGGATAAGTGCGGCAGCATCATGCCGGGTCGCGACGCCGACTTTGTCGTGTTCGACCATGAGCTTACCCTCGTCGAGACGTATGTTGGCGGCCAGAGCGTCGGCAACGCCTTTACCGAGTAACGATAGAAAAAGACGGCGGGCCCGAATCTGCTCGGACCCGCCGTATGGGTTAAACGCTCAAAAGCACCTTCACAGTTACAGCTTGTTAGCGATCTTCTTTGCCGTGCGCTTGACGCCGGCCACCAGGCCTCCTGCAGGATGCTCCTTCTCGTATGCTAGGCGCTTCTCGCGCTTGGCGTACTCTTCGACGATGATGTCGCCATACTCGTCTTCGATCTTGTCGAAGAAGTCGACGGCGCCCTTAATTTCCTCGGCGGTCGGGTGTCCCTTTTGGACACCGCCGGCGAGCTTGAACGGCCCCCACGTATCAAAACCGGGGCAGCCGTAGACACCCATAAAGATGGCCTGCCTCATGCGGCAGATGCCATCGATATCCTTGCCGTACCACTTGTTTTTGCCACCGTAGGTCATGAGGCCAAACACCTTGTCTTGCGGCTGCAGCACATTGGTGAGCACGCGTGCCATATCTTTGTCGATCTCGGAGTAATAGATGCCCGTGGCGACGCCGATTAGATGATATTCGTGCAGGTTGGGGTACTCGTTTTTGCCGAGTGACTTCACGTCGAGGGTATCGATCTCGGGGTGCGCCTCGACGATGGCGTCCACGAGCTTTTTCGTATTGCCGTGATGGCGCGAGGCGTAGAGGATGATGGTTCGCATAAGAAGGCCTTTCAGCTGTAATTGCATCAATGTCTGTATGGTACCCCGTTACATGGCGGGGATACCGGACGCATCGATGAACGTGCGGGTTTGTCCTTTGGTCAGGGCCGAGACGGGTTCTTGCGAGCAAAAAGTAGTTGTTCGAAAGGATGGGCAATGGAATACGCTCTCTCCAACGATTCGATTTCTATTAAGGTGTCCACGGCCGGCGGCTCGTTTACCTCGATTGAGGCTGACGGTCGTGAGTATTTGTGGCAGGGTGATCCCGCCGTGTGGTCCGGCCAGGCGCCGGTCTGCTTTCCGATTTGCGGAGGCCTGCGCGATGGTAGCGCCATGACGTTTGCCGGGCATCACGTGAAGCTCGCCCGCCACGGCTTTGCGCGCAAGCAGGAGTGGAAACTGTTGAGCCAGAGCGAGAACGAGCTGGCGATGTGCCTGGCTTCGGAGGATAACGCCGCACTGCTGAGCGATTATCCGTACCCGTTTAAGCTTGTCGCTCGTTATACGCTTGAGGGGGATGCCGTGCGCGTCTCCTATGAGGTGACCAACGAGGGAACCGAGGACATGCCGTTCTTTATTGGCGGTCATCCCGGCTTTAGGTGTCCGCTCGATGAGGGCGAGGCCTATACGGACTACGAGCTGCGCTTTGAGAAGGACGAAGCTGCTGAGCTTTGCACCGCTGTCCCTTCGACTGGCTTGATTGACGTGGACAGGCGCTCCAAGAACCCCATGGTGGGAAAGACGCTGCCCCTATCGCATGAGCTCTTCGATTTTGCGGAGACCATCTTTGACGTGCTCGAGAGCCGTCAGGTCACGCTTTCCAAGAAGGGGGAGGACAAGGGCGTTCGCTTGAGCTTTGAGGGCTTCCCGTATCTCATCGTGTGGAGTAAGCCTGAGGGCGATTTTGTGGCAGTTGAACCCTGGGGCGGCCTTTCGACCTGCTCCGATGAGGACGACGTGCTTGAGCATAAGCGCGGCTGCCTTGTCGCCAAGCCCAAGGAGACCGTCGTTCGCTCGTTCACGATTGAGATTCTGTAATTCCGTTTTGTCGACTCGTATCGCGAGGCACAAGGAGCCTGCGAGATAGGGAGCTAAAAATGATCCTCACCGTTACGATGAACCCGTCTGTCGATACGCGCTATCAGCTCGATGAGCTCGTTATCGACGACGTCAACCGCGTGACGCCCGAAAAGACCGCCGGCGGCAAGGGCCTTAACGTGGCCCGCGTCCTGGGCCAGCTGGGCGACGACGTTGTGGCAACCGGCCTGCTTGGTGGCCATATGGGCGCCTATATGGCCGAGCTCATGGACGCCAACGGAATTAACAACGACTTTGTGCCCATCAAGGGCGAGACTCGCATTTGCCTCAACATCCTCCACGCCGGCAACCAGACCGAGCTGCTCGAGAGCGGCCCGACGATTGCCCCCGAGGAGCTCGATGCCTTTACCGCCAAGTTTACCGAGCTTGCAGGTAAGGCCGACGTTGTCACCATTTCGGGTTCTCTGCCTCGCGGTGTCGAGGCAGACTACTATGCCAAGATCACGGGCATTGCCGAGAACGCCGGCGCCAAGGTGCTGCTCGATACCTCGGGTGCCTCTCTCGAGGCTGCGCTCAAGTCCGAGGTCAAGCCCGAGCTGGTCAAGCCTAACCTGACCGAGATCAACGGCCTTCTGGGTACGAGCTTTACCACCGACGATGTGGATGAGCTCCGCGCCGCGCTCGCCTCTGACGCCCGCTTCTCCGATATCCCCTGGGTCGTCGTATCCATGGGCGCTGCCGGCTCCGTTGGTTTCCATAACGGCCGTGCGTTCCGCGCCAAGACGCCCGACATCCCTGCCGTTAACGCTACGGGCTCTGGCGATTCGACCATTGCCGGCTTCGCACATGCGATTGCTGCCGGAGCCGACGACGAGACGGTGCTGCGTACCGCCAACACCTGCGGCAAGCTCAATGCCATGGATCCCATGACTGGCCACTTGGTTATGGATCGTTGGGACGAGGTTTACAACGGCGTTGTCGTGACCGAGCTGTAGGAGCTTGTGCTGCGGCCCCGGCATCGGTTGCTAGCTCATGTCGACGACAAGTGCAGTAGCATTATGCCGGGGCGCGACGCCGACACTGTCGTGTTCAATCCCGACCTTACCCTGGTCGAGACGCATGTGGGTGGCAACAGCGTCGGTAATGCGTTTGCCGAGTAGCCGCCAAAGAAACGATCCGAGAGGGGATTTAGATGATTTACGGTGCATTGGGCGATATCGAGGAGTACCGTGGAATGCTCAAGGGCCTCGACGTGCTGATCGATTGGCTCGAGGAGAACGATCCGGCGAAGCTCGAGGTCGGCAGCCATCCGATTCTGGGCGACAAGGTCTTTGCGAACGTCATGGCTCCCACGACGCGTCCCGAAGCCGAGGCTCACTATGAGACGCATCAGCGCTATCACGACCTGCAGATCGACGTCGAGGGTCGCGAGGCCTTTAAGGTTGCCACGGGCAGCCTGACGCTGGTTCAGGAGTTTGACGAGAAGGACGACTACGATCTGGTCGATTCCGACGCCTCGATCGCCGGCGATCTTGCTGACGACAAGTTTGCGCTGTTTGTTGCCGGCGAGCCTCACATGCCCACGCTCGAGTTCCCGGGCGATGGCGCGCAGCCGGTCAAGAAGATCTGCTTTAAGCTGCTTGCAGATGCTTACTGGGAGGAGTAGCACACTGCTCGGCTGAGCTGTTCGTGTACTGGCGTGATTCCATTGAGGAGCGCGCTTGGGCCCCACTGCCCGCGGTTTCCCGTTTGGGAGGCCGCGGTTGGCGGGGCTTTTTGTTGAGTAGGGGAGTTGCCGGCGGCGTTGTGCTTGGATTGGTGGATGTGCGTCCGAAATCGGCAACAAAAAAGCCGCCCGTAGGCGGCTATCTTGTGCAATGGAGCCAGCGACCGGGCTCGAACCGGTGACCCCCGCTTTACGAGAGCGGTGCTCTACCAACTGAGCTACGCTGGCGGCCATGTGGTGACGCAAGTGAGGCGTCAACGGCTGTCTATGATACGGGACATCGCACATCCGCGCAAGTGTTCTGACGGCTTTTCTCACTTTAAATGCACTAATATTGGAGACGCGATGTCTTGCTCTTACGGGTCTCAAACAGAATGGGGCAGCGATGGCTCAACCCAAGATTCTTCTCACACGCATCGACGACCGTTTCATTTACGGGCAAGACGTTGTGCTGTGGAATGAGGCGGTTGGTTCCAACCTCGTCCTAATCGTTAACGACGAGATTGCGGCGGATTCGCGCAAGTGGGCGCCTATGAGGGTCGCGGCGCCAGAAGGCGTGTGGATGCGGTTTTTCTCGGTGCAAAGGACCATCGACATCATTCATACCGCAACGCCGCGTCAATGGATTCTGATCATGGTGGCCTCACCCGCCGATGCGCTCGCGCTGGTTAAGGGTGGTGTGCTGATCACCAAGATCAGCATCGGTCACATGCAAGCAGGGGAAGGCAAGCGCCCCATAACGCCTGCAGTTGCCGTAGACGACGCAGACGTCGCTGCCTTCAAAGAGCTGCAAGCACTCGGTATAGAGCTAGAAATCCGCTATCTCCCCAGTTCTGCCCCCGACCCCATCGGCAATCTGTTCAACTGATCCCTTGGGGACGGAGGAAACCGGATTATTTTGCCCTTGCGAGGGATACGCGCGATGCCGCCTGCCAAAAACTATGTCCATTTACTACGTTTGATCGGCTATCGCCGAGCATGTCGGATTTGAGAAAAACAAAACCGCAGGTAGACGGATCGCGAATTTAACAAAAATCGGTGCATGGTCGAGCATCCCGGGCTAAACGTAGTAAATGGACATAGTTTTGATATGTCACCCATACAGTCACAGCGAAAATAAGCCCAAAAGATGAAAAAACGCCCGTCGGCGGTGTGCTGGCGGGCGCTGGTGTGCGATATGTCGCGTTGTGGGCTTAATGCCTCATAAAGTGGTACTCGATCACATTGCTGTAGGGGTGACCCGGGCCCGCAATGCCCTGCGGGAACAGCGGCTGGTGCGGCGTGTCGGGGTACATCTCTGCCTCGAGGGCAAAGCCGGCGCCCCAACCATAGTTGGCATCGTCCTTGGCGTGCTCGTCGCCCAGCCAGTTGCCGGTGTAGAGCTGCACGCCCGGGGCGGTGGTGTAGTAGTCCAGCTCACGGCCGGTCCACATCTCCTCGACGTGCATCGCGCGGCGCAGATTACGGCCGTACTGATAGCCATCGATGCACAGACAGTGATCGTAGCCACGGGCCTGCTTAATCTGCGGGTCGTCGGCTTCCATGCCGGGGGCGACGGGGCGCAGCTCGCGGAAGTCAAACGGTGTTCCCTCGACCGGAGCAATCTCACCGGTGGGGATGTTCTGCTCGTTAATGGGCAGGTAGTGAGTGGCGTTAGCAACAAAGAAGTGCTCACAGTCCATGCCAGCGTTATGACCGGCAAGGTTAAAGTACGTGTGGTTGGTCATGGACACGTAGGTGGCGCGGTCGCTCTCGCAGCCATACTCGATACGGAAACGTCCGGTGCGCGTCACGGTAAACACGGCCGTAAAGGTGCGGTTGCCGGGAAGGCCCAGCTCGCCATCCTCAAGCGAGGTGGTCATGCGCACGGCGTTGTGGACCTCGTCGAGCTCAGCATCCCACACGCGCTTGTGCAGGCCGTGCTCGAGATCGCTGTGCAGGTTGTTGACGCCTTCGTTGGCGGGCATATGCCAGTCCGTGCCGGCGATGGTGATCGTGGCACCCGCGGTGCGGTTGGCCACGGGGCCGATGGTCGCGCCAAAGCAGGCGGGGTTGTCAAAGTAATCCTCGAGCTTATCGAAGCCCAGCACCACATCGCGCACGTTGCCGGGAATGTCGGGCACATCGATGCCCAACACGGTGGCGCCATAGTCCATAATGCGAACGCAGATCTCGGGCCCGTTGAGGGTGTAGCGATGAACGGGGGTACCGCACGGCGCGGTGCCGAAAAGCTCGGAAGTGATCATTTGGTTCCTAACATCGAGGTATTTCCGACAAACTGTAGCGCGAACGGGCGAGATTATCACTACACCCCACTAAAGCAGGGGTATTTTTCTCAAAAAAGTGATGATTGGAGCTGTGCGGGCATTCATTTTTGACGCGCACGAGTCTGATATAATTTGTTCGTTACTGTTTGAATTGACGCGAGCGTGGAACAGCGAGGACTCATCGTGATTAAAGCGGAGCGACAGGATAAGGTTCGTCAGTTGCTCGAGGAGCAGGGCACGGTCTCGGTCAAGGAGATTTCGGATGCACTGGGCGTCTCGGATATGACGATCCGCCGCGATCTTGAGGAGCTCGCGAGCCTAGGCGAGATCGAGCGCGTGCACGGCGGCGCCCGCAGTGCACAGGGCCGTCCGCACGCTATGTTGCGCCATGAGTATTCGCACAGCGAAAAGCGCACTAAGCATGCCGAGGAAAAGCTGCAGATTGCGCGCCGTGCTGTGGAGCTTATCGAGGAAGGCTCGACCATCTTTTTGGGCACGGGTACCACGGTTGAGCAGATGGCCTCGTTGCTGCCGGCGTTTCGCCTGCGCATCGTGACTAATTCGCTTTCGGTGTTTAACCTGCTCGAGGCGCGCGAGGACTGCGACCTGTGCCTCGTGGGCGGTATGTACCGTCGCCGCACTGCCGCTTTTGTGGGGCCAACGGCCGAGGATACTCTGCGTGCGCTGGGCATCGACGCGGCGTTTATCGGTGCCAACGGCATTCTGGATGGCGACGTATCTACGTCCAACATGGACGAGGGCCGTATCCAGCAGCTCGCCTTTAGCAAGGCCGACTCGCGCTACCTGATCACCGACTCCAGCAAGATCGGCAAGCGCGACTTCTACACCTTCTGCCGCCTGGACAGCTTGGACGCCGTGGTGTGCGAGCCGGGTATTACCGCCGAGGATCGTGCCGCCATCGAGGAACACACGCAGGTCATCTGCTAGCTTGGATGTTACAGATTGAGATTATCTGACCGGACGTCCTGTTTGTCTTGATCTGTAACAGTTGGGACCGAAAAACCCTGCTGGATGTTACAGATCCAGACAAACGGCCTGCTCGGGTCGAGCCAAAACAAAAAGGCCGCATGCGAACCCGTGAAGGGATTCACATGCGGCCGACAGGGGGTATGCGGCGGAAACTAGGCCATGAGCAGGCCGGTCTCCGCGACGTTCTTGTACCAGTACGCGCTCGCCTTGGGATAGCGCTTCTGGGTCTCAAAGTCGATGTAGAACAGGCCGTAACGTTTGTTATAGCCGTTGGTCCAGGAGAACTGGTCCTGCAGCGACCACACAAAGTAACCGTCGACGTTCACGCCGCCGTCGATTGCCTTGAGGATCCACGCGAGATGCTGGCGCATGTAGTCGATGCGAGGGGCGTCGTCGATAAAGCCGTCCTAGGCATTGAATGGATGGATTGTGACGCCCTTCACAACACGATTGACTGTCCCATTTGGACTTGGCGTGTCCGGCGTGTTTCCAACGCGAATTGAATTTAAAAGTGCAACAGTTTGGGCAACCATCACAAAAGGTAATGCAAGATAAGATTCGGGCAGGCACTCTGCGCTGTCAAAAGTAAAAGAAATGCCGCTGTAGGGATTGTCGGACTTTTGCTGAATTGCAATTACCTTTTGTGCGATATTGTCATGGTCAATTTCATTAAGAATATCTAGATCGTACTGGCGAGTGTATTCGTTTTCGCTAACGAATACGAACACAAGGGTTTTACTGTCCACGAATGATTTTGGTCCATGACGATAACCCATGGAAGTGTCGTATGAGGTGGCAATAAGACCATGTGCCAGCTCAAGAATTTTAAGCTGAGCTTCTTGAGCGAGTCCTCCAAAAGAGCCAGATCCAAGATACGTCACGCGATTAAAATCATCATCTAAAAATGCAGCAATCTCGTGTTCGCGTAAAATAACTTGTTCGCCCATCTCGGCGGCAATGCTGACCCAACTTTCCTTCTGGTTGATCGATGCATCGTCAAAAATAAGCGTGGCTAAGAGCTCCATGCAGGTATATGATCCCGTCATGGCGAATCCGCCATCGTTTGCTCGAGGGATTAATACCGTATGGGAATCCGGATCAGCTGCAGATTTGACGGCGAGCTTTCCATTGGGTGCACAGGTGATGTTGAGAAACTTTGCCTGCTTCACGCACTTTCGGACGACTTCAATTGCCGCAAGAGACTCTGGGCTGTTGCCAGAGCGTGCAAAAGAAACGAGAAGAGTTGGTTCATCAGGATTAACGAAGTCGAGCGGAGCGGATACGATATCGGTAGTAGCAATGGATTTGAACTCATAGCGTGACGTGTCTCCTGCATGCCTAAGGTAAGGCGCGCATGTGTCTCCGACATAGTCCGAGGTCCCCGCTCCGGTGAAAATGACGACAAGACGTCCGTCTGCCATAGATCTAGCATCAGATAAAAACGTCTCAATATCGTCAAGTTGGTTTCTATAGATCAAAAATGTATCGCGCCAGAGTTCGGGCTGTTGCATAATTTCAGAAGTAGTGGTAGCTGCCCCAAGCTGTTTCAGCTCATCGTGCGTGCGGTGAAACATAATATGACACCTCTCTAATAAAAATATCAATTGTTAAAACAAACTCGCTGCTCCTTGCCGCGCTTTATGCCGTAGGGAGCACAAGACATGAAGCAAAATAGGGGATCAGGATTTGAATACGTAGTTTTGATAAGGGATTTGCCCAGTTAAGACGGTGCGGCAAGTAATTGCAATTAATTTGCCTCCGGAGTCGTAAGCATATCGAGTTAGTTCGATGACCGGAAGTTTTGCAACACCATAATTGCTGGCTTCGGAATCGCTAAGCTGACGTGCTCTATAGCTTTCTCGAGCAGATTGGATAGACATGGACAACTCGTCCATGATTTTGCTAAATGCCTGAAAATCTAACTGATTATTCGGAACGCGCGACTTTGAAATGAAGAACGTATCAGCGCCTATGAAGCTGCCTTCAAGTTCGTAGGTCAATTCAAGACGCTGAATCTCATCGCGACTTTGGCATCCAAATTGTTGGAGCATCATTACGGAAATTGGACGACCTGATGTGCGGCCGCCGAAATGTTTGGTGATGGTATCCGGATCAACACCATCGCAATGGCTTGCAAAGTCAAAGTCTAAAAGTGAATTGAGCTCACTGACGCGTTTCGGTGCAACAAACGATCCCTTACCTTGGATTCGATAGATACTTCCACGACGCTCCAGCTCACTCATGGCAAGTCGGACGGTTGTTCTGCTTACGGCGTATTCGTCGCAAAGTTCCATTTCTGTTGGAAGTTTATCGTCTGCTTGATATACATCGACGATTTGCTTGAGCAGCGCGTCGGTGAGCTGTAAATAGAGTGGCCGTTTTTCGTGTGTATCGAGCATTGGAGCCTCAGTTTGCATGTTGGTGGTATCTGATGATTGCCGTGGTCGGGATATAGCTTGAGTGCAACAACCTTAACGTATCACAGAGCGGCTCAGCATGACGATCTGATGCCTGTAACCACGAAGGGCTTGTCCAAGCGTGAAGATATTCTGGGGCAGACAAATACCGTTCATGGAGTCCCCGATATGTTGGAGGTCAGCGCCAGCGGCTTTTGCTGCAAGGCCTATTTTCTTAATGGTCTCGCTGTCGCAGGAGTCTTGACTGGTCCCGTTCGCCGCCATGACGAGAACCTTTTCTTCAATTGACTTGCCTACATTGTGGGATCGTACAAAGTCTACGATGGCGCGCAGGTCTGCTTCTTGGAAACAAGGGACAGTGTAGGGGGCTGGCACGAGAAGGATATCGACGCCGAGATCAACAAACTTGCGCGCTATTTCGAGTGTCATGACAGGTTCCGCAACGCCCGCTCCATGCATTTTTCCGGCTATGACCAGGCCATTGAAATGTTCTTTGGAGAGTTTAATCGAATGGGCGATTGCATCGTTGGAGACGCCAGTTCCAGGGTTGCCCGTCAGGCAGATAAAATCAAATCCGAGTTCGTTAGCCTTTTCTAAGGTCTTGGGAGAGACGCGACGACCCATGGGGATTTCCGTACGGGATTCAGACATCTCTGCCTCGTTATCAACTGGCTCCAGATTGACGCCAATGGGCCTTCCGCATGCTCGCTTCACCCAAGTGACCGGGTTTTCATTGAGATCATCTGGAATACCGGCAATAACTGGATCGAACACATCGAGCGCGTTAAACAGAAGCAGGTCGGCACCTGCGGCACGTTCGATTTCTGCATTAGTAACGCCGCCGAGAAATTGGGAAGAGGGTACGTTTTCCGCCATGATGGTACGTCCCTCGGAAGCCAGAATTGCCTGCTTTAGATCCATGGGTGACGTGGCGGCAAAATCGGATGCGGACATGTTCAGCAATCGTTTGTGCATTGTTACTTCCTTTGACTAGAACGACAGGCTTGTGACATTGTCTCTAATATTGTTACAACAATATATTTAATATGTTATATCCAATCGGTAAACGGTTACAAACTTATTGTAATGCTCCGAAAAAATAGCATTTAGCTGGACAAATCTAAAATTACGCAACTACCGTTCACCGAATAAAGATTTGAATTCTTGACATATCGACAAAGCGGAAAAAGAATTGGTTATGACAAATCGCGCAAATGATATTACATTTCGCACGAGAACGTATTCACTTACGATAAGCGGATACAAACTGGGACGACGACGGTTGAGTCCGGATAAATCGTTGTGTGCCCGGCAATCATGAAAGGATGCGTTATGGACGCTATCGTCAAATTCCTTGAAAAACACCAGGCTCTCTTCGACAAAATCTCAAAGAACATTTATCTGGTGGCGATTAAGGATGGCTTTCTCTCGAATATGCCAATTGTGCTGTTCTCGAGCCTGTTCCTTCTTCTTTCGACGCTCCCTGCCTATGTAGGCATCACGCTTCCGTCTGAGGTGCTGGATTTCTTTAATAAAATCTATGCATATACCATGGGGCTTCTTGGCATTATGGTGGCCGGCACCACGGCGAGCTCACTTGCCATGTCGATGAACCGCCGCATGCCTTCGGGCAAATCTCTCAACCCCACCTCGTGCATGGTTTGTGCCATGTGCGGCATGTTCTTGCTATCGGTGACGAACGATGTTGTCTCGATTGGCGGAGCAGATACATCTGTTTTTGAAACCGGCTATATGGGAACCAAGGGTTTTCTCGCTGCGTTCGTATCCGCATTCTTGACCGTTAATATCTATAAGGTGTGCATTAGCCATAATGTGACGATCAAGCTCCCCAAAGAGGTCCCTGGCGCTATTGCGCAGAGTTTTCGCGATATCTTTGCGTTTGGGTTTTCAATCCTTGCGTGCGCCGCTATCGATCTCGCGAGCCGTACGCTGCTTGCTGTGCCGTTCGCCAATTTGGTATCTGCTCTAATCTCGCCGCTGTTCTCCGCGGTCGACACCTATCCTGGCATGGCGCTTATCGAAGGCGCGGTCGCACTTTTCCAATTTATGGGTATTCACGGTGCTTCGGTTGTCATGAGTCCGATCAATGCTGCGCTCTACGGCAATACCGTTACCAATCTTGAGGTTTTCCAAGCAGGTGGACACCCGTCAATTGCTCTCACGCAGGACTTTACAAGCTTCATCGGCGGTCTGGGCGGTTCTGGCTGCACGTTCATCGTTCCTATTATCCTGATCATGTTTATGCGCTCCAAGCAGCTTAAGGCAATGGGCAAGGCGTCGATTATCCCGGTGATTTTTGGAGTTAACGAGCCCGTTCTCTTCGGCATGCCGATCGTTCTCAATCCCTATATGTTCGTGCCCTTCCTAGCGGCTCCTATGGTCAACGCCATAATCGGTAAGTTTTTCATAGACGTAATTGGAATGAACGCCCCCATGTATACCATGCCGTGGGCGCTTCCCGGCCCAATCGGTGCATTTCTCACCACAGGTCTTGATCTACGTTCTCTTGTATTGATGGCAGTGCTGTTGGTCGTTGACTTTGTGATTTACTATCCGTTCTGCAAGGCGTATGACCATCAGCTTTGTTTGGAGGAGTCCGCAAAGGAAGCTGCAGGAACCTCGGATGCAGATGCTATTGCCGCACAAGAAAATGCCGCAAAAGCTCTGGAGGCGGTAAAGAGCAAGGCGGAGCAGATCCGCGTGCTTGTGCTTTGCCAGGGGGCCGGCACTTCGACTCTCTTGGCAAATGCTCTTCGCGAAGGTGCCGCTGCTAAGGGTATTGATCTGGTTTCTCAGTCCGGTGCGTACGGAAGCCACTATGAGACGATGAATCAGTACAACGTGATTGTTCTGGCGCCCCAGGCACGCATGTACTATGACGCTATGAAGGCCGATACCGATCGCCTTGGAATTAAACTGCTCACCACAAGGGGCAAGCAGTATATCGACCTTACCAACGATCCCGAAGGTGCAATTGACTGGATCGTTCAGGAGCTGGCCAAATAGTAGATGCACTTCGTCGTTGATCCGTCGGTGCGTAGTACGGCCTCGCAGCTTATTGAGCTGCGGGGCCGTATTTCGTTGAGTATCTAATTGAGACAATGAGCGCAACCGTCGTGAGATCGCATTGGCGCTCTCCGAGTCACCGACAAACTGCCTTCCATCTATGTGACCCAAAGGTCATCTCCGCTAGGTCGACGATGCAAATGACCCTGCTTCCTTTGGGTCGAGGCGGACGTTGGCTCGCCCTTGTCAAATCCCGTGAAGATAGAACTCGATTTGCTCGTGGTGCATGCATCAAAGAGTTTTTGATCAAGGTGCGCCTTCTCAATGCATTGATTCAAAACAAGTATTCAGCTTGTGGGCTAGACCAGGCGGGCGTAGTCCTGTGACTGATGAAAGATGTGGGCGATATAGATTGTTTCGTGCTCAAACTTGTATAGACACACGTAGTTGTTGACGGGAAACGATCGGTAATTGCGTGCCGCCAGCTCTTGCATGTGCGAGAGGGGACGTAAAAGAGGCTGCTCGCGAAGCAGGTCAAGCTGATATTCAAACTCAGCGACAAAATTGCCTGCTGCACGCGGATTCTTGAGGATTTGAGCAAGGTATCCGACAATACTCTCGTACTCATATCGCGCACTTTTGAGGATTACGACGTTATAGGTCATATTTGTCTCGTATCGAAGCCGCGAAGGATTCGTAGCCGCTGTAGTCGCCTTGCGATATTTCGTCTTCTGCCAACATCATACGAGACAGCAGTTTTGCCTTGGCGATTTCTTCTTGCATGAGCCGATACTGGTCGCTGCTGATGCAGTGCATGGCCTCGTAGCCGTTCTTAGTTACGGTGACGTCGCGTTCAGACTCAACAAGCGTGGTGAATGCAGCAGTGTCCTTCATATCTCGGACGGGCACACAAGCTGACATGGGTACCTCCTTTGCGTTGGGACACAATTGTACCACGGTGTGTCCATGCAGACGATACCGTCGAATCGTCTCAATCTGTAACAGTTGGGATCGAAAAACTCGGCTAGATGTTACAGATTGAGATTAAAGGGATTGACCTGTGGCGTTTGTCTCGATCTGTAACAGTTAGACGGTTAAAAGTGGGCTACGTGTTACAGATTGAGATCTTTCAGCCCTGGTCGCCCGTTCGTCTAAATCTATAACAGTTAGGATTGAAAATCCCTGCTAGATGTTACAGATGGAGACAAATGATTCGCTCGGGCTCACCAAAAACAAAAAAGGCCGCATGCGAACCCGTGGAGGGATTCGCATGCGGCCGACAGGGGGTATGCGGCGGAAACTAGGCCATAAGCAGGCCGGTCTCTGCGACGTTCTTGTACCAGTACGCGCTCGCCTTGGGATAGCGCTTCTGGGTCTCAAAGTCGATGTAGAACAGGCCGTAGCGCTTGTTATAGCCGTTGGTCCAGGAGAACTGGTCCTGCAGCGACCACACGAAGTAGCCGTCGACGTTCACGCCGCCGTCGATTGCCTTGAGGATCCACGCGAGATGCTGACGCATGTAGTCGATACGAGGGGCGTCGTCGATAAAGCCGTCCTCGAAGTCGTCCTTATAGCCCATGCCGTTCTCGGTGATGTAGATCTTCTTGTAGTTGGGGTAATCGTTCTTAATGCGGAGCAGCAGGTCGTAGAGGCCCTCGGGATAGATGATCCAGTCCCAATCGGTGGTGGGTACGCCCTCGCGCACGCATGACTCGCCCACGCCCTTGAGGAACCAGCGCGAGGAGCCCTTGTCGCCGGTGCCATTGTGGTTGATGTCGTTTTCGCCCTCGGCGGCACGCAGGAACTGGCACTTGTAGGTGTTGACGCCCAGGCAATCGTTGTAGGGGAGCGCGG
>RQBM01000060.1:0-7428 GCA_008668795.1 Collinsella aerofaciens | reverse complement strand
GAACCCCCGGAACGCTCTCGCGCTCAACGGTTTTCAAGACCGCCGCATTCAACCGCTCTGCCATCTCTCCGTGAGTCGTAATGATAGCATCGTTTTGGATTTGCAACAGGGAAGGCGAACGATGACGATCACCGAAATCGATGAGAAGTTCATGCGTGAGGCGCTGGCCGAGGCGCGCGCCGCCGCTGCGGTGGGCGAGGTGCCCATCGGAGCCGTAGTGGTGCGCGACGGCGAGATTGTCGCGCGGGCGCATAATCGCCGCGAGCTCGACCAGGATCCTTCGGCGCATGCCGAGTTTTCGGCCCTGTGCGCCGCCGCTCAGTCGCTTGGACGCTGGCGTCTTTCCGATTGTACGGTCTACGTGACGCTCGAGCCCTGCTGCATGTGCGCGGGGCTTATGGTTAACGCGCGCGTGGGGCGCTGCGTGTACGGCGCGGCTGATGCTAAAGCGGGCGCTCTGGGGTCGCTATACGACCTCAATGCCGATTCGCGCCTGAATCATCGGTTTAATGTGACCGCCGGCGTGCTGGCAGACGAGTGCCGCGCGGTGCTGAGCGGTTATTTTAGTGGGCTGCGTGGCACCGATGGTGCTGGCTGCGGTTGTGGGGCCGATCTTGAGGCGCATACCGCCCACGCCGAGGCGCTTGCGGGTGTCGAAGATACTGCCGTTGGGGCGGTCGATTTTGGTGCCGCGTGCCGCCGGCCCCGCCGTGTGCAGCTGGCGATCGACTCCTTTAAGGGCAGCGTTTCGAGCGCGCAGGCGGAGGAGGCCGTTGCCGAAGGTGTGCGCCGCGTGTGGCCCGATGCCCAGGTAAGCGCGCTGCCGCTGGCGGATGGCGGTGAGGGAACGCTCGATGCCGTTGCCGCGTGCGGCGGTGAGGTCGTGGCATGTGAAGTCGCAGGCCCTCTGGGCGACTGTGTGTCTGCCCGGATGCTGGTGGACGGCGAGTACGAGTCGGCTGTAATCGAGATGGCCGAGGCGGCGGGTATTGGGTATTCGCCTTGCACAGAGCCGGCGGCGTTGGCCGCTACGACCTATGGCGTGGGCGAGCTCATGCTTCGAGCGGTTCGTGCTGGGGCAAAGACTATCTATATTGGTCTGGGCGGCAGTGCCACCAACGACGGTGGCGCCGGCATGCTGCAGGCGCTGGGCGCGCGTGTGGTCGATGATCAGGGCTGCGATGTCGCCCCTGGTCTCGCGGGGCTTGAGCAGGTGGCGAGTATCGATTTGGCACCGGCGCTTCGGGCGCTGAATAGCGCGCGTATCGTCGTGCTCTCTGATGTCGAGAACCCGCTCGTGGGGCGTCGTGGGGCACTTGCAGTGTTTGGCGGGCAAAAGGGCCTGCCGACAGACGATGTCGAAGCGCTGGGCAGGTACGACAGTTGGATGGTCGGCTACGGCCGCCTGCTCGATGCGGCGATTACCGGGGTGCGGGCTCAGGGGTTGTTGCGCGTGCCCGAGGGCGTGCGGACATTTGGCTCGGTGCTCGGCGTGCCTGGCGCGGGCGCGGCAGGTGGCTTGGGCGCCGCGCTGCTGGCGCTCGGTGCTGAGTTGCGTTCGGGCGTGGAGACGGTGCTCGATCTGATTGGGTTTGACGAGCGCGTGCGCGATGTCGACCTGGTCATTACAGGCGAGGGCAACATGGACGAGCAATCCGCTGCCGGCAAGGCGCCGGTGGGCGTGGCCCGCCGTGCCAATCGCTATGGCAAGCCGGTAGTCGCCGTCGTGGGCGGTCGTGCGGATAATTTGGATGCGGTGTATGGTCAGGGCATCGACTTGGTCCTGCCGGTCTGCCGCAGGCCCATGCCTCTTGACCAAGCGCTCGACCCCCAGGAAGCCACAACCAACCTCATCTGCGCCGGTGAAGCAGCCGCCCAAGCCTACGACCTCGCCCGCCTCTAAAACCCAACTCCCTATAAGTTGCGGTGGAATAGTTCCTGTTTGGCGGCTCAGGCGGCAAAAACAGGAACTATTCCACCGCAACTTCGAGAATGGCTATCCGAGGCTGGTCGCCTTGGGCCTTGGGTCGGACCGTCCGCCATGAAATGCGGCCATCTACTACGTTTAGCCGAGCGCCCTTGACCATCCCGGATTTTGTGAAATTAAAACCGCAGGTAGAAAGCTTGCCGATTTTCGAAAAAGCCGGCTATGGTTGACCCCTGCGGCCTAAACGTAGTAGATAGGCCCCTTTTGTGGCACGGCAGCAGACCAGTCTTTTTGGGACGGGGCTTATTTGACTACCTGTCGATCTGATTGCCCAAGTAGTCAAAAAGCCCCGTCCCAAATTAGCTACCTTGCCCCATCGGGCGGGAGCGGGTAAGATATATCGAGCGCCTAGCGCGTTCGATGGGTTCGGATGACGACATGTTCCGAATCTGGTCAGGTCCGGAAGGAAGCAGCCATAAGGAGCCTCTGTCGGGCATCCGAATCCATCGAGTGCGCTAGGCGTTTTTTGGTGCCGCGGCTACCCGCGAGTGCCGGCAGGGCGCTTGGTGTCTCGCTGGTCCTCGGCTTCGCCTGCGGGATCGCTCGACTACCACGCGCCCTGCCGGCACCCGCGGGTAGCCGACCAAAACCGCCTGAAGGGTCACATTTATCTGATAATTGAATCCCCGGCGTTATGCCGCTCGCTGGCGTTGCCAAAACATCGGCTGCTACGTGCCTTGGGCGCTAGTGACCGTTGCCCTTACATCTGTAACGAGTTGCTTACGCATCTCCAGGGTTCTCCGTACTATCATGAATCAGATTGAATTGAGATGATGATAGGGAGCGCCTTTTTATGATTGAGCTGCTCAGGCGTTTTGGTGGTAAGTTTCGCCGGTATATGGTGATTGGCCCTGCGTGCAAGTTGATTGAAGTGATCTTTGACCTGCTGACGCCGCTGGTGATTGCCCAGATGATCGATAAAGGTATCGGTGCGCACGACGTGAGTGCCGTCGTCCGCTACGGCATGGTGCTCGCCGCCATGGCTGTAATCGGCATCTCGTTTACGCTTGTTTGCCAGAAGATGGCGGCGCTCACCTCGCAGGGCATGGGTACTGACATTCGCGGCGCACTCTACCAGCACATCAACAAGCTGAGCTATGCCGAGCTCGACCGCTTTGGCACGCCGTCGCTCATCACGCGCATTACCAACGACGTTAACCAGGTCCAGCTCGCTGTGGCGCTGGGCGTGCGCATGCTCATCCGCTGGCCCTTTCTAGCGGTGGGCTCCATGTGCGCGGCCCTTGCCATCGACCTTAAGCTCGGCATCATCTTTTTGATCTGCACGCCCGCCATTGGCCTGGTGTTCTGGGTTGTCATGGCGCGCTGCATTCCGTACTACAAGCAGCTGCAGGCAAAGCTCGACCGCATCGCGCTTATCTGCCGCGAGGGCCTTTCGGGCGCCCGCGTGGTTCGCGCCTTCGTGCGCGAAGATCACGAGCGCGAGCGCTTTGCGCAGGCCGCCGACGACCAGGCCAATACTGCCATCGCGGTGGGCAAGCTCTCGTCGATTCTCAACCCCGTCACGTTTTTGGTGATGAACCTGGGCGTGTGCGCCATCCTGTGGGTGGGCGGCATCCAGGTCAGCGTGGGCGAGCTTACGCAGGGCCAGGTCATGGCGTTTGTGAACTACATGACGCAGACCCTGACCTCCATCGTGTACGTCGCCAACCTGGTCGTGGTCTTTACCAAGGCGAGCGCCAGCGCGTCGCGTATCAACGAGGTGCTCAATTGCGTGCCGGGCATCGCTGACGAGGGCAACCAGCCGGTCGCGCTGCCCAAGCCGGGCAATGTCGCTTCAGTTCCCGCGCTGAGCTTGAGCCATGCGAGCTTCTCGTTTGGCGCTGGCGCGGCCAATGCTGTCAACGATGTGACGCTGGAACTCCCGCTGGGCAAGACGCTCGGCATTATCGGCGGTACGGGTAGCGGCAAGTCCACGCTCGTCTCGCTCATCCCGCGCCTGTACGATGCGAGCACCGGCAGCGTGAGCGTGATGGGCGTCGACGTGCGCACCTGGCCGCTCGACCAGCTGCGCCGTGTGGTCGCGACCGTTCCGCAGCGCGCATCGCTGGTGAGCGGCTCCATCCGCAGCAACCTGACCTGGCGCGATGAAGCTGCGACCGACGAGGAGCTCTGGGTGGCACTCGACATGGCGCAGGCCAGCGAGTTCGTGCGCAACAAGCCGCAGGGCTTAGACGCCCCGGTCGAGGCGGGCGGCAAGAACTTTAGCGGTGGCCAGCGTCAGCGCCTGACTATCGCGCGTGCCTTGGTTGGTTCGCCTCAGATATTGATCATGGATGACTCCGCGTCGGCGCTCGACTTTAAGACCGACGCGGCGCTTCGCCATGCCATTCGCGAGCGCAGCATGCGCGGTGCCGCCAAGGGCGGGCTGCCGCTGACCACGGTGATTGTGAGCCAGCGCGTTTCGACCGTGCGCGATGCCGACGTGATCTGCGTGCTCGACCACGGCTCGGTTGCCGGCCTGGGCACACATGACGAGCTCTATGCGACCTGTCGGCTCTATCGCGAGATTTGCCAGTCGCAGCTGCGCCGCGAGGAGCTTGAGGGCCAGCGGGGGAGCACAGCGCCCGCGCCCACTCCGGCGCCCGCGTCCACCCTAAGCCCCGCGTCCGCCCCGACTGCCCCGGCATCCATTTGCGCAAAGGAGGGCTGCTAAATGAATCCGTACACTTCCTCCGGTTCGGTCGCCACGATGACGGCCAACGTGTCCGGTAACGATAACCTCAACGACCTGGGCGACGGTCCGCGCCAGCCCGGCGACCCCGAGCGCTATCCCGTGGGTGCGGTGACTCGCCGTCTGATGGGCTACGTTCGTCCGCATCGCATTTCGTTTGTTGCGTCGTTTGTGAGTGCCGCCATCTCCGTGATTCTGCAGCTCTACACGCCCATTCTCATCGGCGAGGGCATCGACCTGATCGTTGCCGTCGGGCAGGTGGACTTCGACGCGCTGCTGCCGCTTGTCACCAAACTCGCGCTCGTCGTGGTGGGAGCCGCGGCCTTCCAGTGGCTGCAGGGCTACTGCGTCAACCGCCTGTCCTACGAAACGGTGCGCGACATGCGCGTGGAGGCGAGCGACAAGCTCAGCCGCATGCCGCTCAGCTTTATCGACAGCCATGCTCACGGCGACCTCATGAGCCGCGTGGTCAACGATGTCGACCAGGTGGGTGACGGCCTGCTGCAGGGCTTCACGCAACTCTTTACCGGTGTTATTACCATCGTGGGCACGCTCGCGTTTATGCTTTCCATCAACCTGACCATGACGCTCGTGGTGGTGCTCGTCACGCCGCTTTCCATTTTTGCAGCCGGTGCTATTGCCAAGCTCTCCAACAAAAGCTTTACGGCACAGCAGCGTATTCAAGGGCAGCTCGGTGGTCATATCGAGGAGTACGTAGGCGAGCAAAAGCTTGTCGACGCCTTTGCCTACGGTCCCAACGCCCAGCAGCGCTTCGATGCCCTCAATGCCGAGCTTTACACCGCGGGCGAGCGCGCACAGTTTATGGGTTCGCTCTCCAACCCCGGCACGCGCTTTATCAATAACATCATCTATGCCGTGGTCGCTGTGATCGGCTGCGTGGGCGTGATCACGGGCGTGCCCGCGGCGCTTACGGTGGGCGGCGTGCAGATCTTCCTGTCCTATGCCAACCAGTACACCAAGCCGTTCAACGAGGTCACCAACGTCATTACGCAGATCCAGACGGCGTATGCCTCGGCGCGCCGCATGTTTGCGCTGCTCGATGCCCGCGAGCAGGAGCCCGATGCGGCGGATGCCGTGGAACTTGCTGCCCCGCAGGGCGAGGTCGCCTTTGAGCATGTGGACTTTAGCTACGTGTCCGACCGCAAGCTGCTGCAGGACATCTGCATCGAGGCCAAGCCCGGCATGCGCTTTGCCCTTGTTGGCCCCACGGGCTGCGGAAAGACGACGCTCATCAACCTGCTGCTGCGCTTTTACGATATCGATGCCGGCCACATCACGGTTGATGGCAGGTCTTCGCGTGACTACACGCGCGCAAGCCTGCGCCATGCCTTTGGCATGGTGTTGCAGGATACGTGGCTGTTCGAGGGCACGGTGGCGGAAAACATCGCCTACGGCTGTCCCGACGCCACGCGCGAGCAGGTTATCGAAGCTGCCAAGCGCGCGCATGCGCACAAGTTTATCGTGCAGCTGCCAGGCGGCTACGATACAGTCATCGGCGAGGACGGCGGCACGTTTAGCCAGGGTCAAAAACAGCTGCTGTGCATTGCGCGCGTTATGCTCACCGATCCGGCGATTCTGCTGCTGGACGAGGCAACGTCGAGCATCGATACGCGTACCGAGCTGCAGGTGCAGGCGGCATTCGACGAGCTCATGGCCGGCCGTACGAGCTTTGTCGTGGCGCATCGCCTGAGCACGATTCGCAACGCCGACTGCATTCTGGTCATGCGCGACGGCCAGATTATCGAGCGCGGCACGCACGACGAGCTGCTAGCGGCAGGCGGCTTCTACACCGAACTCTACCGCAGCCAGTTTGCCCAGTAAGCAAGCCCGTGGGGCAAATTAATCAATCGACAGACGGTGGTTTACATCTGTCACGTTAGTACTAAGATAGTCATCTAATAAATTGCATTAGTGGCTTTAGTTTTGGGGGATACGAGGCAACGTGACTATGACGTGCTCTTTGGTGGTTAACAGCAAGAGCGGTAATACCAGGATGGTTTCGGGTGCGATCAAGCGCACTCTGCAGGCTGCGGGTGTTGAGTTTGTCCATGCCGCGGCGTTGAGCGACGATGCGGATGCAGAACAGGTTGCGCTCGAGGCGCAGGGGGCCTGCGCGGCCGACATGGTGCTCGTCGGTTTTTGGTGCGACAAGGGCGCGTGCACGCCTTCGGTCGCGGCGTTGCTCTCTGCCTTGCACGGCAAGCGCGTGTTCCTGTTTGGCACCTGCGGCTTTGGGGCCGACCAGAGCTATTACCAGCAGATTATCGACCGCGTAACTTCCAATCTGGCCGTGGATGCCGAGCTTGCGGGCTGGGCGATGTGTCAGGGTAAGATGGGCCCTGCGGTCAAACAGCGCTACGAGGCCATGCTCGAGCAAGATCCCGACAACGCCCGATTTAAGATGCTGCTCGACAACTGGGTTGCCGCGAAGGACCATCCCACCAAGGAAGATCTGGACAACATGGCCGCAGCCGCAAAGAAGGCCGTGCTGGGAGAGTAGCTTCGCGGTTCGCGGTCCTTCGTGCAAAACAATACAAATGTGAAAGCCTCGAAGTTCTCGAGGCTTTTTTCTTGACACGAGGGCGCTCCTTTATTGATGGAAGGCCTAATAAGCTGATTGCTCTATGCCCGGATGTGTGCGGAGTGGGATGGGATTTCCGGATGGGTGGAGTTGCGGAAGCTGCGTCCCGGAATTTGCCTTTGGAATGGGATGCGGTTTCCCGTTGAG
>RQBM01000115.1:0-3690 GCA_008668795.1 Collinsella aerofaciens | reverse complement strand
GTTCTGCATCATCGTCATCGCCGCCTTCACCGACATGGTCTGCAAGACGTTCATGTTCACCCCGGCCGTTGACGCTTCTGGTGCTGCTACCGGTGCCATCGACTTCACCAAGTCCTATGCCGCCGGCTGCGCTGGTACCATCTCCATCCTGTTCACCTTCGTCGCTATCGCCTTTGGTTGGGCCCAGAAGAAGTTCAACCTCACCGGCGCTGCCGAGCTTGTCACTGGCGTGGTGCTCATGGTTCTCATGTTTGCCGTCGGCATGCAGTTCCCGGTCTACCTGGACAAGTTCCAGTGGTTCGCCGTTGTCATGGTCTACCTGGTCTTTGCTGGCGCCATGCCCATCCAGATGCTCAAGACCCCTCGCGACTACCTCACTTCCATCATGATGATCGTCATGATCGCCTGCGCTGTCCTCGGTATCGTCGTCCTGGGTGTTAACGGCCAGGCCACCATCACCGCTCCGGCCTTTACCGGCTTCTCCAGCGCTTCTGGCATGATGTTCCCGGTCCTGTTTGTTTCCGTTGCCTGCGGTGCCCTCTCCGGCTTCCACAGCCTCGTTTCTTCTGGTACCTCCTCCAAGCAGGTCGAGAAGGAGCAGGACGCCGTCAAGGTCGGTTATGGCGCCATGATCGTCGAGTCCTTCGTCGGCATCCTTGCCATCATCGTCGCCTGCATCATGTTCTCCGATATGAACACCGCCGGCACCGGTGCCCTCAACGCCGGCGTCGCTTCCACCCCGTTCCAGATCTTCGCCGCTGGCATCTCCCGCGGTATGCAGGCCTTCGGTGTTGACGGCACGCTCGCTACCGTCTTCATGACCATGAACGTCTCCGCTCTGGCCCTGACCTCGCTCGATGCCGTCGCCCGCATCGCCCGCACCTCGTGCTCCGAGTTCTTTGCCCAGACCAACGACGCCCTGGCCATCGAGTCCAAGGCCGGCTACATGAAGGTTCTCGGCAACCCCTGGTTCGCCACGGTCGTCACCCTGCTTCCCGGTCTCGCCCTCGCCTTTGGCGGCTATGCCAACATCTGGCCGCTCTTTGGTGCTTCCAACCAGCTGCTCGGCGGCATGACCATGATCACCCTCGCCGTGTTCTGCAAGTGCACCGGCCGCAAGGGCTGGATGCTCTACGTGCCCGTCGCCTTCCTGCTCTGCTGCACCTTCACCTCGCTGGTCCAGAGCGCCATGGGCTGCATGACCGCTGTCCAGGCTTACGGCTTCTTCGGCACCATCCCGGCTACCGCCACCACGGCCGCCGTCTCCGTCGCCGCCACCAAGGGCTTGCAGCTCGTCTTCGCTGTCCTGCTGATGGTCCTGGGCCTCATCGTCGCCGTCAACTGCCTCAAGGAGTTCTTCGGCAAGGAGGCCGGCTCCATGCCCGACGAGGAGCCCGAGTGGTCCGAGATGGGCAAGGCCGAGTACGGTCGCGCCGCTGCCGCTGAAGCTCCTGCCGACGCCGAGGCCGCCAAGGCCTAGTCGGTCGGACGGGTTGAATCTCCCATCTATTTGACTCGGAAAGACCGGGTCCGCAATCAAGCGGACCCGGTCTTTTTTCTTGTGAGAACAGGTGGTGCAAGGGCGTTCTCGCAGATGTTTTGCGTGGATAGGCTCGTGCGTTGTACCATATGGACGTATATGTGTGCATATGAAAGGGGCCCCGTGGCCAAGACGGTATATTCCGATAATCAAAACAATGTCGATGCTCTGGCTGAGCGTCTGAGCAGCCAGACGTCGCTTTCTGCCGAGCGCGCCAAGCTGGTTGCCTACGACCTACTCTGCCGCAAGGCGCTCAAGATTAAGTCGAGCGCGCTGGCGCAGATTTTCCGCTCCGTCGATAAGGAATGCGACACCAAGGCGATGCGCGATGAGCTTATCGCGGCAAATATCGTGACCAAGATCGAGGGCAGCGGCATTAACGGGCGCCCGGCGTTCTATACCATCAATGTCGAGATCCGCGATGCCCAGGAGCAGCCTGCCGAGTCCGTCGAAGATTTTGTCGTCGAGGATTCCGCTGACGTGCCTGCTGTGGAAGAAGTTGCTCCGCGTGAGCATGTTGATACCGATGAGTTGCTCGATGAGAACGTCGTGCGTGCCTTTACGGCCAAGGCGGGACGCGGCGGTTTTGGCGGGGGTGGCAAGCGCGATGCGCAGCGCCGCGCCCAGCAGGAGCGCTTCCGTCGTGCCGTTGCTCAAAAGGGTGAGACGGATGCCGAGGCTGTTGAGAACGAGGTTGCTGCCGAGTCGCAGAGGCCCGCGAAGGAGCAAAAGCCCGTGGAGGCCCAGGAGCCCCAGCGTCGCCGTGGTGCCCACTTTAAGGCTGCGCAGCAGGATGTCGCGCATGAGGTTGAAGAGCCTTCCGAGGCTGCAGACGATGTTGAGGAGTCTGCCAAGAAGGCTCCGGGTTCATGCCGTCCCGGGCGTGGTTTTGCGAGGCGCGCGTATCCCGTAAGGCGTCAGGAGAAGGGCGAGCCGGCTCCGACCGCTCAGGCCGAGAAGGCCGAACAAACCGAGAAAACCGTTGAGCCGGCGGCTCGCGAGCAGCAACCTTCCGAGTCGCAGCCTGCGGCTGACACTGAGGTCAAAGCTCAACAGACCGCTGATAAGCAGGCGGGGGAGAGCGCCTCAGGCAAGCCCCGCCGTCGTCGTCACCGCGGCGGTCGTGGCTCAAATGCCGAGGCCGCGGCCGAGAAGACAGCGACACAAAACGGAGATGAGAAGGCCGAGACTCCGGTGGATCAGGTCAAGCGCCAGCCGGCGAAGGAGGCCAAGTCCGATCGTCCGCAAAAGCGCTCGTCTGCGCCCAAGCAGGAACGTAATACCCGGGCAGATTCCAAGCGTAAGCCTCATGCACAGGCTGAGCCTGCCGCGGCTGATAGTGCTACCCAGCAGCCCGAGTCGGCCGTCCACGGCGAGGTATCGGCGTTTGCCCTTGCCCGCGTTTTGGGCAGGCAGCTGCTCAAAGTTGTCCCTACGCCTACGGCGCTCTCTAAGATCAAGGAGCAGCAGACTCAAATTGTTAAGGTCGAGGGCAAGGACGGCAAAAAGGCGCCGCAGCGCACTCAGCACAACGAGATGTCCAACCGCAAGATTGCCGAGGAAATCGCAATCATCCAGGCTTGGATCGAGCAAAACCGAGGTGCCGATACGCCGGTCGCCTCGCGCCGCCAGCGTGCCTACCAGATTTTTAACGATGAGAAGGCCTTTGACGGCAAGCACGGCGAGCGCCTAATTCGGCGTATGACCGAAAAGGGCATCAGCATGCAGGCGATTAAGGTCGCCCCCAACCGCCCCGTTCACTTTACGGGTTTCTTTACGCTGGGCGCCGATAAGCCGTTCATTATGGTCGAGAACCTGGACACCTACGACGAGATCGTCAGGCTGCTGCGTGGCCGCAAGCACGCCAAGCTCTTTGGCATCAAGGTGGGCGGCGTGATTTTTGGCGGCGGATGCAAGGCGAGCGTCTCGCATGCCCTGGACGATTATCTGGCTGAGATCGGCTATCGCTTTAACTACGTCTACTACGTGGGCGATATCGACCGCGAGGGCGCGCGCATCGTCGAGCAGGCTCGCAATGCCAATGTGGTTGAGATTCGCCTGCATGCCGGCATGTACCGCGCCATGCTCGCCGAGCATAAGCGTCGCGTGAAGGCCGGCGGCGAGTGCGAGCCCGCGGCTGCCAACCAGGG
>RQBM01000071.1:0-2503 GCA_008668795.1 Collinsella aerofaciens | reverse complement strand
CACGGGCTGACCGCCGAGCAGACGCTGGACTGTCTGCAGCACTTGTACGAGATGAAGGTCGCGACCTATCCCCGCACCGATTCCAAATACGTCACCCATGATGACGTGGACGGGTTGAAGGAACTGCTGCAGCCGAAATACGCGCTGGGCTTCCTGGATCAGAAGCCCGTCGACGCGATCCACGACCTGTATTCCGCCGGCGGATTCGATCCGATGCGGTGCGTCGCGGACGACAAGGTCCAAGGTCATACCGCAATCCTTCCGACGCGGCGTCTCACCTACGACGTGTTCCAGCATGACATGACGGACATGGAACGCAAGATCATGACAGTCATCCTGACTCGCATGTGGGCCGCCTGCGCCACGGACCGTGTCCACGACACGGTGAAAGTCGATGCGGCATTGGATGAACATCATGCCGATGGTTCCACGGAACGGGTTCCGCTGTCCGCATCGAACGATGCGACCGTCGAAGCGGGTTGGACCGCCATCGAGCACACGTCGAAAACGGACGGCGCGGAGAAGAAGCCCGCGAACCGGATACCGGACTCCCTCGGGAAGGGACCTCTCTCCCAGTCCGGCTCACCTTCCCTCGCCGAGGGCGTATCCGCACCGCCGAAACCGTTCACGGAGGCCACACTGCTGTCCGCCATGGAGCATGCGAGCCGTTTCGTCGCGGACAGTGACCTGAAAGCCGCCTTGGATGACGACACGAGCCATTCGGGCGGTATCGGCACGCCCGCGACCCGCGCCGGCATTCTCGAGAGCCTGGTCAAAAGCGGCTACCTGCAGCGTAAAGGCAAGCAGATCCGTAGCACTACCGCCGGGCGGATGCTCGTCGGTGTCGCCATCGACGAGTTGAAGGATGTGAAGCTCACCGCGCAATGGGAGCAAAGCCTTGCCGACATCGAACATGGCAGGGGCGACGAGACGTCCTTCCTGAACGAGATCCGCACGGTCTGCGCCGCGATGCCCGGCCGTGTCATGGAGATGACCCAGCGCGACAGCCTGCGACAGTTGGCGCAGCAGGCCGGCGAACGCGAGTCGTTCGGCCCCTGCCCGCGTTGCGGCAAACCCGTGGTCAAGACCGGCAGCATCTGGCAATGCTCGTCGAACAAGAGCATGAAGGATGACACCGGCGCCTGGAAGCTCAGCGAGGGATGCGGATACAAGATCTTCTCTGAGAAGTTCGGCAAGAAGCTCACCGACAGCATGGTCCGCCGCACGCTGGAAGGCAAACGTCCGAAAGTGTCCGGCCTGAAATCCAAGGCCGGCAAGACGTTCGACGCGCGCCTGGTGCCGGACAGGCAGTACGGCATCGGATTGTCGTTCGACGATCTGAACAGGAAAAGGAAGTAGATCACCGTATGCGCACTTCTTCACCACCTTCTCTTTCGATCACCTGCGTCGCGATGGACAACGTAGGGAGAATCCTGAAGGACAGGCACATCAGCGTAAACGGACTTCTGGCCTTGATCCACGACAGGCATCCCGATTGCGGCCTGCCATACAGCATTTTGCGCAGGCTTGTCTCCCATGAGCGAAAGATGAGCATCGATGAGGCGATCCTGATCTGCGACGCCCTCGACATTCCGTTCACGGCATTGTTCGACTTCGCGGGTGAAGTGCCTCACGGGCCGCTCAAGGGCATGACGTCCGCGGATATCTACCGGGCCTGCGACGCCGCCGGAACCTGGCATACGATTGGAAACGAACCATACGCGAGGGCGGAACTGGATGAGGGACTGTATTCATCGAGATGGCAGAGGGCCTCGACCCCGGGAAGACGATATCTCACGGCCATGGCGGAAATCGGAGGCGACACGCCGAGTTCGACGTCGGAAATCGCAAGACGACTTGGAAAGACGCCGGGCGAAGTGTCCATGGCACGTGATTCCTTGATCAAACTCGGACTGATCTATTCCCCGGAGCATGGCAAGGTCGCTTTCACCGTCCCGGACATGGGCGAATTCATTCTGCGTGCCGCACCATCCGACGGGCAGGCATACGACGGACGTCGGTCCAATGTCGACTGACGAATGGCGGTGACTTTTCCCGACAATGCCCATCGCCGCCACGCACGCCCATCCTCTGCACTTATTCTGTGACGAGCAGCGGCTTGTGTTGGAGCATGTTCTGGATGAGTGTGCCCATATCGGCGACCGGCAGGTAGCGGGCGATAATGGTCCAGATGATCGCGACCTCAATCAGGCTGAGGATGATGGTCGCCGTGCCCCAGACGAGTTGCATCCATAGTCTCGGCCCGGTGGCCGCCCGCCCGGTCACTCCGGCGATCACCGTGAGGATGATGAGCGCCGGCACCAGTATTGTGATATCCCAATCATTGAACCATTGGCTTACTGAGACAAGCCATTCTGCGAGAGTCTCGAGGATTCCTGCCATGTTGCTGTCCTTTCGTTGTTGTTTTCCGTTGTCTGTTCCACGTGCGGTTCATCCATCGGAAGCCGATGGAGGGTCTCTCGCATCGTTTCGAGTTCCTTCT
>RQBM01000102.1:0-5131 GCA_008668795.1 Collinsella aerofaciens | reverse complement strand
GGCATGGGGGCACCGGCCTTCATAGCCTCTCCACCTGCGGAAACGATGCGACGGCCAGGTGCCGGGAGCTATTCCCGCGTTGCGCTAGCTGCGGAAACGCGGGGCCCGTTCAGGCTGTTGCGTTGAGATTGAAAATCAACCCCAAATAAATCAGGAGGGCATTCACTGGAACACCCTCCGTTTTTGGTGATTATCGTGCGCCTAATCTTGCTTTTTGCCTTGCGTCCCGTTTCCGTTCCTTTTCAGCCTGTTCCTGCTGGTAAGCGGCCTCTAATATTCTGTCCGCCTGTTCCGGGCCAATGGCCCGCCTGACCCGCTCATAGTCCCTGACCTTTCCCTTTAGACTGTCCCTCTCGGCGCAGACCTCGTAAATCCTTTCTGATAAGGAACTATTTTTGCTGACCTCCCGGCCATAGTCCGCTTGCAGCCGCTCAAATTTGGATTTGAGGTCGCAGTAGGCCCGGTAGACAGACCGCAGCACCTTGACGATCTTCGCCCATAAGGGCTTGGCCTTTTTCTCCCGGTAGGCCCTGGCCGATTCCAGCGGTCCCGCTTCTGGCAAGACCTGTTCCGGGTCGCTGGAAAATTCCTCCGCCAGCTTCTCCATGCCTTTCAGCATGTGGGCCACATCGTTTAGTTTGGCCTTGGCCTGGGCCGCTTCCTTTTCGGCAGCTGCCGCCTCCCTGTTCCTTCGGTCAACCTCGGCCTGGGCCAGCACAGCCGCCTCCTGAAGCTGTGCAAGCCGCTCCTGTTCACACTTCACCTTGAACTGCGTGACCGTCAGATGTTCCTCGGAACTGCCACGCTCTCCACGCTCCAAGTCCGTGTAGCCAGCGGAGCGCATCTGCTGAAAGAAATCATCCTGCAAGACGCTGTACGACTTTCTCAGCACAGGCTTGCCCTTTGCTGTTCGTAATGGCTCCCCGGTGGCCTCGTCTACTGCGGGCTGGGATGCCCACTTTTTGCTCATGCTGACCTGCATAACGGTTTCTTTGACCTTGCCCACCAGGGATTTGTCCTTGCACCGCTTTGTCCATCGTATCTCCTTCTCCACCACCGGGATATAGACCACATGGAGGTGGTAGCGGTACACGTCCTCTCCCAGCGCCTCGGACATAGCCCGGTTGCGTTCGTCGGCGTGCATGACCGCCGACAAAATATACTGCTCTCCACCTACGATTTTGATTGCGGATTTGTATGCGTCGGTGTAAAATTGTTTTGCGAAGTCATAGCCGCCGTGATTGTAGAAGTAGGCGGAGTTCACATCAAAGACCAACTCACCGTATCGAAATGCGTCCGCCTTAATGCCACGGGTGGAGATCACACCATCGGCCTCCATTTGGGAGAACATCTCCTGATACCCTGCGGATGGGACCTTGAAATGGACATTGAGCGACGTCCGCTCTGGTACAATGTCCTGGTTGACATAGGAATCCTTCTCGCGTTCGTTGTGCTGCTGGGTGTTGCCGATTTTAGCAGCGGTCAGCCTCATATTTCTTGCGTTGGTGCGGTCAATGCCGTCGCCTCTCGCCATAGGCAAAAATCCTCCCATTTCAGATGTTTGGTTGTTGAAAATGGACGGGGGTTCGGGGAAGGCACTTCCTGCGGGAAGTGTAATAACCCACTATGACACTTTCGCCCCGTTGGTGCGAAAGTGCCGTGGGCTCTCCGAGGGGGTGCGGGGGCTTTGCCCCCGGCAACTGCGGTTGCCTCCCCCAGCAGGGCCGCCCTTTGAAAAGGGCGCCCTGCACCCCGCCTAAACTTTTCCACTCGCCGTTGGGCAGGTGGAAAGGCACAGCCTTTCCACCACCCGGCAAGTGTCCTCCGTGGGCCAAATATCAAGGGGTTCGGGTTGTATTGCCTTGCGGCAATCTCCACCCACAGGTATGCCCCCTTGACATTTGACCCCGCTCCCCGTGACAGCCGTGACGACCGTGACGATGTTTTGGACACCGCCCCCGCTCTCAAAAAAGCCGTCACAGCCGTCACGGTCGTCACGCTTGGGGAGGATCCAGGGTCAGGCTGATACTTCTCCCGGCGTGGGTGCGGGTGTTCTCATAGCGGATATGATAGTCCGTTGCCAGTTTCCCGGCCCGGACGTTCAGCCGCATCGCCAGGGCATTGGGCTTCATATCCACTTGCAGGGCTGCCGCCAACTCCGTGGCCGTACCGCCCCAGGACGGCCTCTCCGCCGTGATAAAGGCGGCTACGGCCTCCAGCACCGGGTCGGGGGGTTCTACCCACAACTCCGTTTCCATCCGCTCCAGTGTCCATGTCAGGTGTTCCTTGTCCTTAATGAGATAGAGCCGCTGGTCTTGCTGGTCACGTCCTACCACATCCAAGGTGGCGGTGCCGTCCGTCCGCTTCTCCTTCTGAAGAAGAAAGGCCCCGTCTGCTGCCCCCGACAGGCCGTTGGTGCCGGAGATCATATCAAACTTGTCGTCGGCCTGCTGCTTCCGAGTGTGATGTACCAGTAGGAGGCAGACGCCGCAAGCGTCAGCAAGGCGTTTCAGCTTTCCTACCACCTCATAATCGTTGGCGTAGCTGTACTTATCCCCGCCAGCCTCCCGAATCTTCTGAAGGGTGTCAATGATAATCAGTTTGGTGTCTGGGTGTTCCTGCACGAATCGCTTTAGCTGTTCCTCCAGCCCGTTGCCGACCTGCTTTGCGCAGATGGAAAAGAGGAGGTCGTTGGTGCCGTCCATGCCGAACATCCGGTAAAGCCGCTCCTGCAAGCGACGGTGATCGTCCTCCAGCGCCAGATAGAGGACAGTCCCCTTGTGAACGGGATAGTCCCACAGGGGGAGGCCCATGCTGACGTGGTAGGCAAGCTGGGCCATCAGAAACGACTTGCCTACCTTGGGCGCTCCCGCAAAGAGGTACGTCCCCGGATAGAGCAGACCGTCAATGACGGGCGGTCTGCTCTGATAGACGTTCTCGTACAACTCGTTCATGGAAATCGTGGGGAGATACGCCGGGTCGTTCATGCGCTGCATTTTCCGCAGCAGTTCCGCATAATTTTTTTCAGGGGGATTGTTTTCTGTCGTTTCCTCTGTTATACTTGCGGTAGGTGTTTGTGAAATGGGCTGTTCCCCGTCTGCGCCAACAGACGGAACCGGGACAGTCCTTTTCGTTTCTCTGGAATCCATCAATCTATCAATCCTCCTTCATGCCGCCCATGATAGCGGCGATCATCTGAATGGTGTCCAGCAGTTCATCGTCCACGCCAGCCCCGTCCTCGGCCCGCCGCAGTTCGTCCAGAACGGCGGCAAGCTGGTCACGCAGGGCTTTGTAGACCTTGGGATTACCCTGTACCACTACGTCCCGGCACAGGAGGCGTCTTGTGATGTAGTCCTGCTTTGTCAGGCCGGAGAGCCGCACAGCGGCCTCGATCTGTTCATCTTCCTCCGGGGACACCCGGAAGGCCACGGTCTTGTTCCTCCAGCGATTTTTGTTGTCTCGGTTTTTCAGTGACATGGTTACGTTCCCATCCTTTCAAAGTCCAGTTTGTCCGCCATCTCCGTCTGCCTTGTAGGAAACAGATGGGCGTAGCGGTAGGTGATATCGATACTCTCATGCCCCACCCGGTCAGCGATTGCCAGGGCGGTGAAGCCCATATCAATCAGCAGGGAAATGTGTGAATGTCGGAGGTCGTGAATTCTGATCCGCTTCACTCCCGCCGCTTTCGCACCTCTGTCCATTTCATGGTGGAGATAGTGCTTGCTGACAGGGAAAATCCGTTCATTTGCCCCGGTGCTGTAAAACATCTTTAAGTAGTCCTCCATCTCTCCACAGAGGAATTTGGGCATCTTAATGACACGGTTGCTCTTTTTCGTCTTAGGAGTGGTAATCACGTCCTTGCCCTTGAGCCGCTGATAGGATTTGCTGATGGACAAGCCCGAGCTGCTCGAGTCCATCTCCGCGGCGCTCGGCGTGTCCGTCAACGCCCTCAAGGACTATGGCGTCGAGACCGCGGGCGACCTCATGTCGCTGCTCGTGCGGCTCGAGGACTCGTTCGGCATCGTTCCCTCCGCCGACGGCACGGGCCTCTCCCTGAACCCCAAGGCTCCGCACGCGCCCAAAGCCGCGACGGCGATCGAGCTGTGGGCAGAGAAGCGCGCGCAGCTCGAGAACGGCGAGATCGACGCCGACGAATACGAGGACTGGAAAGCCTCGCTGTAGCGGCTCCCCGCATTTCGCAACCAGCGCAACCGAATCAGGACGCCAAGCTAGGCGGTGAGCGCCGCTCACGCCTGCGTATGTTGAGTTTTTACTCCCCATTGCATGCAAAGGCATTTTCGGCGCACCTGGGGAGTAAATGACGCGGTGGCTTACATGGCGGCACACGGCGGTACCCCGCGGCATTTCCCCTGATTACTCCCGCTTTCCTTGAGACGGTGAGATTCTTTACTCCCCATTAACGACCTGGGAAAACGCCGCACAGAGACCGTCAAAAGGCCTATTGAGTTCGATTTGAGTTTCAAAGGACCTAAAACGGCCCCTTTTCGTTCTCGGGGACAAAAATCGCGCGTCTACTCACTCGGGATAAATCCTTACTCCCATTCCTCCGAATACCGCCCCGTGCCTTGCCGTCTCGAAACACGGGGAGTAAATCGCGAAATTGCAGGTGAAAGGGAGTAAATAGCCAAAGAAAAAGCCTCCGTTCCGACGCGGGAACAGAGGCTCGATAATCGGATTTACTCACCAATGTCGCTGGCGGCTTTGCCGTGACTCTCGTACAAAACGAAACTCAGCAGCACAGTGCGGCACTCAAAAATACAGGTCAGAACCCTGTCAGACTACTCCCACTCAATCGTCGCGGGCGGCTTGGACGTGATGTCGTAGCACACGCGGTTGGCGCCGGGAACCTCGGCCACGATGCGGCCGGAGATGCGGGCCAGGACGTCGTAGGGCAGCTTGGCCCAGTCGGCGGTCATGGCATCGCTGGACTCGACGGCACGCAGGATAATTGGGCGCTGGTAGGTGCGCTCGTCGCCCATAACGCCGACGGACTTAATGTCGGGCAGGACGGCGAAATACTGCCAGCAGCTATGCTCGGAGTTGCGCTCGCCGGTCTGCTCAAACAGACGCTGGTTATAGGCGTCGAGCTCCTCGCGCACGATGGCGTCGG
>RQBM01000222.1:0-11552 GCA_008668795.1 Collinsella aerofaciens | reverse complement strand
CGCGGCAATCGAGGCGCACAGCGGGTCGTCGGCGTTGTAGATAAGCGTTGTTGTCGGCGAGAGCTCCAACGCATGGGCGATGACCTCCTGGGTGTGATCGATCTCGCCGTAGCGGTCTAGCTGGTCGCGGAACAGGTTGAGTAGCACAAAGTACGTCGGCTTGAGCTTGGGCAGAACGCGTACGGTGTAGAGCTCGTCACACTCAAAAACGCCCACGCGCTTGCCGCTGCTGGTGTGCCTAAGGCCGCCGCGGGCCTCGAGCAGAGCACCCACCACACCAGGTTCCATATTGTTGCCGGCACGGTTGCACACCACGGTAGCACCGCTGGCAGCAACGGCATCGGCGATGAGGTTGGAGGTGGTGGTCTTGCCATTAGTGCCGGTGATCACCACGCTGCGGTCGACCAGGCTCGCGAGGTCGCTTAGCAGCTCGGGGTCGATTTTCATGGCGATGCGGCCGGGAAGCACGCCACCCTGGCGTTTGAGGACAGAGCGCAGTCCCCAGCGAGCGATATCGCTCGAGGTGCAGGCAAGAGATGAGCGGAAGTTCATGAAGCCGTTCCTAACATAGATGACATGGTCGGGGCGATCGCGTCGCTAAAAGCCGTAGCGGCGCGCAAATTCCTGGGCAAGCTGCGATACGTCTTCGCAGGCATTGGCCCAGGGGGCAAAGTCGGGGGTATCCGAGATAATGCCGTCCGCTTCCCAAACGGCCTGGTGCGAAAGATCCCAGGGATCGCGTGGCTCGGGCCGGCAGGGAAGGTACGGCGTCTGGTACATGGGGTTCAGCAAGAAGAACGCGCCGCCCTCGCAGCGGTTAGCAAACTCGCGCAGCGCGCGTGTCGCCGGGCGCATCTTGTTCGTTTTGAACAGCAGAATCGTGCGGGCGAGCAGATACCAAGGAGAGTTCTCGAGTGCGTCTGCCCCGATCTCTTCCTCGAGCTGGTGGGCTAGGGCAAAAAAGCCGTCCTGATCTTCCAGACGAGCGAGGGCGAGCAACACGGTGCCTGCGGCTCGGGTGGGATAGCCTTCTGCCTTAAGGACGCGGCGGGCGTAGTTGGCGGCAGCGCGGTAGCGGGCGCTCGCCATGCACAGCTGCGAGATGGCCTCGAGCGTATGAAGCCACCCGATAAGAGCCGGCTCGCTCACGGTGAGATCGGCCGCCGTCACGCTGTCTGTCAGCACTTTGTTGGCCCAGTAGTGCGGGGCCTCCATATCAAACCCGGGCACGCTCTGTTGCAGGTAGTCGGCCGTGCTCGTCTCGAGCTTCATCAGGTCGCCCAGGCAGGCGTCGACGGGCGTGTCCGCCAAAATGATGGCGAGCAGCTGGGCATCGACGGCCAGCGCATCGATGCGGACGATCTTGAGCAGCTCATCACGCATATCGTCGAACAAGCGGTTGCGCGTCTGCTCAAACTCCTCGTCGCTGCCCATGTCCTCGATGCGATGGAGCTCGTCGAGCAGGTGGCGATGAACACCGGCATAGGACAGCAGCGCCTGAGCATGCTCGGACTGCGCATACTTTTGGGGATTCGCGCTAATGTCGTTATGGACAAGCTCGCGTGCTGCATCGGTGAGCTCGGGGTGCGACGCCAGATAGGTGCGCTCCAGGTAGGCGGGGATGTAGACGCTCGGATCCATTAGAGGTCTCCTCCCTTAAACGGCAAGCCCTGCTCGGCCGCCCGCAGTATGCGCTCGTCGATCTGGGAGCGCACGATGTCGTTGGTGGCGACCCAGGCGGCAAAGCTGGCGTTGTCGGGTGCGCCCAGGCCCTCCTGCAGTACCGGCGTCGCCTCGGAGAGTGCAAGGACGAGCTCGTCGGTGGAGCCTGCACCCACGTTGACGCGGGCATAGACGCCATCGGGAAACTCGGTTTGGAAGTAGAGCGCCTCGGCTGCGTGCGGGCACGAGCGCGCAAGGATACGCAGGTAGTGTTCGGCGCCCTCGTAATCCAGCTCGCGCCAGGCAGCGCTCATCAGCGCGATGAGCGTCCACGGGTCCAAGTCGCGTTCTGCATCCTTGGGACGACGGCGCAGCGGCGTGTTGGCGAGATAGGGGACGGAGTGGGCAGAGCGAAAGCGCTTGAGCTCCTCAGCGGGGTATTCGAGCTTTGCCATGGCGAGCATTGCGGTGTGGCGGACGCCGGCAGGATCGTTGGGGGCAAAGTCGAGGCTGCGGTTTGCGGCTTCGAGCGACATGCGGTAGCGGCCGCTAATGAGCGCGCGCGATGCCAAGGCGGCAAGCCAGCGCAGGTAGGGACGGCGGGTCAGGTCGCCTGCAGCCTCGCGCTCGTAGGGGTCCTGCGCCGAGGCGATCTTGAGCGCCAGGTCGTGCTCCACCTCGTCGCACTTGGACACCAGATATTGCACGTATTCCTCGTTGGAGTCAGCGGTGAGGGCGCACAACATGCGCTGCGCATCCCAGTTGGCCGGATCGAGTGCGGCGGCCTCGCGAAGCATGTTCTCGGCAGCGGCCTCTTCCTGCTCGGCTTGGGCATCGTCGGGGATAAAGGGAATGCGGTAGTCGACGGCCTCGACCACCTTGGCAATCAGATGCCCGGCGCGGTCGCGGTCGTGCACGATGAGCGGCGCGGGGTTGCGGGTGAATTGCTCCATCAGACGCTCGACGGCGGGGCCGTCGGTGAGCGGGATATTGTCGCGGCGCAAGGCCTCAAGAACGAGGCGATGGCAATCCTCTTGAATGGGATCGAATGCCATGGGGCCTCCTTTGCTGCGGTTAGGGTTCAAATGTCTCTATATAAGGTTCTAGTTTACCCGCATGTGGCACACCGGGGGTGCCGCACTTGGACATGCACCTTTGCACCACGAAGACGGATGTCGCACAAATGTCGGCACCTTGGACGACTGAGTGGTATCACGGTGCCGCAAACGGTCGATTTTTGGCGGCGAACGGGGCGTATTTTGGAGGGGCACCGTCCTGTCCGGGATATGTGGTCAACCTTGATAAAACGTTTGCCCAGCTTGGGAGTATGAATGCCCCACAAGGGTCTTCAGGGATAGAAAAAACGTTTCATCATTGTCGGCTTTAGGTGAATAACTGACCAACCAGAACGGTAAAATAGTGTTTGTCTGAGCGTTGAGACGTTTAGACATCGCGCATTGTCATCGCCGGCAACGCGCAAAACGGTCCTAACGGAGCCAATCGGGTGCTCCGTTATATACGCAAGTCTAAGAGGGGCTTGTTTAGGAGGCACAGTATGGGACGTTTTACCAATCCTCGCGATCTGTACTTTGGTGAGGGCGCTCGCCACGAGGTGAAGAACCTCAAGGGCAAGAAGGCCATCATCGTTTCTGGCGGCAGCTCTATGCGCCGCGGCGGGTTCCTGCAGGACGTTGAGGCCGACCTCAAAGAGGGCGGCTTCGAGGTCAAGCTGTTCGAGGGCGTCGAGTCCGATCCGTCCATCGAGACGGTCATGAAGGGCGCCGAGGCCATGCGCGAGTTCGAGCCCGACTGGATTATCGCCATCGGCGGCGGCTCGCCCATCGATGCCGCTAAGGCCATGTGGGTCTTCTACGAGTATCCCGAGGAGTCCTTCGATAACATCATCCAGCCGTTCAGCTTCCCTGAGCTGCGTCAGAAGGCTCACTTCTGCGCCATCTCCTCTACCTCCGGTACCGCTACCGAGGTTACCGCCTTCTCCGTCATCACCGACTACGCCAAGGGCATCAAGTACCCGCTGGCCGACTTCAACATCACCCCTGATGTCGCCATCGTCGACCCCGAGCTCACCTACACCATGCCCGCCAAGCTGTGCGCTCACACCGGCATGGATGCTCTGACCCACTGCATGGAGGCCTACGTTTCCACCTGCGCCTCTATGTTCACCGACGCCAACGCCCTGCACGGCATCCGCGAGATCGTCGAGTGGCTGCCCAAGTCCTATGCTGGCGACCATGAGGCCCGTCAGCACATGCACGAGGCTCAGTGCATCGCCGGCATCGCCTTCTCCTCGGGCCTGCTGGGCATCGTTCACTCCATGGCTCACAAGACCGGTGCAGCCTTTGAGAACGGCCACATCATCCACGGTGCTGCTAACGCCATGTACCTGGGCAAGGTCATCCAGTGGAACTCCAAGGATCCCCGTGCTGCCGAGCGCTACGCTTATGTGGCCAAGGAGATCCTGCACCTTCCCGGCGAGACCAACGAGGAGCTCATCGCTGCGCTCGTCCAGAAGATTCGCGACCTCAATGACCAGCTCAACATTCCGCAGTCCATCAAGGATTACGCGAATGGTGGCGTGAAGGTCGACGCCGAGAACCCGCAGATGGTTTCCGAGGAGGAGTTCCTCGCCAAGCTGCCCGAGATCGCCGCGAACGCCGAGACCGACGCCTGCACGCCCGAGAACCCGCGTGAGACCAAGGCTGCCGACTTCGAGAAGATCCTCAAGGCCTGCTACTACGACACCGACATCGATTTCTAATCGACTCTTGTTATCGTAACGAGGGGCTCCGCACGTATCCGTACGGAGCCCCTTTCTTTTTTCTTTTAGAGAATGGGATAGTTATGGCTGCAATTTTCAATAGCCCCAGCAAGTACATCCAGGGTCCGGACGAGCTCGCCAAGCTCGGCTCCTATGTCGAGCCGCTCGGCGCTAAGGCCCTCGTCATCGTGACGCCTTCGGGCAAGAAGCGCGTCGGTGCCAAGATCGAGGGTGGTTTTGCCGAGGCTAAGGCCGAGTTGCTGTTTGAGGACTTTAACGGCGAGTGCTCCAAGAGCGAGGTCGATCGCCTGGTTGCGCTCGCGCGCGACAACGGCTGCGACATCATCGTCGGCGTCGGTGGCGGCAAGATCCTCGACACCGCCAAGGCCGTCGCCTACTACCTGGAGTCCCCGGTCATCATTTGCCCCACCATCGCTTCGACCGATGCCCCGTGCTCGGCGCTCTCCGTGCTCTATACCGATGACGGCCAGTTCGATAAGTACCTGTTCCTTAAGGCGAACCCCAATATCGTTCTTATGGATACGACGGTTATCGCGGCGAGCCCGGTACGCCTGACGGTGGCAGGTATGGGCGATGCGCTCGCAACCTACTTTGAGGCCCAGGCGACGCACGATGCCGACGGTGGCACCTGCGCTGGTGGCAAAGGCGGCATGGCCGGTCTGGCGCTTGCCAAGCTCTGCTACGAGACGCTTATGGCCGATGGCGTCAAGGCCAAGGTCGCGCTGGAGAAGGGTGCGCTCACGCCTGCCGTCGAGCATATCATCGAGGCCAATACGCTGCTTTCGGGCATTGGCTTTGAGAGCTCGGGCCTTGCTGCTGCTCATGCCATCCACAATGGCCTGACGATGCTGCCCGAGTGCCACGGCATGTATCACGGCGAGAAGGTCGCCTTTGGCACCATCGTTCAGCTGGTACTCGAGGATGCTCCGACTGAGAAACTCGAGGAAGTCTTGGGCTTCTGCATTGAGCTGGGCCTGCCGGTCACGATGAAGGAACTTGGCGTTGCCGAGCTTACGCGCGAGCAGGCCATGATTGTTGCCGAGGCCGCCTGCGCGCCCGATGACACCATGTGCAACATGCCGTTTGAGGTGACGCCCGAGATGGTCGCAAACGCCATCCTGGGTGCCGACGCGCTGGGTCACTACTACCTTATGGATGAGTAAATCAAGCTAAGGAAGGGGCAAAGCCAGCAGACGGCTTTGCCCCTTTTTGCTATGGTGCAAACCAACCTGACCCCATCGCACCAAGTTGGTGCAAAGGGGTCAGGTTACTTTGCACCAATCGTTGTTTGATGAAGGGCGGATTCTCGTATGGCGCTTCCTATGGTTTACGGCGGTCCCGGTCGGTATGTTCAGGGGCCGGGCGAACTTTCGCGTCAGGGCAGGTATTTGTCATGGTTGGGCTGCGCTGCCTATGTCTTGTTTGACCAGGGCACCGAGGATCGGCTGTGCAGGCAGATTGTCGATGGATTTCTGGACGACGATCTAAGCGAGCCGTTCTTTAAAATTTACAACGGTCCGTGTACGGAAGAGGCTGTTGCCGAAATGGCTAAGGAAGCCCAGGCTGAGTATTGCGACATGGTGGTGGGTATTGGCGGTGGCAAGATGCTCGATATCGCCAAGGCAGTAGCGTTTTATGCCGAGTTGCCGTTGTGCGTATGTCCCACGGCGGCCTCAATGGATGGTCCGTGCAGCGCGATTTCGGTGCTGTATCACGAGGATGGGTCGTTCGACCGCTACCTGATGCTCGAGAAGAATCCAGATCTGGTCGTGGTCGATACCAACGTGGTCGCAGCGGCCCCACTGCGTATGACGGTCGCTGGTATGGGCGATGCGCTGGCAACGTACTTCGAGGCGCGTTCGTGCGCCGCGGCGCACGGCGCCAACGAGCACGGTGGCGCGCCGGGGCACTTGGCTCTGGTTGCGGCTCGTGCCTGCTACGACACACTTATGGAGTGCGGTGTCGCTGCCAAGCGCGATCTCAAAAAGGGGCGTACGTCGCCAGCGGTTGAACGCCTGATCGAGTGCAATATTTTGCTCTCGGGTGTCGGCTTTGAGAGTGGCGGCTTGGCGTTGGCGCATGCCATCGCCAACGGGCTGACGATTCTGCCCGAGTGCAAGGCCATGCATGGTGAGGCCGTGGCATTTGGTCTGGTGGTGCAGCTGCGCCTGGAGCGTGCACCCGAGCTTGATCAGGTGCTCGAGTTTTGCCAGCGCGTCGGTCTGCCGACGACGCTTGAGGAGCTGGGGCTTGATGAGATTACCGATGCCGATTTGCTGAGCGTTGCTGACGCAACTTTTAAGAACGAGCGCAACATGGCCAACGAACAGACAAAGGTGACCAGGCAAAAGCTCGTGCAGCTCATGTGCGAGGCATAGTTTGGCGCTTGATTGGCCTTGTGCAATCGAGGCGGCGATAGGCCATGGGCTATTTGCCGCAAAGATGCTCCGCGTGTAATTTGCCCGAGGCGTGGGCCGATAGCGTATCATTATCTCTTGCTTGTTTGCACTGCTCAGGGAGGGGCCGCGCATGGCGCAGGAACACGATCTGTTTGATGACATTATCGAGATCAGCAAGGGTTTCGACTTTCTTAAAAACCCGCTTGGCGGTGTGACCGATGCGCTCGATCCGTCGGCGCCGCAGTGGAATCCTGCTGACTACAAGGAGCGTCCGCGCGGCAACACCATTCCGTGCTTGACCTGCAAAAACGAAAAGAGTGGCTGCACCGCGTGCATGGACGTGTGCCCGGTCAACGCCATCGAGGTCGAGGAAGATGCCATCGAGATCCTCGATTCCTGTCGCAAGTGTGGCCTGTGCGCCGCTGCCTGTCCGACTGAGGCGATCATCTCGCCGCGCCTGGCGCCCAAAAACCTGTATGACGACATTGTCTCGGCGGCTACAAGTCACGAGACCGCCTACGTTACCTGCACGCGCGCCCTTAAACGCATGCCGCGCGAGAACGAGGTCGTCGTTGCCTGCGTGGGCGATATTACAGCCGAGACCTGGTTCTCGGTGCTGGCCGACTATCCCAACGTGAGTGTGTATCTGCCGCTGGGCGTGTGCGATAAATGCCGCAACACCGGTGGCGAGGACATGCTGGGCGAGGCGATTGCGAAGGCCGAGGAATGGGCTGGTACGGGTATGGGCCTGGAGGTCGACCCCAAGAGCCTCAAATGCCATAAGCGCCGCGAGTACGAGCGCAAGGAATACATGGAAAAGATCGCCCGTACCACGGGCCTGACCGTGACCAAACTCAATCCGGCGACGGCGGCACTGGCTTCGGTGACGCAGAAGCTCAAAGCCCATCGCCATCAGATCACCCAGCTGGAGCGCACGCTCAACACCATGTGCGGCACCACGACGACCAAGCGTCGCCGTTCGCTCACCCATGGGCGCCAGCTGGTGCTCTCGACGCTGCAAAACCACCCCGAGCTTGCCCAGAACATGCAGGTGAGCACGCCGGAGTGCGATTTTGACAAGTGCACGTCGTGCGGCGAGTGCGTTAACGCGTGTCCCACGTCCGCCTGCGATTTGGTGGGAAGCGGTCGCTTTGCACTGGAGTCCACGTATTGTTTGGGTTGCGGAGCCTGCGTCAAGGTTTGTCCCGAACATGCGCTCAAGCTGGTCGAACACGATGCGTCCAATCTGGTCGTCGCCGATCCCGAGGCCGAGGAAAAGGCCGCCCAGAAGGCGAAGGCTCACGAGGAGGCCGAGAAGGTCAAGGCCGAGGCAAAGGCCAAGCTCGATAAGATGCTCGATCAGGTGGAAAAGCTCGCAGACTAGTCAGCGACCCCTATCTCTGCTTCATTTGCGCCGCCGTGGCGTCCGGGTTCGCCTGGATGCTGCGGCGGCGCTATACTTATGCAGTTTGAAGTACCTGTATCAAAAGGAGCTGTCGTGTCCCTTTCCATCGGTATCGTGGGCCTGCCCAACGTGGGCAAGTCGACGCTGTTCACCGCGCTTACCAAAAAGACCGGCCTTGCCGCCAACTACCCGTTCGCCACGATCGACCCCAACGTGGGTATCGTCGATGTGCCCGATAGCCGCCTGCAAAAGCTCGCCGACATCGTCAACCCGGGTCGCATTGTGCCGGCTACGGTCGAGTTCGTCGACATCGCAGGTCTGGTGAAGGGCGCTAACGAGGGCGAGGGTCTGGGCAACCAGTTCTTGGCAAACATCCGCGAGACCGACGCCATCTGCGAGGTCGTGCGCTACTTTAAGGACCCCAACGTCATGCGTGAGGTGGGCCGCACCGGCGAGTTCGTCGATCCCGCCGGCGATGCCGACACCATCATGACCGAGCTCATCCTGGCCGACATGGGCACGCTCGAGAAGCAGCTGCCCAAGCTCGAGAAGGAGGCCAAGCGCGACAAGGAGCTCATGCCCAAGTTTGAGGTCGCCAAGCGTCTGCTTGCCTGGCTCAACGAGGGCAAGCGCGCCGCATCCATGGAGATGACTGACGAGGAGCGCGCCGCCGCCAAGGGCCTGTTCCTGCTCACCATGAAGCCCATCCTGTATGTGGCCAACGTGGACGAGGATATGCTCAACGAGGACCTGGCGCCCATCGATGGCGTCAAGCCGCTGCCGATCTGCGCCAAGATTGAGGCCGAGCTTTCCGAGCTCGATCCCGAGGACGCTGCCGACTACCTGGAGAGCCTGGGCCTGGAGCAGCCCGGCCTGGACGTGCTCGCGCAGGCCGCCTACAAGCTGCTTGGCCTGCAGTCGTTCTTTACGGCTGGTGAGATGGAGGTCAAGGCCTGGACGGTTCGTCAGGGCGCAACCGCTCCGCAGGCCGCCGGCGTCATCCACACCGACTTTGAGCGCGGCTTTATTAAGGCCGAGGTCATTGGCTACGACGAGTACATCGAGCTCGGTGGCGAGCAGGGCGCCAAGGCCGCCGGCAAGCTGCGTATCGAGGGCAAAGAGTATGTCATGGCCGATGGCGACGTCGTGCACTTCCGCTTTAACGTGTAAGGACGACGCATATGTTTAAATATGGCAAAAAAGCTGGCTACATGGGTATTGCGTTGCTCGTACTTGCGGTGATTCCGCTGGTGGTTGCAGCGTGTGTTATCCCCAACATTGGTCCCGAGGTGGCAACGAAGTTTAACGCGGCCGGTGAGGTGACGCGCTGGGGCAAGAGCTACGAGCTGCTGGCACTGCCGGTGCTCAACCTGCTGCTGAGCGTGGCGACGTACTTTACGGCAGGACGTCAGGCTAAAAACAATGATGACTCCGCCGCCATGGCGCGCATCGTGTGCGAGCGCTACCTGCGAAACGGCTGCATCACGGGTGTGTTCCTCAACGTAATCAACGTCTACTTTATGTACTCGGCTATTACCGGAACAGGCTTTGGCTTTGGTTTCTAGCCTGTCCTTTTAGGCAACGAGCCTGCACGCATATTCAATGGCTGCTGCGAGGCCGCCGCTCGATCGTGGTTTAAAGACCATATCGGCGGCGGCCTCGTTTTCGTATCCGGAGCCGCGGAGGGCGAGTGCGATACCGGCTTCTAAAAGGAGCGGCAGGCCGCGTTGGCTGGTTGCGATTACGGCAGCCTGATTGAGCGAGCAGCTGTGCGCTTGGCATTGGATGGCAAGTTCGCCTTGCGCCGGGCAAGGGACCAGAACGGCGGCGACGCGACTTGATAGTAATGCAAATGCTGTGCGCTCATCGGGCGAAAGGCATTCGGCTTCAACGACGACGAGCTTGGGCGGTGCGCTGTTTGTGCGAAGCGTGGCTCGGTACATGCGGACCGAAGAACCCGACATAGAAAACTCCTGTGTATTCGGCAAAACGTAAACTATAGTTTACGTTTTTGTTCAGCTCCATTTCAAACTCGGCTGCATGGACGAACGTGCGAAACAGATTCTTGGCAGGCGGGTCGAAGAGACACGCAGGGACCTTGGTATCTCCAAGGTTGATTTTTGTGTGGCGACAGGAATCAGCCGACCCTACCTCGACCGAATCGAAGATGGGACGGCAAATTTCACGCTCAAGGTTCTATTTAAGATCGCGCCCGCACTCGGCATGACGGTGTCAGAGCTTCTCGAGGGGATCGAATAGGGGATACCCGTCGACAACTGAATTACGCCATCGGGATGCGGTCGTGGTTGACTTGGCTGTAGAACAGGCGCTGAATCTCGGCCGCATCACGTGACTGGCCGAGTGCCCACATGGTTTTGGCCACGAGCGTCTCGGTGGTCATGTCGTCGCCGCGCAAAATGCCCGAATGATCGGCGTAGGCACGGCCGACCTCATAAACACCCAGGTCAAGGCCCTCTTCGGGGACCTGCGTGGTCATAACGACAGTGCGACCCGAATCGACCCAGCGGAAAATTGCCTCTTGGAACGACTCGCCCGACTCACCAAACTCGGGGATACCGCCAATGCCAAAGGTCTCCAGAATCACAGCGTCGTAGCTATCGGCAAGAGCGTCCAGGATACCCGGGTTCACGCCGGGTGTCAGCTTAAGGACAAATACGCGCGGGTCGATGCTGTCGTAGAAGCGAACCGGGTTCTCGTCCTGGTGAGTGCCGTGGAGTCCGTTGCGAACGATGCGGTCGTTGCGGATATAGGCAATGGGCGGATAGTTGACGCTAATGAACGCGTTAAAGCTCATGGTGCGCTGCTTGCGGGCGCGCGTGCCGGCAATGGCTACGCCGCCAAAGACAATCGAGACGTCGTGCGAATGCTCGTCGAGCGCATAGAGCAGGCTCTGGTACAGGTTGAGCTTGGCGTCGGTAAAGGGATTGCCCATGGGCTTTTGCGAGCCGGTGAGTACGATGGGCTTGGGGCTGTCCTGAATCAGATAGGAAAGCGCCGCCGCGGTGTAGCTCATGGTGTCGGTGCCGTGCAGAATCACGAAGCCGTCGTGGTCGGCATAACCCTCGACGATGACGTCGCGGATACGCATCCAGTCGCTCGGACGCATATTGGTGCTGTCGATGTTCATGGGCTGCACGACGTCGAGCTCGCAGAGGCCCGAGATCTCGGGGACGCTCTGGGCGAGCTCCTCACCGGTCAGGGCGGGGGAGAGGCCGTTGCCGTCCTCGGTCGATGCGATGGTGCCGCCCGTGGCGATGAGAAGGAT
>RQBM01000206.1:0-3077 GCA_008668795.1 Collinsella aerofaciens | reverse complement strand
TCGAGGCCATGGGAAAGGACCCCGAGGACTTCGACTGGGTCGCCGACCGCCCCGGCCACGACCGCCGCTACGCCATCGACTCCACCAAGCTCCAGCGCGAGCTGGGCTGGAGGCCGGCGCACACCGACTTCGCCGGGGGCCGGAAGCAGACCATCGACTGGTACGTCGCCAACGAGTCCTGGTGGCGCCCCGCCAAGGAGGCCACCGAGGCCCGCTACCGCGCGCCGGGCCAGTAAGACTGCATTCCGGCGAACCGCACCGCGGGGCGCCCGCGCGGGTCCGCCGGGCCGGGGTATGACCCGGGGCCCCCGCGCGGGCGCCCCCGGTTATACAACCTCTTCGATAGGAGCTTTTCCCACATGGCAGACATCGCATTCGAGAAGGACCTCTCCGTCGCCGAGACCGGCATCGAGGGCCTCAAGGTCGTCGACCTCGCCGTCCACGGCGACTCGCGCGGCTGGTTCAAGGAGAACTGGCAGCGCGCCAAGATGACCGCCCTGGGCATCCCGGACCTCAGGGTCGTCCAGAACAACATCTCCTACAACGACAGCCGCGGCGTCACCCGCGGCATCCACGCCGAGCCCTGGGACAAGTTCATCTCCGTCGCCCGCGGCAGCGTCTTCGGCGCATGGGTGGACCTGCGCGAGGGAAGCGAGACCTTCGGCAAGGTGTTCACGACCGTTCTGGATCCCAGCAAGGCCATCTACGTCCCGCGCGGCGTGGGCAACTCCTTCCAGGCCCTGGAGGACGGCACCGCCTACACCTACCTGGTGGACGCCCACTGGTCGCTGGAGCTCAAGAAGACCTACACCTTCGTGAACCTCGCCGACCCCGAGCTCGCCATCGAGTGGCCGATCCCGCTGGAGGAGGCCACCGTCTCCGAGGCCGACCTCAACCACCCGATGCTCAGGGACGTCGTCCCAATGGCGCCCAAGAGGACGCTCGTCACCGGCTGCAACGGCCAGCTGGGCCATGCTGTGCGCAGGCTGGCGGAGGAGCGCGGCGTCGCCAAGGACTTCGACTTCTGCGACATCGACACCTTCGACATGTCAGACCCGGACGCCTACGCGCAGTACGACTGGTCGCTCTACGGCACCGTCATCAACTGCGGCGCCTACACCGCCGTGGATAGGGCGGAGACCGCCGAGGGCCGCGCGACCGCCTGGAAGGCCAACGCGACCGGCCCCGCCCTCCTCGCCCGCACATGCTCTGATCACGGGATCACCCTCGTCCACGTGTCCAGCGACTACGTCTTCGACGGCACCGCCGAGGTGCATGACGAGGAGGAGCCCTTCTCCCCGCTGTCCGTCTACGGCCAGACCAAGGCCGCCGGCGACATCGCCGTGGCCGGGTGCCCGCGCCACTACATCATGCGCTCCAGCTGGGTCATCGGCGAGGGCCGCAACTTCGTCAAGACGATGAAGGGCCTGTCCGACCGCGTCGCCGACTCCGAGGACGGGCTCGAGCAGGTCACGGTCGTTGACGACCAGCTGGGCCGCCTGACCTTCACGCGCGACATGGCCGAGGCCATCTTCCACGTGCTGGGGACGCACGCCCCCTACGGCACCTACGACTGCACCGGCTCCGGCACCGTCAAGTCCTGGGCCGATATCGCCCGCGCCGTCTTCGAGGCCGCCAACGGCAACGGCGACAGGGTCGTGCCGGTCAGCACCGCCGACTACTATTCGAACGCCGCGGGCCCCGTCGCCCCGCGCCCGGTCCACTCCGCGCTCGACCTGTCCAAGCTCGAGGCTGCCGGCTTCCACATGCCCGACTGGGAGGAAGAGCTGGGGGAGTACATCAAGACGCTCTAGCCGCTATTAACTTTTCGAGAGTAAAAGCCGCCGTTCTTTAACGGCGGCTTTTCTTGTTGGTGGCTATCTGCGCAGTGGTGCCAATAGTATTTTGCGGAAGATCTACCTCTCGCTTGGCATGGAAGTAGGGTGGCCGGGCTGGTCGTCGTAGGCGTATTTGCTGTACACGTTGACCTCCCACTGCTTTTTTTCGACCTTTGCTACAGAATCTAGGATGAAGCCGGTCGCAAGGCTCAGGCCGCACAGGAACATAAACGAGGCGGCGAGCATAGCGGTGGGGAAGCGCGGGACGAGGCCGGTCTGGAAATATTCGACAACGATGGGCATGCCCAGGGCGAGGCCGAATACCGCGAACAGAAGCGCAACGAGGCTGAAGAACTTCAGCGGGCGGTAGTCCTTGAACAGCGTGCCGATCATCGCAACGACTTTAATGCCGTCGCTCACGGTGTTGAGTTTGGACTCGGAACCCTCGGGACGGTCGCGGTACTCGATGGGCACATCTTTGATGCGCCAGCGGTGGTCGACGGCGTGGATCGAGAGCTCGGTTTCGATCTGAAAGCCCTCGGAAAGCACTGGGAAGGTTTTAACGAACGGGCGGCTCATGGCGCGGTAGCCTGTCATGACGTCATCGAAGCTGTAGCCATAGATCCACTTGATCATGGCGCGGACCAGATTATTGCCAAAGCCGTGGAAGGCACGCTTGTTCTCCTCGGCGTAGGTGCCGTTGGAAAGGCGATCGCCTACGGTCATGTCGGCCGTGCCGTTAAGGATGGGCTCGCAGAGGGCCTTGGCCGCCTCGGCGGGGTAGGTGTCGTCTCCGTCGACCATCAGGTAGCAATCGGCGTCGATATCGCGAAACATCTGGCGGCACACGTTGCCCTTTCCCTGACGGGGCTCAAAGCGGACTGTGGCGCCGTGCTCGGTGGCAATGCGTGAGGTATCGTCCGACGAGTTGTTGTCATAGACATAGACCGTCGCCTGCGGAAGCTCGCGGTGAAAGTCGTCGATGACTTTGCCGATCGTGAGCGCTTCGTTGTAGCAAGGGATGATGACGGCGATGGATTCAGAATTCACTTAATGCTCCTTATACATTCAATCCTAGAAAGTATAGCCGTTTGGGCCTGGCATCCTAAGATGTGGGTTAGTTCTCCAGTTTTGTTGCGCGAATCGTTTGCATGGCCGTCGGGTCTATACTGTTCGTTTGTCAACGATTACGAGTAAAGGAGTTGCATCCGTGTCGGATCAGACAAAGCAACAAGAAAC
>RQBM01000105.1:0-2668 GCA_008668795.1 Collinsella aerofaciens | reverse complement strand
GGAGGAGAAGGCGATTCGTAATCTGCTGGGCTATGAGGACAACACCGCCGGTCGCATCATGACCTCGGAGTTTGTCTCCCTGCCTGCCACGGCGACGGTCGCTGACGCCATCGAGGCGATCCGCAAGCTCGACGAGGACTTCGAGAGCGTCTACTACGTCTATACCGAGGACCCGAGCGGCATGCTCACCGGCGTGCTTTCGCTACGCACGCTTATCGTGGCCGACCGCGACGCCACGCTGGGGCAGCTGGCCTATCGCGACCTGGTTTATGTGTCGCCCGACGACGACCAGGAAGACGTAACGGACGAGATGACCAAGTACGACCTGGTTGCCATTCCCGTTTGCGACGAGAACCGTCACATCTTGGGTATCGTGACCTTTGACGACGCCATGGATGTTATCGCCGAGGAGCACCAGGAGGACCTGCAGATCGCAGGCGTTGGCTCGGGCGATAGCGCGTCCGACGATTCGACGAATGTGCTCAGCTGGTTTGTGCATCGCCAGTACTGGGTTGTCGTGTGGGGCATTGCCTCGTGCATCATGGCAACGGTGCTGGGGACGGCGCTGGGCTCGGCGCATCTGGTGGTGTTCCCCATGTGCGCCATGCCGCTCGTGCTGCTGGCTGCCTCGCGTATGGTGTCGTTTGTCAAGAACTACTTCTTGGAATACGACGGCCATGACGATGAGCCCAAGCCGTATCTGGGATTTTTCTTCCAGAGCACGGGCATGGGCCTGATTCTGTCGCTCGTGACCTACCTATGCGCCCAGCTGGTGCGCACCGCCGCATTCCTCGACGCGCCCATGTTTGAAGAGCAGCTCTTTACCGGCTGCTTTAACATCGCGGCCATCGTCTGCCTGATCGGCAACATGAGCGCCGTGATTTACCTGATGGTGTTGTTCTGGCGTGACGAGCACGACCTCAATACGTCGGGTACCGCCATGAACGTCATTGCCGTCATGATTTCATGCGCGGCGTACTGCATCGCCGCAGTGCTGCTCACCATGTCGGTCATGGGGTAGGTGGTCGCGTGCAAAACACGAAGCAAAAGGCGAGCACCAAGCAAAAGCTGACCATCGCGGCTATCTTTGGCGCCATGGGCCCTGGCCTTCTGGCGGCGCTTTCGGGTAATGACGCCGGCGGCATCGCCACGTATTCCAGCGCTGGTGCCAGCTATGGCTACAAGATGCTGTGGATGCTTCCCGTCATGACCGTGCTGCTTATCGTGACGCAGGAGACTGCGGCGCGTTGCGGCTGCGTCACAGGCAAGGGCCTGGCGTCGCTCATCCGCGAGCGCTTTGGCGTGCGCAGGAGCGTGCTGGCCATGGCGGCGCTGCTGATCGCCAATACGGCCGTGACCATTTCGGAGTTTGCGGGTATCGCGAGCGGCCTTGCCCTCTTTGGCGTGCCCGCGAGCATTTCGGTGCCGCTGGTGGCACTGCTGGTTTGGATGCTTACCATGTCGGGTAGCTTCCAGCGCATCGAGAAGATTCTGCTGCTGGTGAGTTGTGTGTTTGTGACCTACATTGTCGCTGCATTTATGGCTGGCCCCAGCTGGGGCGAGGTGGCAGTCGACCTGGTTGTGCCCAACATCCAAAATGACCCCAGCTACGTGTCGCTTGTGGTCGCAACGATTGGTACCACCATCGCGCCGTGGATGATCTTCTTGGCGCAGAACAACGTGGTCGATAAGAATGCGGGCGAGGACGATATCGTGCTGCAGCGCATCGACACCGTGAGCGGCTCGATTGCCGCCGATGTCATCGCCGGCTTTATTATCATCACGACCGGTACGGTGTTGTTCCCTGCAGGCATTCAGATTAGCGACGCTGCCGATGCCGCCCGCGCATTGGAGCCTATCGCGGGCCAGTGGTCCACGGTGCTGTTTGCCTCGGGCCTGGTCGCGGCGAGCTTCTTGGCCGCCTGTGTGCTGCCAGGCGTTACGTCCAGCGCCATCTGCGAGGCATTTGGCTGGGAGCGCGGTGCCGATCGCAGCTGGGACGAGGCCCCGGTCTATCGCGGCATCATTACGGCCATCATTGGCATCTCTGCCGTGCTGGTGCTTATGCCCGGTGTTGACCTGTTCCAGATTATGATGACCTCGCAGGTCATTAACGGCGTGCTGTTGCCCGTGGTTTTGGTGTTCCAGGTGATTATTGCCGCCGATCGACACATTATGGGCGCCAACCGCAACGGCCGCGTGTGGAATGTGCTCACCTGGGCGACTATCGGTGTGATTACGGTGCTGACGGTCGTCATGTTTGTGCTGCAGGCGATGGGCTACAGCGCGTAGCGTCTCTTTTGGGTTTCGAGCGGGCCGTGGCCATGGGCTGCGGCTTGTTTTTTGCCTGATGTAGGGGGTTGGTTATATACGCGTGGGCAAAAAATGCCAAATATGAGTACTGTTGCTAATCCGGTGACAATTAAGACAATGAAGATAATGAACATAACTAAAGTATCTGTTAATTAATATCGATACAGCCAGGCTTTAAGCCGATTATTCTGGCCGGTCCAAAGGGGTATGGCGAGGTAGCGCGCAGAGATGTGGTGTAAGAGGCGGGGCATGCCCCGCCTCTTCCCTTTCTTGAAAGGGAGGGGACACCGCCTAGAATTCGTCGTTGGAGTAATGAAGGTGACGAATGGAAGGAAAGGCGATGCCCCAAGAAGAG
>RQBM01000086.1:0-3428 GCA_008668795.1 Collinsella aerofaciens | reverse complement strand
AGTCTGGGAAGAGGTGCCGGGCGGCGGGCGGAGCATGGCCACCGGACCCATCGAAACACATCTCCACCGTTCCTTCAACTGGGAAAACGGCGCCCCCGGACCCCAGGAGGGGCCGCGGGGGCGTTCGGCTAACTGCGGGAATGGCCTATCCGCTCAATGTGTTCGGCTGAGATCGGAAATCAACCGAAAACTCAAAAGCTGGCCTACGCACGAACGAAATCTCGTTAATTCCGAAAATTATGTATAATTCCAATATGAAATGGAATCAAACGAAAACGATGGAAATGAACGAAGCGCTTACCTACTTACAAGAAGCACTAGGCCTCTCCGCCAAGGCTAAAACTTGGCCTGGATCCGCACACTTGCCACTGCATCTACGGTCGATTGAGGTCCGCGCCGTTGACGCAAATGGTTTTTCTTTTTTGCTTGCAAGTTTGCCTGCTGGCGTAGGACTTCCCGAGGCTAAGAGAGTCTATAGCCAGTTAGCCTTGCGTGCGGAGGCTCCTGTCGTCGTTTCGTTTCCTGATGCCGATGCGCGCCAACGCAAGGCATTGGTCGCACAAGGAATCCCCTTTGTTTGCTCTGGTAGACAGGCCTTTCTTCCATTTATGGGCGCGGCCTGCACGGAGAGGGGCGGCACTAGATTTCATAATCGCGCGACCAAGATGTCACCCAACGCGCAGGCTGCCGCAATCTGGGGGGCAGGGCAGGAGTCATATCATTCCGATGACCTTTGTCGTGCGCTTGGGATTTCGGCAAGCCGCGCGAGTGAGGCCATAACCGAGCTTGTAGACAGGGGGCTCGCAAAGCGCGAACGGCGCGAACGACGTGTCATTGTGTTTCCCGTGGCCGTGGATCTTCTGCTCAGTGAGCACATGGCAGAGCTCTTCTCGCCTGTCTCGAAGGTCTTTTTTGCAAGGAGGGCACCACAGATCGACTGTCTCGCTGACGCTGGGGAGACAGCGCTCGCTGCGCGTTCGATGCTCGCGGCTCCGGGCATGGATCAAAAGGCGGTCTTAAGAAGCGTATGGCGTGAACTGCGTGGCCTTGAAGTCGCAGATGGGGAATTGTCGGATAACGAAACGGCGATGATCCAAGTGTGGCGCTATGCGCCCGTGTTTGCCGACTCCTCCCGCGTCGATGACATTTCGCTTGCGCTATCTTTGGCGGCGATCGACGATGAGCGAATTCAGCTCGAAGTCGATCGCATGTTTGGAAAGGAATATCCATGGCGAGAAGCGCTGTAGAAGGTCTCCAAGAATTTCAGCAGCATATGCAAGAAGCTGCAGGATCGTATGCCCTTATCGGCGGCACGGCATGCGACATTTTGCTCGCGGAGGCGGGGCTTTCATTCAGGGCGACTCACGATTTTGATGTGGTAATTGTCGCCGATGACCGGTTGCCTCAGACGGCAGAAGCCATATGGACTTTGGTGCGTGATGGCGGCTACCGCTGCGGCTGGGGCGAAGGTAAAGGCTCATGTTTTTATCGGTTTACAGAGCCAAAGAGGCCGGGTTACCCCCATATGATCGAGCTCTTCGCGAAGTGCCCCGACTTTCTAAAGGGTCGTGAGGGGATTGATGTGGCGCCAATTCACGTTGATGAAAACATAAGCAGTCTTTCGGCAATTTTGTTGGACGATGCTTACTACAGCTTGTTCCTTCAGGGAATTCGGACCGTAGGCGGCGTTTCGGTCTTGGGCACGGAATACATTGTCCCGTTCAAAGCGAAGGCGTATCTCGACCTAAAAGCTAGAAGGGAAGCGGGGGAGAACGTTGATTCGAGGAAGGTAAAAAAGCATAAACGCGATGCGCTGAGGCTTGCTCAGCTGCTTGGCGAGTCGGAAGGCGTCGACCTGCGCGGAGAACTGAAGGACGATATGCTTGCGTTTGTTAAAGATTGCGAGGTGGGCGACGTCAATCTGAAACAGATTGGGGTTGCGGGCGCAACGATGGTGCAGTTGCTCGAGACGATGAAAGCAACATATGGCTTGATTGGTTGAGTGGGGTTACGTGGCCCGGACGGTGCAATCTGGCTGCGTTATCCGGCGCGGGGCTCGCTAATCGGCTATTATTTGTTTAGACAACTTGAGTTGTAGAGGAGTGACTGGCGATGGTGCAGGGCGCCAAACATATGAAGAGCAATAACGCCGCGGACAACGGCGGCTCAAGCCCTCAGCCCAAACCCAAGCGCCGCCGCAAGCGGCTGCCGCGCTGGGCCGACCGGCTCATCACCATCGTCATCATCCTTATTGGCGTGGGCCTTATGACCTGGCCGTGGATCTTGGATCGGCTCGAGGCCTCGGGCGTGTTCAACCAGATCAGCACCGTGTCCAGCACCGTGGATGCGCTGTCTGAAGAGGAGCGTGAGCGCATCCTGCTCCAGGCGCGCTCCTATAACGAGCAGCTGGCGGGCGAGGCCACCGAGCTTCCCGCCGACCAGATCGAGCCCTACGCCCAGCAGCTCATCTTTGACCGCGACCCCATGATGAGCTGGGTCGAGATCCCCTCCATCGATGTGAGTATGCCCATCTACCACGGCACGAGCGAAGAAGTCCTCATGGCGGGCGTCGGCCACCTGGAGGGCACGAGCCTGCCGGTGGGTGGCACCTCGACGCATTGCGTGCTCACCGCGCACTCGGGCATGCGCAACCTGAGTATGTTCGACGACATCCATTCGCTGGAGCCCGGCGACCTGGTGCTGCTGCACACCATGAATAAGACGCTCGCCTACAAGATGGTGGACTCCGAGGTGGTGCTGCCCGAGGAGATGGAGTCGCTGACCATCGAGCCCGGTGCCGACAAGGTGACGCTCGTCACCTGCACGCCCTACGGCGTGAACGACCATCGCCTGTTGGTGCATTGCGTGCGCACCAAGTACAACAAGAAGGACGTCGACAAGCAAAAGTCGCTGGCCGGCCGCCACTGGGGCAAGCGCGAGTTCGCCGTGCTTATCGTGGTCGTGGCCATTGTGCTGTTGCTGCTGGACATCGTGATCCATGCGGTCCGTAAACGCCGCAAGGCTAAGGTCTCGGCATAAGACATCGTTCGGAACCACCACAATGGGGGCAGGCACCTTTGTGGTGGTCGGGGCTTTCAAACCATCACAACATTCGATGAAAATCGCGTTTTTGGCGAAAAGCGTCGAATGTTGTGATGGTTTTCGCTGTGGGCGAGACGGTCTTCGCTGTGGACGATGCGGTTTTCGCTTCAGAACCGCCAGCCCGCCGCCTGCCAGCCGCCGCCCTCGTTACGTTTTCGCTGCATTTAGGTAAAGCACCTGCTCCGAGCGGCGTTGCCCTGTATACTAGAGCGGTTTAACTGTTATGCGGAAGGGAGCGCCTATGGCACTCAGCGAGAAAGACGTGCGCGGCATCGCCGAGTACGCAAAGATCGCACTGACCGATGACGAGCTCACCCAGATGACGT
>RQBM01000250.1:0-2588 GCA_008668795.1 Collinsella aerofaciens | reverse complement strand
GTTCAAGCCGTACATGCTTTCCGGCGCGAGGATGAGCACACGGCCATCCTTCTCGTATTCCTTGGCCAACGCCACCTCGTCGTTGTACGTCTGATAGCGGTTCATCAGCTTTTCCGCGGCCTCCGGGTGCGTGCGCTTCAGGATCGTGGCCGGGCCGATGTCCTTCTTCTGTTCGCGTACGGTGTCTTTCGGACGGGTGAGGATCACCACGATGCGGTCATGGCCGTCATCGATGGCCTTCTGCACCGGAATCGGATCCGCAATACCACCATCGTAATAGGGCACGCCGTCGATCACATATGGTTCGCACGCGACCGGCACCGCAGAGGACGCCTTCATAATGTCGAAATTGTCATAACTCACATCCGACTTGTCGAAATATTTCGTGGAACCGTCATCCGCATTGCACGCCACCACGGTGAAGCCGGTCGGATTTTTCTCGAATGCCTCATAATCCACCGGATTCTCGCCGTCGTGGTTGCTCAGCGTGCCGTACACATAATCGAGATTGGCGTAATTGTGGTTTTTGATGTAGCTGTCGAAACTGGCATATTCCTTGCGGAATGCGTACTGTGTGTAGAACGTGTGGCTGCGGCCGTGCTGGCCGGAGATATAAGAAACCATATTGGCGCTGCCGGCGGAGACGCCGTAGCAATGATCGACGTGCACGTGGTCTTCCATCATGCGGTCCATCACGCCCGCGCCGTAGATCGCGCGGAAACCGCCACCGACGTCGATCATCGCTGTTCTGTTGGCCATACGCACCTGTCCTTTCGCGTCGTCCCTTTTTCGGGTTTCCCCTGACTTTACGCGCCTTGTCGGGACATTCGCGTTCAGCGATTAAGTAGTGACTGTGCCAACTGCGCGATTCGTACAGAAGTGTCGGAATTGGCTAGTTTAATATCACCTTCCGTGTCTTCCGGAGCGAGCTTGCCAAGCGATTCGAGTACCACGCCAAGGTGACGTACGGTACCCTCGTTGCCGTCGATAATCTCCGCTGTATCAGGCAACAGTTCGCGGAAATAGTCGCGATAAAATACGAAATGCGTGCAGCCGAGCACAACCGCGTCAATCGTGGATAGGTCGTACTGGTCGAAATACTGGTGCAGCGTACGCATCACCACGTCGTGATCGTCGAGCTGGCCGTGCTCCACGATCTCCACCAAGCCGGGGCAAGGCTCCGGGAAAATCGTATGGTCGGCTTTGAAACGATCCATCAGCACCGCGAACTTGCGTTCCCGCAACGTCAGGGGAGTGGCGGCGACGATGACACGCTGACGATTGCCATGACCGCGGTCGCATGCCACCTTCAGCGCAGGTTCCATGCCGATAATCGGAATGTCGTATCTGTCGCGCAATTCGTTGGCCGCGGCAGAAGTGGCGGTATTACAGGCGATGACGACCGCCTTCACACCCTGCTCCACGAAGCGTTTCACAATGGCGTCGGATAGCTCACGCACCTGTTCGGGCGATTTCGTGCCGTACGGCGCGTTCGCGGAATCGCCAAAATACAGCACGCGCTCGTTCGGCATATCGCGGCGGATCTCACGTGCCACGGAGATTCCTCCCAAGCCGGAATCGAAAACGCCGATCGGTGCCGTTGAAGCCATACGTCCTCCCTTGCTCCGCCTGTTCCGTGCGCGGAAATGCCATGCGCGCATCGAGCCAAACACTTCAATAGCCTACCGCGTGTAGAGTGAATCGGTATGAGCGTTCCGAGCATTGTTTACAAAGCGCACGCCACGGGCAACGATTTCGTGGTGTATCTCGACGAAGACGGTACGCACGAGCCGACCGCCGATGAAGTGCGATTCCTGTGCGACCGCCATTTCGGCATCGGCGGCGACGGTCTGATCCGTCTGGCGCATCCGCAGGCGGTGTCCGATGTGAACGAAAGGCAGATCGCCGATTGCGCGGCGGGCGATGCGGACTGGTTCATGGACTACCGCAACGCGGACGGCTCGCTGGCCGAGATGTGCGGCAACGGCACACGTGCGATCACCTTGTTCGCGCAGCGGCAGGGCATCGCCGACCAGCCGGGCGGCAAGCCATTCCATCTCGGCACCCGCGCCGGCGTGAAGATCCTGACTTCGCTCGGCGATGTGCCGGGCCTTGGCAAGGACGTGTTCCAAGTGGAGATGGGCGCATGGAAGCGTGGCGACGTTGACGGTTACGAAGTGACCATTCCGGGCACGTCCGGTTCCGCACGTGGCACGTTCGTGGACATGGGCAATCCGCACGTCGTGGCCGTACTTGAAGACGCGTTCGCCAGCCTGCCGAACGTCGAAGACCTTGATCTGGTCACCAAGCCGGTCGTCGCGCCCGAGATTCCGTCGGACCAGAACGTGGAGTTCGTGCGCATCGACGAGCAAAGCGAAGGCGACGATGCGGGCGAGGCCACCATGCGCGTCAACGAACGCGGGTGCGGCGCAACCCTGTCGTGCGGCACGGGCCTATGCGCCACCGCCATCACGTTGCGTGCCAAAACCGGCATCGACCATTGGACCATCACCGGACGTGGCGGCACCTTGCGCGTCGACGTGACCGACGAAGACGTGAAGCTTACCGGCAGCGCCACCATCGTAGGC
>RQBM01000006.1:0-9007 GCA_008668795.1 Collinsella aerofaciens | reverse complement strand
GTGCGCGAACCGCCGTCGAAGTCCCAGCCCCACACGCTCTGCAGCAACGACTCGCGGGTAAAGACCACGCCGGGCTTGCGCATGAGGTACTCGAGCAGGTCGAACTCGCGCAGGGTGAGCTTAAGCGACTCGCCGGCAACAGTCACCTCACGATGGCTGGGCGAGAGCACGATGTCGCCCACGCTGAGCACATCGCTTGCCTGTTTGACCATGCCGCCGCGACGCAGCAGTGCGCGGCAGCGGCTGGCGAGCTCCATGAGCGAAAACGGCTTAGTCAGGTAATCGTCGGCACCGCCATCGAGCGCCATCACCTTGTCGAGCTCGGTATCCTTGGCGGTAAGCATCATGATGGGCACCGTCGCCGTCAGGCGATCGGCACGCAGTCGACGCATAATCGCCAAGCCATCGGTATCGGGCAGCATGATGTCGAGCAGGACGGCATCGGGTACCCGTCGCGCCACGGCAGCCTTAAACTCACCGTCGCACGAAAAGCCTTCGGCCTCAATCCCCTGCTTGCGCAGCGCATAGACCGTCAAATCCCTGATGTTGTCATCGTCCTCGACGTAATAGATCATGTTGAACCCCTTTGCGGCCGGCATGACCGCATCTTAACCCTAAAGGTACCTTTACTAGATGGTATCAGCCAAAACGCCCCGTCAAATAATCCGCCGTGCGCGGATCGGTCGGATTCTTGAAGAGTTGCGCGGTGGGCGCGTGCTCCACCAGCTCACCCAGCAAAAAGAATGCGACCGAATCGGAGATACGCGCCGCCTGCTGCATATTGTGCGTAACGACCACGAGCGTGCAGGTCTCTTTGAGCTCGCAGGCCAGCTGCTCCACCACCAGCGTCGATACGGGATCGAGTGCCGAGGTCGGCTCGTCCATCAGCAGAATGTCGGGCTGCACGGCAAGTGCGCGGGCGATGCACAGGCGCTGCTGCTGGCCGCCCGAAAGACCCAGACCCGACTCTTTGAGCTTGTCCTTGGCCTCGTCCCACAGGGCGGCGCGTCGCAGGGAGTCTTCGACCAGCTCGTCGAGCACGACGCGATCGCGCACACCCATACCGCGCGGCCCATAGGCGACGTTGTCGTAGATGCTCATGGGAAACGGGTTGGGGCGCTGGAACACCATGCCCACGCGCTGGCGAAGGCGGCAGATGTCGTAGTCGCCCAGGATATCTTGACCATCGAGCGCAATCTTGCCCTCGATTCGGCAGTCCTTGATGCCGTCGTTCATGCGGTTAAAGCAGCGCAGCAACGTGGACTTTCCGCAGCCCGAAGGCCCGATGAACGAGGTAATCTGCTTGTCGCGGATCTTGATATTCACGTCCTTGAGCGCATGGTGGTCGCCATAGAACAGGTCGAGGCCCTCAACATCGATTCGCGTCGGCGAGGCGGCAAGATCCTCTGCCGTGGGGCGAGTCGCATCCCCAACCTCGCGCTCGTGCGCGGCCTCGGCCTGCGCTTTCATGAGTTCTTCAAGCTCCGTGGGCTCCACAGCCGCAGCAGCCGTCATACCGCATACCTCCACATCGATATCAATTCAGCAGTATCGATAGTAGGAATCGCGGCTCATATGCACGTGAGCGCATTGTCAAGTGTTTGTAAGGGCACGCTGGCTATGCGGCGGGCAGCTCGATGGTGAATATCGTGTGTTCGGGCGTCGATTCACATGCAACGGTACCGCCGTGCGCGCATACGATCTCCTTGGCGATGGCAAGCCCCAGTCCAGCGCCGCCGCGATTGGTCGCACGCGCCGCATCCAGGCGATAGAACTTCTCAAAGATCACCTTGAGCTTTGGCTCGGGGATCGGATCGCCCTGGTTCACAAATCGTACGCGTACGCCACCGTCGCCCAAACGCCTGGCCTCGATCGTAATTGTCGAGCCTTCATAGCTATAGGCAACGGCGTTTTTCATGATGTTATTGAATACGCGAGCCATCTTGTCGCCGTCCACGAGCACCGTCAGGTCCTCGCAGATATCAACCTGGGCTTCCTTGCGCTGTTCGTTGAGAATGGGATAGAACTCGTCGGCCACCTGCGCCAGCAATAGCCCCAAATCGACGTAAGCGCGGGTGAGCACGATATCGTGGAAATCAAAACGCGTGATGTCGAAAAACTCCTCGATGAGCGCGTCGAGCCGATGGGCTTTGTCGAGCGCCACGCCCGTAAAGCGTGCACGCTGCTCAAGCGGCAAATCGGGAGCCTCCTGCAGGAGCGAAAGATAGCCCACCACGCTGGCAAGCGGCGTGCGCAGGTCGTGCGCCAGGTACGTAACCAGGTCATCTTTGCGATGCGATTCGTCGCGCAAGGCCTGTTGAACCTTACGCTCGCAATCGCGCGCCCGGTTGAGCGCACCCTCGACCTCGAGAAAGTCGCCGTCGATGGTATCCCACGTGTCGGGGTTGTCGATCAGACGGTCCTGAATACGGGCGGCGATCACGCGGTCGGCACGCTGCTCGCCTTGCTCATAACCCTGGTAATACAGGGCACGCCCGCAAAAGAACAGGACACACACGGCGAGTGCCAGCACAAAGCCGAGCATGTTGAACACAAAGGCGGCATTAAAGAACACGGGCCCGCCAATACCGCCAAGCGCCATGGCCCCGATCGCCAGCGTAGTCGTCCACGCGGCACCGCCGATTACCACGCAGCGGCGAACGATTTCAAATCGATCGATCAGCAAGAAGCTAATGAGCAGAACTGCCAGGATACCAACGATATTGTCAATGCCAATGAGTAGCAGACTCAGCAAAAAGAGCAGCACCGTCGCAAGCGCACGGTTGTCGACGACCGCCCTTATGTATTCAAAGAGTCGATCGGGCACCTCGAATACCCGCCTATCGTCTTTTGTCATATCCACTTCCCCACCATCAAAGGCGTTATTCGATTATGTAGCCAACGCCCCAGACGTTTTTGATAAAGCGCGGCTTTTGAGCATCGTCGCCGATCTTTTCACGCAGATGGCGGATGTGCACCATCACCGTATTGTTGGAGCCGGGCATAAAATCCTCGTTCCACACCGCGCGGAACAGGTCCCCCACGGCCACCACGCTGCCACGATGCTCGACCAGATACAGCAAGATGGAATACTCGATGGGCGTGAGGCGCACCGGTGCACCGTCCACCGTCACACAACGAGCGTCGCGGTTGATCTCGAGGCCGTCGAGCTGGATGGTCGGCGACTCGACCGCCTGTGCGCGGCTGTCGTAGCTAGTGTAACGACGGAGCTGAGCATGAACGCGCGCAATGAGCTCCAGCGGACGGAACGGCTTGACCACGTAATCGTCTGCGCCCAACGAGAGGCCCTCGATCTTGTCATGTTGGGCATCGCGCGCCGTCAGCATAATAACGGGATAGGTATGGCTAGCGCGGATGGTGCGCAGCAGCTCAAAGCCGTCGATATCGGGCAGCATGACGTCCAGCAGCGCCAGATCGAACTCCTGCTCCAAAATCGCCTTGGCAGCATCTGCGCCGCTATAGGCAATCTGCACATCAAAGCCCTCTTTTGTAAGGTAGATACCGACCAGGTCGGCGATGGCCTTCTCATCATCAACTACCAAAATGCGCTCGTTCATGCGTGCTCCTCTCGCGCTCCATTATGCCCGAGGCAGTGTGCGCCACACACAACAAGCGCGGGCGATTAAGTCGACCTTAAGCACCTATATGTCCGTTCGGGCGCAGACATGGGCCGCGCACGCCCGCGCACTGATTGTCCGCGCCGGTAAACGATATACTTTGAACTCTAAAGAGACCATCCCGTCGAAAGCGAAATCTGTGAAGACCCTTAGTTCTCTTGTAAAGCGCTCCGCGCAACTGACCACCGGCATTGCCTGCGCTCTCGCCCTTGCTGCCGGTGCGCCGTCTATCGCCAATGCCCAGGTGCTTACGACCGATATCGTTTGCGGTAAGACCGCCGACGCCCGCGGCATCACGGCCGATAATCTGCCCGATATCGATGCGACCAACGCCATCGTCATGAGTAAGGACGGTTCCATCTATTACGCCCGCAGTGCCGACGAGCAGGTCAAGATCGCCTCAATCACCAAGGTCATGACCGCAATCTTGACCATCGAGAACTGCAAGATGGACGAGAAGGTCACGGTGAGCAGCGCCGCGGCAACCGTGGGCAATTCGACCGCCGGCCTGCTCGAAGGCGACGAGCTCACAGTGGAACAGGCCCTGCGCGGTCTGATGATTCCCTCGGGCAATGACGCCGCCATCGTGCTTGCCGAGCATGTGGGCAAAAAGATCGACCCCAAGACCAAAGATGCTGAGGCCACGTTTGTCAAGGCCATGAACGAGCGCGCTAAAGAGCTCGGCTGCACGGGAACTCTTTTTGAGAATCCGCACGGTCTGGACTTTGATGAGTGGGCCGGCGACATGCACTCGACCGCGCACGATGCGGCCCTGATGATGCAGGAAGCAATGAAGAGCGATGCGTTCCGCGAGATCGTGGCGAGCGATGATTCCTGGATTGAGGTTACAGGCGCCGATGGCTCCGACCACTCACATTCAATGGATACGCACAACGAGCTGCTGGGGCAGGACGGCAATATCGGCGGCAAGACCGGCACTACCGACGATGCCGGCTACTGCTTTACGGCAGCCTACGACCGCGATGGCGACGAGACCTATACCGTCGTTTTGAACTCCAGCACCAACGACCAGCGCTTTGCCGACACGGCCGCCCTTGCCAACTGGTACTACGGCCACAAGGTGACGGTTGCGATCGCCAACACGCAGGAAAAGACCGCCAACGGCAATCCGCTCATCGCGCGCATAAGCCAGACCGACTGGACGGACAAGACGATCGACGCCACACTCGCCGATCCCGCAGCTCAGGCGACCATCTTTTCGCTTGCCGGAGAAGTAACCGAAAAGGTTGCCTACGATGACCTTTCGGGCACGGTGCATGTGGGCGACAAAGTAGGTAGCCTCACGCTCAAACAAGACGGCATCAAGGTCGTTGTCACGGATTTGGTTGCCGATGAGGAAGGCTCGGGGCCGAATCCCATTGAATGGCTTCTTGTGAAGCTCGACCGCCTGAGTCGTCGCATCGAAAACCGTCCGCTTGCGGCAGAAAGCGAAACCGTAGCCAAGGCACCCGAGGTGTAGGATCGAAGAACAATACGCTCGCTGAAAGGAGACGTCCGAAAGGATGCCTCCTTTTTGAGGGTTCGAATCCCCAGCCGCCATTCTTGATAATAAAAAAGGGCCCCAAATGGGACCCTTCTACAAATTCATACTGGCGGAGAGCTGGGGATTCGAACCCCAGATGCCCTTTTGGGGCATACTCGCTTAGCAGGCGAGCACCTTCGGCCTCTCGGTCAGCTCTCCGTAACAGCCGTTCTATAGTAACCAAACAGCCGAAGTTGAGCAAGAGGGAATTTTCTAATTGCCTAGCGGCCTTTCCTCCTTGCAGTTTTCGCCCCTACCCCAGCGAGCGATTGAGGGAGCCGAGCTCATCGTTGCCCATGGTGCGCCACATTTGGAAGATGCAGACGCGCGCCAGGAAAAAGAAGCCGCTATCGACCAACTGCACGGCAGCATCCGCCAGCTGGTTGGCCACGGCGGACACGGGAGGCAATTCAAGCCCAGCCTTGCGGATGGTCTCGACGGCCTCCTCAAACGTCGGAGGCTCATTGACACCCATCTCATTCATAAGGCCCTGCATTTCCTCCAGTGCGTTGCTACCCGACTCCTCGCCGCGCGGTACCAGGCGGTAGCATGCCAGCGCGAGCTCGAGCTGGTCGCAGTTCCAATAGGCAAACGCCAAGCGATAGAACAGATAACCGATTGCGGAACGGTCGCTGGCAATGCGCAGGCCGTGGCGCGCCACCTCGATAATCTCGTCAAAGCGTTCCAGGCGCGCCAACACGTTGATGAGCGCAAAGTGCGATTGCATGGACGAGCGAGCCAGATCGTAAAGACGACGCACCTCGGGCAATGCCCGTTCAAAATCCTCCTGATCGGCGTAATAACTGCAGATCTCGTGCTGAGCAAAGTAGAGCGCGTCGGGAGCGCGCAGGATGCGCACCGAGCGATCTTCCTCCATTACCGGCAGCACCATACGCACCAGCTGGTTGTCGCAAAACTGCGTCTGAACCGGACCCGTTGCCAAAAGCTCGGCGACGGCGCACTTTGCCTCCAGCTCCTCAACAAGACGGGAGAAGCCCTCAAACGCACTTGCATGGTCAACTTTTACCTGCTCGCGCAACTCAACGACGCGCGCCACATACGGGTCATCGTCCTCCTCCATGACCTCTAGCTCATCAGCCGTATCGGCAAGCAGCAGGTCGCGCAACGCCGGCGGCAGCGAACGGTGGTCGTCACGCGGGCGAGCGTGAACCTCCGCAGGCTCAATCGCATCCGGTGCGTCCGACTCATATGCCTCAAGCATGCGCTTGCACGGCATATCGTCCATGTCCATGCTCTCAAGATCCTTGGCGACAGGCACGCAATTGGCCAGATAGGCCGCACGCCCAAAGGAATATGTTGCAATGACGCGCTCGCCCCGCTCGCCGTCGGGAGCCGCAATCTGAACATAGCAGCGCGAAATGCAGGCACCTGCGGCAAAACACGCCGCCGCAAGCGTAAGCGCCACGCGCGCGTCGTGCTCCGCGGCCCAAGTCGCGCGCATGTCCACGTCTAGCTCGCGCCAGACGTCATCCTGAGCGTCGTATTCACGTTGCGGCATGGCATCCACGACAGAGCGCCCAAACCGAACGAGCATAATCCCCTCGGCAACGTTTGCCCGATAGGTATAGTCGAGCCGTGTGACCACGTTGAGTGCCTCGACGATATGCGCGAAGCGGGTGCGCACGTCCCACTCACCGCCCGGCTGACAAGTCACCGTCCCCGGTTTGGCCCATGGGTTATCGCTCGAGGTCGTATCGAGCAGTCGAGGAACATCGTTGGTCGTCTTGGCAATATGCCACGCGTCAAAGAGCGCACAACCCTCAAAGCTCGGCGAGGACGCCGCGGGGACCAATCCAGCCCCAATGCGCTCAAGGATGCCGGAGAGGCGGTTGAGATGGCACTCGACGGCAAGCAGCATGTCAATCTCGTCCTGGTCCAGCAGACTACGATCAAAATTGAGATAGAAAAGCTTTGAGCGGTCGATGCGCGCTAGGCTCATTTCGGACTTGGCAGCAATGGTGCGCAGGCGGGGCAAGTCAATCTCGCTCATCAGGGCGGCGGCATAACGCTCGATACCGCTCGGATTCTCGGCATGGTCAACACGGTAAAGCAGCGTCTCGATAGCATCGGGGAGCGGCGCCGTGTCAAAGCCCAAAAACACCTCGACCGGCTCGGGCAACTTTACGAGTTTGATCTTGTCGACAGCGTTTTGCATGTCTGCATCGAGACCGTCGACGCCCGCCGTGTTCGCAATAGTGCTTTCGGAGTTGGCAAATATCACGTAGCGCAAGAACATCGAGGCCATAAACTCGCCGTAAGGAAGGGCGCGGGTCGAATTCCATGTCTCGAGGTCGGACTGCTCGCGCATGGGGCCTTCGGGAGAGCCGGCAGTTCGCGCACACGCGCGCATTGCTCCGTTGGCCTCCCTCACCATAATCTCGCCAATACTGGAATCGGACTCGTGAAGGACCAGCTCCATGTCGGGGTCCTCGGGCAACGGTGCTTCCCGAACAGGGCGGTCAACCTTATAAACCTTGCCCGACACGCTCACGTAGCCCAAGAGCGATATGTGGCTTTTGCCGACGAATTCGACGACGTAGCACGACTCTTTAGGATCCTCGCCAAAGACTTTCCAGACAACACCATACGAGCGCCCCGCAGGCTGCTCGGGCATCGATGGAAAACGCTTTTTGGGATCGAAAAACCTGAGCTTGTATGTCGGACGCTCTGCCACGAAATATCACCCTGATCGGTCGTCTAGAGAAGGAGCGGTCGCGGATGGGCCGCGACACCTACTCGGAATCTTACACGAGTCGATAAGAAATAGTCCGCTTCACGCTCGCGCCTCGACCGAGGTTCGAATCCATGCATGGTTGTCAAAAAGAAAAGCCCCCGTTTCCGGAGACTTCAAGTTCAAATGGTGCGGCGTATAGGATTCCGCGCATCCGCTTCGCGGATCCGCACCGGCTTCGCCCGCCTGCCGGCGTGCTCGCCCGCTCGCTACGGACGCTCCGCGTCCGCTTCACGCTCGCGCCTCGACCGAGGTTCGAATCCATGCATGGTTGCCATAAAAGAAAAGCCCCCGTTTCCGGAGGCTTCAAGCTCAAGTGGTGCGGCGTATAGGATTCGAACCTATGACGTTCTGATTCGTAGTCAGACCCTCTATCCAGCTGAGGTAACGCCGCGACTTGTTGATTATTATGCACAGGGACTGAATAATGGTCAAGCATTTTTTCAAAAAAAGTTATTGAATTTGATTTTTACTCATTTGGGACACTTGGCGCGATCTTCGACGCATCGCGATATAAGAAAAGCCCCCGTTGCCGGGAGCTTCAAGATCAATTGGTGCGGCGTATAGGATTCCGCGCATCCGCTTCGCGGATCCGCGCCGGCTTCGCCCGCCTGCCGGCGTGCTCGCCCGCTCGCTAAAAACGCTTCGCGTTTTCTTTACGCTCGCGCCTCGACCGAGGTTCGAATCTCCGCAATGCTCCCATATAAGAAAAGCCCCCGTTGCCGGGAGCTTCAAGATCAATTGGTGCGGCGTATAGGATTCGAACCTATGACGTTCTGATTCGTAGTCAGACCCTCTATCCAGCTGAGGTAACGCCGCAACGCACGGATTATTATGCACGCGAGCCCCCGATGGGTCAAGCGATAATTTGAAAAAATTTTACGAAGTAGTGATTAACCTTGATTATCGACTTTATCCGAACACCTCCCACATTCATCCGCACATGTGCGGATGAATGTGGGAACCCGATACCCTGAGGGCCGGATCGGTCGGCCCCGGGAGATCGGAGGACGGCAGGTCCGGAAAGAAGAAGAGTGGCCCCGCGAGGGCGGGCCCGAGGGCCGGCGGAAGGCG
>RQBM01000138.1:0-3380 GCA_008668795.1 Collinsella aerofaciens | reverse complement strand
GGCTCGCAAAATTACCAAGCGTCAGCAGCAAATTTACGACTTCATCAAGGAATATCAGCAGGAGAAGGGTTATCCGCCCAGCGTGCGCGAGATGGCTTCTGCCGTGGGCCTTTCCTCCCCCAGCACCGTGCACGCCCATCTATCTGCCCTGGAGGCGCGCGGGCTACTCAAGCGCGATGCCACCAAACCGCGCGCTCTGGAACTCTTTAACGAGGACGGTTCCTCTGTCTCAATTTCTAAATCTGACGAGACCACCGCACCTCGCGGAACGGTCTCACTACCGCTCGTTGGTCGCGTCGCGGCTGGGATTCCCATTCTGGCCGAGCAGAATATCGAAGACACATTTACTATCCCGACCGAAATCGCCACTGATCAGGGTTCCTTTATCCTTGAGGTGCATGGGAGCTCAATGATCAATGTCGGTATCTTCAATGGCGATTACATCATCGTCCGTGAACAAAAGAGTGCCATGAACGGCGAAATTGTCGTGGCTATGATTGATGGTTCAGCGACCGTCAAGACGTTCTACAAGGAGCAGGGACGCGTACGCCTGCAGCCTGAGAATGACACCATGGAGCCTATCTATGCAACGAATCCCGTTATCTTGGGCAAAGTCGTCGGCTTGATGCGCCGGTTCTCGTAATGCAAAAACGCATCACCATCTTTGATACCGTCCGCGGGCTTACGATGATTTCAATGGCAGGTTTTCACGCTTGCTACGATCTTGCCTACCTGTACGACTGGGATATGCCCTGGTTTACCCAGACTGTCTTTCAAGACATCTGGCGCGCCAGCATCAGCTGGGTATTTTTGTTTATCGCGGGTTGGATGTGCACCCTTTCGCGCAACAATATCAAACGTGCCGCCAAATACGCCTTAGCAGCACTCGTCGTCTGGTTGGCAACAACACTTGTCTCAGTTGACGATTCTGTTAATTTTGGCATCATCTACTGCATGGCCGCATGTACCGGCATCGTGGCGTTGACCGATCCCGTCCTTAAGAAGATATCGGCGAGATGGGGCATGTCCCTATGCCTTTTGTTGTTTGCCCTCACCTGGAGCATCCCCAAAACGATCTACCCTGTCCCCTACCTGGCGTGGCTGGGATTTCCGAGCCCTGGGTTTGTCTCAGGTGATTACTACCCCATCATCCCGTTTTTCTTTATGTATCTTGCAGGATACTTCGCCGCACACATAGCGAAGGGAATCGATAAGACCGTCCCTAGCTGGGCCTACGCCAATCCCATCCCGGAGCTCGCCAGCCTTGGACGTCACGCACTCCCCTTTTATCTACTGCATCAGCCCATTATTCTGGGCTTTTTGGAGCTCGTCTACTCGGTGCGATAACGCTTGAGCCGCGGCGCGATACGAGCCGGCAGCTTCGCAACAATACGAACGCCGCCCTCAAGATATTCCTCGTGCAAAAGGGTTCCCTGTTCATGCACCAGCGTGATGAGGGCGCCCTCGCGATACGGGATTTCAGCGGAGAGCAACACATCGGTGGCAGCCGCCTCGCGAGCAATACGGTCGACGAGATCGTCGAGTCCCTCGCCCGTCTGGGCCGAGAACATCACGGCCTCGGGATAGCGACGACGGAAACTCAATCGATCAACGCTATCGAGAAGATCGATTTTATTGAACACCGTAAGCGTCAAACGCTCGCCGGCACCGATCTCGTCAAGAACGCGATCGACTGCCTCGAGCTGGCGCTCGTAGTCCTCGTCAGAGGCATCCACAACTTTAAGGATCAGATCGGCACCAAGAACCTCAGACAGCGTGGACTTAAAGGCATCAACGAGACCATGCGGTAGCTTTTGAATAAAGCCAACAGTATCGGTAATCGTCATGCCACGACCGCCGGGCAGGCGATACGAACGCGTCGTCGGGTCGAGCGTAGCAAACAGCTTGTCCTGCGAAAGCACCGTAGATCCGGTCAGACGATTGAGCAACGACGATTTACCCGCATTGGTATAACCGGCTAACGCGACGCGAAACGCCGGTGACTCAATGCGGCTCTTGGATTGAACATCGCGACGCTGTTCAACCTGCTTGAGCTCACGACGAAGCGCAGCGATCTTATTACGAATGAGGCGACGGTCGACCTCGAGCTGACTTTCGCCCTGACCAAAGCGTGAGCCGATGCCGCCGCGCGTCTGTTCCTTGGCGAGATGGCTCCACATGCCACGCAGACGAGGCAACAGATATTGAAGCTGTGCCAGCTGTACCTGTAGGCGTCCCTCACGCGTCTGAGCATGCAGGCCAAAAATATCCAAGATCAGTGCCGTACGATCGATAATCTTTACCGGCTCGCCCACGGCTTTCTCCAAATAGGATTGCTGCGAGGGCGTCAGGTCGTCGTCAAAAATAACGACATCGGCATCCATGCGATGCACCAGGCCGCACAGCTCTTCAACCTTACCGGAACCGATAAACGATTTAGGATACGGCTTTACCAAACGCTGTGACAAGCGTGCCACGCACTGGGCACCAGCCGTGTGGGTAAGACGCTCCAGCTCATCAAGCGAGCGATCGAGCGGCCATGCATTGTCGCGCCACTCAACACCAACTAATATGGCACGCTCGGGCTCGGGTGCCGTGGGAACAAGGGGGAAACGGGCCATTAGGCAGCCTCAATACGATGCAGGATGTCCTCAACGACCTCATCGATCGTAAACTCGTCCATATCAAACCACACGATACGGTCATCGCGCTTAAACCACGAAAGCTGACGTTTGGCATAGCGACGCGAACGCATCTTGATGAGTTCGCGAGCCTCATCCATAGAAATCACGCCATTGAAAGCATCAATGATCTCTTTATAGCCAATTGCCTGCATCGAAGTCAGGGCATCTCCCAGCCCCTGGTCCATAAGACCGCGAACCTCATCGACAAGACCCTGCTCAAACATCAGATCGACGCGCAGGTTAATGCGCTCGTAGAGCACCTCGCGATTACGCGTCAGACCAAACCATAGAGCATGATAATGCTCGCGCGGAACACTAAACTGACTTTTTTGCTGTGCATAGGAAATACCATCATCATGCATCTCGAGCGCACGAATCACACGGCGCACATTATGGGGATGAATAACAGCAGCCGATTCTGGGTCGCGCTCGGCAAGCAGGGCATGCAGCTCTTCCTCGCCAATACGCTCGGCAAGCTCCTGATAGCCCATACGACGATCGTCCTCAAGTTCACCCGAGGGAAAGTCCATCTCATCGAGGGCGGCCTTGAGATACAGCCCCGTACCTCCGCAAAAAACCGGCAGGCAACCCGAACCAAGGAGACGTTCAACATGCGCGCGAGCGTCAGCCTGATAAAGCGCAGCAGAATATGCCACACCCGGCTCTACAATGTCGACGAGACGCAGCGGCGCCGTG
>RQBM01000122.1:0-8757 GCA_008668795.1 Collinsella aerofaciens | reverse complement strand
CGTCTGCGGGGTCCTGCGGCACGAGCCCTCCCTGAACCGCCAGCTGCAGCACCGACTTGCGCAGGCGGCCGGGCAGCGCGGCGTCGAGCTCCTCGCGGGCGTCCTCGAGCTCACCGTACTCCTCGACCAGGGGCATGAGCTCGTTCACCCGCTCGACGATGCGGCGCTGCTCGGCGAGAGGCGGAATCGGAAGAAATAGCTCTTTTAGCACTGCTGCTTTGATTCCTTTTGCGGTCGTCCCCGTGGCATGATCCTTAACTTGAATTTGGAACAGTGGAGATAGAATTATTTGGCAGAACAGGGCATTGTCTGGACCAACTGTGCCGTAATTCTGAAGGGTAATGACACGCTGTCCACAGCTGCAACGTTTCATTTCGCATATCGCGCAATACCCCATCGGGGCTTCGGTTGTAAACAGCAAATCGCCACGGTGGGTCTCTCCGCGAGACAAGCGTGTTGCATATTCGTCTTCTGAAATATACTCCTCGCGTGTGTAATCAATATAGCCTTGGCGAATGTTGCTCGCAGTCATTAGTCGAACACCTGAAGGTGATTTGTGAGGTGTTTTACCCCTGTAATCAATGAAGTTATATACGGTTTCCAGCCTTGCCCAAGCCCACCCCTCGGGCAGCTCCTCAAACGGCACTTCGTTCGCGATGCACTTATCGCTAGTCACGCGACCCTTGGCATCCACCTTCTTCTCATAGGGGGAGCCATCGGAACCGGATTGGCTTTCAACTGTATTCGCGACAAGCGTTGTAAAATCTAGTGAGACGAGCATCCCGGTTGCTCCAGCGCTTCGATGCTCTGGTCTTTAGCGTCTTTCGTTCAGTGGGGGACTGACCGCAAGCGGCGTAAACAAGAAAGGGGACAAGCGTAAATGAAAGCAACCGAGGCGAATCTGCTCGACCTTATGGGCGTGGCGAAGATGCAGTTTGTCATTCCCGTGTACCAGCGAGTTTACTCGTGGAGTGTAAAAGAGTGCGAGGTGCTTTGGGATGACGTCATGCGAGCGGGTCGTGATGGCGTATCGCACTTCGTGGGGTCAATGCTTTATATCCCCGAGTCCGAGAGCTCTGCCACGAGCATTTCGCGCGTGCTTCTGATTGACGGACAGCAGCGCATGACGACGTTTTCGTTGATGATTGCAGCTTTGGCTGACTATTTGGAGAGCAACCCCGACAAGGCTGGCTTCCTTGGCGACCTCAAAATCTCGGCGCTGAGGAAAAATTACCTCTTTAACGATGACGACTACAACGGTCTGGCACGCTACAAGCTGGTGCTCTCGCAGGACGATAAAGAGACGCTGTTCTCCATCGTGTCTGGGGCTCCCGTGCCAGATGAAAAATCGGATCGGATTGTCGAGAACCATGCGTTCTTCCGCGAGAAGATGCGTGGTAAATCATTTGACCCGGCAAGGCTTTGGGCGGGGCTAAACCGCGTGCAGGTCATCGACACTAAGCTCACCGCTGGCGTTGATAATGCCCAGCTCATATTTGAGTCCATGAACTCCAAGGGCAAGCCGCTCACGCCCATTGACCTCATCCGTAACTACGTTCTAATGTCGCTTCCCAACGACGAACAGACCAAGCTTTATGAGGGTTATTGGCATCCACTCGAGTGCTTGTTCGGAAAAGGCGGCGAGGACGAGTTCAATGCATTTATCTGGTACTGGCTGTGGCTTAAAGTTCCCAATAGGATGCCGAAGGAGAACGAGGCCTACTACGAGTTTAAGCGCTATTTCGCCGACGACTACGATGGTGACACCGAGGGCCTGCTTAAGGAGCTGCGCGGGTATGCACATAGATACGCCAGTCTGTTCCTTGGTAAGGAGAAGGACGACGGACTGCGCCGAGTGTTCGGCAGAATCGTAAGCCTCGACGTGAAGCAGATAAGGCCCCTCTTAATGTTGCTTTATTCGGTTTACGAGGGGAATGGACTAGACCGCAATGCGTTTTTACGTATCTGCGAGACTATCGAGTCGTTTCTGTTCAGGCGAGCGGTTTGCGGCAGACTTACCACGGGCCTAAATAATTTCTTTGCTGGCATGTATCGCAATCTCGAGCAGCAGGACGATATCGAGGAGTACGTTACGGCGATGCTCCTTATCCACAGCAGCGGTATGACCGCATACTTTCCGACAGACGAGCATTTTGTCGAGGAGTTTAAGGCGCGTGACTGCTACAACCGCTTCTCTAAAAAGCGCTATTACCTGGAACGCATGGAGAACTGGCACCACCCGAAGGAGTCCATCTCAGCCGACGATTACCAGATCGAGCACATCATGCCCCAGACGATTGATGATGAGCACGGCTGGAAGGAATCGCTTGGTGAGAACTGGGAAGACGTCCACGACAGGCTGTGCAACAACTTGGGAAATCTTACGCTGACGGGCTACAACCAGGAGTACTCAAACCGGTCGTTCTCGGACAAGCTCAATCTGCCTGACGTCGGATTTAAGTGCAGCCCGCTCTACCTAAACAAATCGATTGTCTCGCATGAAAAATGGGGTGAGGAAGAGATTGGGCAGCGCGCGGACGAGCTGGCGAAAGAGGCATGTGAGATATGGAAATATCCCGACCTTCCGGCAGACGTCGTCGACAAGTACCGTCCTTCTCGTGGGGAGCCTGACGAGGCTCCTGTCTGGACTCTGCATGAGAACCACCCCACCTTTGCCGAAGGTGGGCTCAACCAGAAGCTTTTCGATGAGGTGCGCGAGTCCGTTCTGAGTGGTAACCCTTCGTGGGAGTCCTACATAGCCAAGTACTATGTAGGCTTCAGGTCGGGCAAGCGAAAACTGCATGCCGTGTTAGAAGGTAGGACCAGCAACGGTGGCTGGATTGCCGTCGGCCTGGCAAAGAGCGTGGATGATCTAACGGATCCAGAGGACATGTGCCAGGACAAACGTACGCAGGGTGGATTTGGCCCAGGCCTACCGACCTATGTTGCTCTTCGTAATGCCGATGACATTCCCGCGGTGCTCGATCTTATAAAGCAGTGCTAGGTTAAAGGCCGGGAATCTAATTCCCGGCCCTTGCCATCTCGGAATTGCCGATGGCTTATCTGCCCACCTACACCCCCGCAATCCCGCGCGCCGCGCTCAGCAGCTCGTACTCCCTCTGGCTCCACTGGTGCAGCTCGGCCGCGTGCACGGCGTCGCGACACAGGTCCAGGAACACCTCGGCGCCCTCGCAGAAGCACTCGCGGGCAAAGGCGCCGGATCCGTCCGCAACGCACGCACCGTCGGCAAAAAGCTTCCAGCTGGACGGCTCGCGCGAGCCGTCTCCGAGCAGCTTGATCTGCAGAACATGTGGGCCGCCAGCGGCACATGGCCCTTCTTCCAACGCCTGCACCGTAAAGCGCATCTGGAGGGACAGAGTATAAAATCCGGAAAAGTGTCGAAATAGGCACCTTAAAACTTCGGAAAAGTGTAGCTGGATGACAAAACAGCACTTAGAAGCCGGTGCTGGATGCGGGATCCTGCGGCCGCCTTCAGCTCTCGCTACTCGTCGTCTCCGTCGTTGGGGTCGCCCTTGAGGGTGTTGATGTCCAGGTACTGGTTATCGTCCTCTTTTTGCTGGGTCTCCGACTCCGCTTGGGTGGGGCCGCGGAACAGCTGGAACCCCTCAAACGCAATGACACCGAGCAGGGCAATGATAATGGCGATAAAGGCAACCTTGACTGCCTGCGGAAATTCCGAGAAACGCAGCGCCTTTTCCTCGGCGTAATAATCGGCAAAGCGCTCTTCGCCCGTGCTTTTGGTATACGCCGGCGCGGACGCGGCCTCCGGGTCATATTCCGGTGCAGGCGTGGCGGCGTACGGATCGTTGAGATAATCGCTCGATGCGGTGCCATAGTTCTCGGTCTCGATGCGACCGTTGCCAGCATAGCCATCGGAATAATCGGAATATGCCGCACCGCCCTCATAGTCCGCGGCGCTCGTGTTGGCGGCAAAAAGCGGGTTAACTGGAACGTCGAGCGCCGGCATGCCGGTAGAGGTCTCATCCAGATCGGTTGCAGCCCAGGAATCGTAGGCAACCTGATGGGCAACGGGCTCATCGAGCCTTGTGACCGGAGGCTTGCGTGCCGCAGGAACGGGCAACTGCTGGGCGTTGTACATAACGGTGCTGTCGGCCGATTTGCCCTGCGTCGCCGCAGCGAGAAATGCCGCCGTCTCGGACGGGTCGCTTGCGGGGCGGGGAGCGGTCGTGGGCGCCGAAGTGGGTGCGGGCGTAGGCGCGGGCGTCGGCGCAGATGCGGGCTTAGGCGCAAGTGCGGGATTGGGACTTGACGGGCGAGCCCCGCCGCCCATGAGTTCGTCGGCGGTCCACGGGCGATCATCCATCACGTCGTCAAGGCTCAGCGAAAACAGGTCGTCTTCACTCTCATCGAACATGCGGTGCACATGTCCACCAATTGCCGGAATCAATCCGCGACCGGTGCATGATGCCTTGCTCAACGCCATTCTGTTCCATCCTTTCGAAATACTAATGACATCGATTATATGGAACTTCCCAAGCGGCTCGGTCTTGGATTCGTGCTTTCCAGAACTCGCGCCCAAAAGGGGAGGGGCAATCCAGGCGAGTGCCTACTTGTCGCCGGCAGCAGCCTTGGCCTCATTGAGGTAGCTATAGAAGCTGTACTTGGAGATGCCAAAGAACTCGCAGGCGCGCTCGCTCGACTTGGAAATGAGGAAGGCGCCGCGACGGTCGAGGTAGCCAATGGCACGAATGCGCTCGTCTTTGGTCATGAGTGCCGCGGGCTTGCCCACAAACTGCTCGCACTCGTGCAGCAGGTCCTCGAGCAGGTCGCCGATGTTCTTGGTAATGGGCTCGGGCTCGGTATAGCCCGTGCCGCCGGTGCCGGTAAAGGCGTCGAGCGAACGCTCAAAAGCCTTCATAAGCGTAATGTCAAAGTTGATGCCCAAAATGCCGACGGGCTTGCCCTCGTCGTTGCGGATAAAGATCGTCGACGATTTGAGCAGCTTACCGTCGGTGGTTTTAGTGAGGTACGGCTCGCGGTCGTGTACATCGGTGGCGCCCTCGTGCATGGACTCAAACACGATATGGCTGGGGCCGTCACCCAGTTTGCGCCCGCTGACGTGGCCGTTTTCAATCACTACGATGGAGTGGTCCACGTCATCGGTCTCCAGATCGTGGACGACGATTTCGCAGTTGGGGCCAAATTGGAGCGCCAGGCCGTGTGCAAGGCGCTTATAAAACTCAATCTGTGCGGGGGTCATAGGTGCCTTCCTAAAAATTAGTTTGGGCTCACTGTGCCATAAACCACACATGACCGCAAACAAATCCATCAACAAGGCAATTCATGACCGTTCGGCGGCGAAAAAGTACCGATTGCGGCAACAAACAATTCGTTAGGTATACCAATCAAAAAGTGTGATAGAACATTACTAACAAACTTTTTGTTTGGCATCCACATAAAAGTTCAGTCGCATGAATGGGAATGGGCTGAAACGCGTATGCGGGGGCCGGCAAGAGAGGACTTAAGGAGTTCACCGTATGGCCGATAAGATCCAGTGGGCGAGCAACACGATGCCCAAGAGCGATGACAAGCACTTGGGAATCATGAGCCTCGACCACGTGAAGAAGGCCCGCGCCTTCCACCAGTCGTTCCCCCAATATACCGTCACTCCGCTTGCCCGCCTGGACGGCCAGGCTGCGCGCCTGGGCCTGTCCAACCTGTGCGTTAAGGACGAGAGCTATCGCTTTGGCCTCAACGCCTTTAAGGTTCTGGGCGGTTCGTTTGCCATGGCCAACTACATTGCCGACGAGACCGGCAAGGACGTTGCCGAGTGCACCTTCGATTACCTGACCTCCGATCAACTTGCCAAGGACTTTGGCCAGGCCACCTTCTTTACCGCCACCGACGGCAACCATGGCCGCGGCGTGGCATGGGCTGCCAACAAGCTGGGCCAGAAGGCCGTCGTTCACATGCCCAAGGGTTCCACTAAGCCCCGCTTCGATAACATCGCCGCCGAGGGCGCAACGGTGACCATCGAAGAGGTCAACTACGACGAGTGCGTGCGCATGGCCGCTGCCGAGGCCGACGCCTGCGAGCGCGGCGTCATCGTTCAGGACACCGCCTGGGAGGGCTACGAGAAGATCCCGTCCTGGATCATGGAGGGTTACGGCACCATGGCTTCCGAGGCTGCCGAGCAGCTGCGCGAGATGGCCATCAACCGCCCGACGCACGTGTTTGTCCAGGCTGGCGTGGGTTCGCTCGCCGGCGCCGTGGTGGGCTACTTCACCAACCTGTATCCCGATAACCCGCCCACCTTCGTCGTGGCTGAGTGCGCGCCTGCCGCCTGTCTGTACAAGGGCGCTGCCGCCGGCGACGGCGATCCGCGCATCGTGGACGGCGACATGCCCTCCATCATGGCCGGTCTGTGCTGCGGCGAGCCCAACATTCTGGGCTGGGATATCCTGCGCAACCACGTCACCGCCTTCGTGTCCTGCCCCGACTGGGTCACCGCTCGCGGCATGCGCACCCTGGGCGCTCCCGAGAAGGGCGACCCGCGCGTCATCTCCGGCGAGTCCGGCGCTGTGACCACCGGCCTGGTCGAGACCCTCATGCTCGATCCCGAGTACGCCGAGCTCAAGGAACTCATCGGCCTGGACAAGACGAGCTCCGTGCTCTGCTTCTCCACCGAGGGCGACACCGATCCCGACCAGTATCGCCGCATTGTTTGGGAAGGCGAATATCCCACTTGCTAATCGTTGGGGCGGAGTAAATAGGTATCGCTCCGCCACCTCACAGGTAGATTCCTTCGTTTGAAAGGTTATGAACAATGGCTAAAGAACTCGATTTCGACGCTATCAAGGCTGCTGCTGAGTCCCATCGTGCTGATATGACTCGCTTCCTGCGCGCTATGATCTCCCATCCCTCTGAGTCTTGCGAGGAGGGTGAGGTTGTCGCCTGCATCAAGGCCGAGATGGAGAACCTTGGCTATGACGAGGTCAAGGTCGATGGCCTGGGCAACGTCATGGGCTTTATGGGCGAGGGCGACAAGATCATCGCCATCGACTCCCACATCGACACCGTCGGCATCGGCAACATCGAGAACTGGGATGCCGATCCCTATGAGGGCTACGAGACCGACGAGATCATCTACGGCCGCGGCGGCTCCGACCAGGAGGGCGGCATGGCTTCTGCTACCTACGCTGCCAAGATGATGAAGGACATGGGCCTCATCCCCGAGGGCTACAAGATCATGGTCGTCGGCACCGTCCAGGAAGAGGACTGCGACGGCATGTGCTGGCAGTACATCTACAACAAGGATGGCATTAAGCCCGAGTTCGTCATTTCCACCGAACCCACTGACGGCGGCATCTATCGCGGTCACCGCGGCCGCATGGAGATCCGCGTCGACGTTCACGGTACCTCCTGCCACGGCTCCGCTCCCGACCGCGGCGACAACGCCATCTACAAGATGGCCGACATCATCGCCGACGTCCGCGCCCTCAACAACAACGGCTGCGACGAGTCGACCGACATCAAGGGTCTCGTCAAGATGCTCGACCCCAAGTACAATCCCGAGCACTTCGAGGATGCCCGCTTCCTGGGCCGCGGCACCTGCACCGTCAGCCAGATCTTCTACACTAGCCCCAGCCGCTGCGCCGTGGCCGACTCCTGCGCCATCTCCATCGACCGTCGTATGACCGCCGGTGAGACCTGGGAGTCCTGCCTGGACGAGATCCGCAACCTGCCGGCAGCCAAGAAGTACGGTGACGACGTGAAGGTCTCCATGTACATGTACGACCGTCCGTCCTGGACCGGCGAGGTCTACGAGACCGAGGCTTACTTCCCCACGTGGATCAACAAGGAGACCGCTCCGCACGTCAAGGCCCTCGTCGACGCCCACAAGGCCATGTTTGGTGACGAGCGCATCGGCTGCGAGCCCAGCATGGACAAGCGCACCGGTCGCCCGCTGTGCGACAAGTGGACCTTCTCCACGAACTGCGTCTCCATCCAGGGCCGCTACGGCATCCCCTGCGTGGGCTTTGGCCCGGGTGCCGAGTCTCAGGCTCACGCTCCCAACGAGGTCACCTACAAGGACGACCTGGTCACCGCTGCCGCCATGTATGTGGCTGCCCTGAACCTCTACGATCCGAGCCAGGCCGATGGCGACGCCACCGTGTTCCGCGCCGGTCTGACCAACAACAAGATCGACTAGTCCCATTCCTCGATTTTGTTGAGCCGGGGACAGTTTATGCCCCCGGCGCCTCCTGTTGACTTGGGGCCCGCGGTCGTTATCTCCCATGCTTCCTCAACGGTAGCGGGTCCTCGTCATAGCGCTCTGCATGTTCTAGCCACACGCGCATGCCGGAGCACATCTACTCATTGCGATCGTTTCACCTTTAGAAAGGACATTTACATGGACGCCAAGTTTACCGAGCTCGTCGAGCAGCTGAACGGCCTCGATTTTAAGGGTATGTACGGCAGCGACTTCCTGCACACCTGGGATAAGACCACCGATGAGCTCAAGGCTCTCTACATCGTCGCCGACGCCCTGCGCGAGCTGCGCGAGAACAACGTCTCGGCCAAGCTGGTCGACTCGGGCCTGGCCGTCTGCCTGTGCCGCGATAACTCGACCCGTGCGCGCTTCGCCTTCTCTAAGGCAGCCAACCTGCTCGGCCTTGAGCGGCAGGTCAGGGACGAGAAGAGGTCCCAGATCGATCACGGCGAGACCGTCCGCGATAACGCGACACTGATCTCGGTCGTGGCCGCCGGCATCGG
>RQBM01000156.1:0-4106 GCA_008668795.1 Collinsella aerofaciens | reverse complement strand
GTAGACCAGCCGGTAGATATTGCCGACGACAAGCTGGACGACCTGCTCGAGCAGCGCTCTGGATATGGTCCCTTCACGTCACGCTTGGCCTCCCGCGCTATCGATCTCGTCATCGATCAGGCAGGTGTCGAAGGCCTGGCACTCCACTACGACTTCCCCCGCGAGGATGTCCCAGAGTTTGTGCAGACCTTTGCCACCTGGCTGCAAGACGAGCACGGCATCGCGCCGACCGACGAGATGCGCGTTGCGATGTATGCCCACGCCGCTAACGGCGGCATCAAGATCGATAAGACCGCGCATACGGGCGTTGAGGGCCTCTACGCTTGCGGCGAGGCGACAGGCGGCATGCACGGCGCCGACCGCATTGGTGGCTTGTCAAGCGCCAACGGCATCGTATTCGGACGTATCGCGGGCGCATCGGCAGCCCTTGCAGCGCAGAAAGAGCCTGAGGCGGCCCTGAAGGCGGATATCACCCTCCCCCAGTACGGCATTGCCGCAACAGATGCCGAACGCCTGACACACAGCCTTAGGCACACGATGAGCACCTTTTGCATGATCAACAGGACCGAAACAGGCCTATCCGAGGCCCTGCAACAGCTTGAAAGCCTGCAAGACGAAGCCACGGCTCTAAATAAGCCACATGCCAACGACAGCGAAATCGCTGCCCTCGCCCGCCTGCAATCGCAGATTCAACTAGCACAGGAAATGGTCAAAGCCATGCGCAAGCGGACCGAAAGCCTGGGTTCGCACTATCGAGCGGACTAAGCCGAGCACCCCTCCAGAGCAGAACACAACTTCTCGATATTAATGGGTCCCGTGAACTCAAAGCGACACAGGGCCCATTCGTGTCCGCGCGGGCAAATATACTCATTCTGAATACGGAGTCGACATAGTCCACGTAGACAAACGAACAGAAAGGAAGAGATATGGACAGCAGGGATATCGAGAAATGGCGTGTCGAACTTGACAGCTACGCCCATGTAGAAGACGGCGTTGAGTATTGGCTCGCACGCGATTTAATGGAACCCCTCGGATACACCCAATGGCGTAATTTTGAGACTGCAGTTAAGAGATCCATGGCATCGTGTGACACCAATAAAATGCCTGTTGCCGCCCATTTTGCTGAGGCCAGCAAAATGGTAGATGCCGGCATCGCCAAACGAGCCGTAAAAGACTACAAGCTGACGCGCTACGCATGCTATTTAATCGCCCAAAACGGAGACCCAAACAAGCCCGAAATCGCACTCGCACAGGCGTACTTCGCCGTGCAGACACGCCGTCAGGAGCTCATAGAGCAGCGCTTCGCAGAGATTCAGCGCTTGCAGGCGTGCCACTCGCTATCCGATTCAGAGAAACAGCTCTCGGGCATTGCGTTCAAACGAGGCGTGGACTCCAAAGGATTCGCGATCATCAAGTCGAAGGGCGATGAGGCGTTATTCGGCGGCAGAAGCACGGCGGACATGAAGCGGCAGCTTGGTGTGTCCAAGAGTGCTGCATTGGCGGACAAGCTAGCCGATGTTCTCATCAAAGCAAAGGACCTCACGAACTCGATGACGGCCTTCAACGCCGAGGAACACGACTTGTACGGTCTGGACCAGATCAAACAAGAACACGTCGAGAACAACACGAGCGTGCGTGGCAGCCTCATCGACCGCGGAATTGTTCCCGAGAACCTACCGCCTGCCGAGGATACAAAAAAGCTCGAGCGTCGCGTGAAGGCAGACGAGAAGAAACTCAAGGAGGGTACTGACGGTTTCACCGATCCCCAGGGTAGACTCAATCTGTGAAAGCGGCCGCGCCCTTTCGGGTTCGACCCCATGCGAGGTTAACAAAAAAACGACCAGCCTAAGCCAGTCGCTTTAACGATCTTTGGGTGGGCCGTCAGGGGGTCAGCCGGCTGCGCAGGCGGCCGCTGCGGCGCCAAGGCGCCTTGCGCGCTGCGCTGGTAAATGCTTACGCATTTCCTCAGCTCCGCGCCCTTTCGGGTTCGACCCCATGAAAGGTCAACAAAAAAAGACGGCCAACCGAAGTTGACCGTCTTAACTTGCTTTGGTGGGCCGTCAGGGGGTCGAACCCTGGACCTTGGGATTAAGAGTCCCCTGCTCTACCAACTGAGCTAACGACCCAAAGCTAAAGTCCGTTGTGGCGGACTTTAGAGGAGATATCGTGTGGTGGGCCGTCAGGGGGTCGAACCCTGAACCTTGGGATTAAGAGTCCCCTGCTCTACCAACTGAGCTAACGACCCGATATCAACACGAAGCAAGAACTGGGGTGGGTAAAGGGACTCGAACCCTCGACCTACGGGACCACAACCCGTCGCTCTAGCCAACTGAGCTACACCCACCGTGTCCTGTGCGCTTCGCGCTCGACTATTATTGCAAGGAACGCCACGTGATGCAAGCCCCAATTTTCAAGAATTTTGAAAAGAGTCTTTCGAGACCATTTCGAGCAAATCCCACCGGTTTCATAGGAGTAAACTTGCCCCACTGCAAATGCTCGAAAGGACCGTCATGAAAGAACTCTCCAACCGCACGGCAACGTTTACCGATTCGGTCATCCGCCGCATGACACGCATCTCCAATAAGTACGGCGCTGTCAATCTCTCGCAGGGCTTCCCTGACTTCGATCCCCCAGCGCAGCTGCTCGATAGCCTCAGCACCATCGCCACCGACCCCAAGCCGCTTTACCACCAGTACTCCATCACCTGGGGCTCCCAGGCCATGCGTGAGGCGCTTGCCGCCAAGCAGGAGCATTTTATGGGCATGTCGGTAAACCCCAACGAGAATATCGTAGTCACCTGCGGCTCCACCGAGGCCATGATGGCCGCCATGATGACGGTTACGAACCCCGGAGACAAGGTCGTCATCTTCTCGCCGTTCTACGAGAACTACGGCGCCGACACGATCCTTTCGGGTGCCGAGCCTATCTACGTGCCGCTCAACCCGCCCACATTCGACTTTGACCGCGAGACACTCGAGGCGGCCTTCCGCGACAACGACCCCAAGGCCATCGTCCTGTGCAACCCTTCCAACCCTTGCGGCAAGGTCTTTACGCGCGAGGAGCTCACCTTTATCGCCGACCTCTGCAAAAAGTACGACACCTACTGCATCACCGACGAGGTGTACGAGCACATCGTCTACGCGCCCCACGAGCACGTCTATATGGCCACGCTGCCCGGCATGTTCGAGCGAACCATCAGCTGCAGCTCGCTGTCCAAAACGTACTCCATCACCGGCTGGCGTCTGGGCTACACCATTGCCCCGGCCCAGATCACCGAGCGCATCAAGAAGGTCCACGACTTCCTCACCGTGGGTGCCGCCGCTCCCCTGCAGGAAGCTGTCGTCACCGCCCTCAACTTCGACGACAGCTATTACCAGGAGGTCCTCGACCTCTACACCGCCAAGCGCGACCTGTTCTGTCAGGGACTCGGCAGCATCGGCCTCACGCACAACGTGCCGCAGGGCGCCTACTACGTCATGATGGACATCTCTGAGTTTGGCTATGACAGCGACCTCGAATTCTGCGAGGACCTCGCGTCTAAGGTGGGCGTGGGCGCCGTGCCCGGCTCGAGCTTCTTCCGCGAGCCCGTCAACCATCTGATTCGTTTCCACTTTGCCAAGCGAGACGAGACGCTTAACGCGGCGCTGGAGAACCTCAAGTCGCTACGTGATAAAATCAAGCCGCGCGGGTAAGGACGGCCCGGCAACTAAAGCAACCAAAGAAGCCCCGCACCGCCCGCCGCGTTGCGAGGCTTCTTTCTATAGCGCTTTCTTAAATAGTTTAGAGCTCTATACTTTAGTCACGGAGCAACTCGTCCCAGAGAGAGGAATACTATGGCAGAGCAGCAGCTTATCGGAGCGCTCGAGGCCGGTGGCACCAAGATGGTCTGCGCCACGGGCTATGCGGACGGTACGGTCCTAGAGCGCGAGCAGATCGCGACCACGACCCCGCAGGAGACCGTTGAGGCCGTCAACGCATGGTTTGCCGACAAGGGCATCGCCGCGCTGGGCATCGGCGCCTTTGGCCCCACCGCAGTCAACCCTGCCTCGCCCCAATACGGCAAGATCCTGGAGACGCCCAAAACGGCATGGCGCTACTTTGACCTG
>RQBM01000146.1:0-3028 GCA_008668795.1 Collinsella aerofaciens | reverse complement strand
CCCGGCGGCGTGGAAGGTCCTGCGGTGTTCGCCAACCACCACAACAACGGTGGACCGGACGACGAATGGTACTTGTTCGTGGACGTGATTCCGTCGATCGGATACCGTCCGATGGTCAGCCGCGATCTCGATCAGGGCTGGATGCCGTTGCAGGCGGACGATTACTTCCTCACCGCGCATACGAAGCACGGTGGCGTCGCCTCGCTGACGCGCGCCGAATACGACCGTCTTGCCCAGCATGTGCATGCATTCTGACGAACGACGTTGATGATTGCGCCGCGCGAGCGCGCGGCAAAGCCAAGGGGCTTCCCGGAATAACCGGGAAGCCCCCTTTGCGTGTTCGCTGACCGCGACGGCAATCGCAGTCAGCGACTGCTATTGCTGCGATGTATCGCCATTGGCGCCGTTATCACCGGGATTATCGCCATTGGTTCCTCCGCCATTGCCACCGTTGGTGTCGTTACCGTCGCCGTTAGCGGGGATACCGCCACTATTACCGCCGTCGCCACCGCCCTGACCGGTATTCTGCGTTTCCTCGGTCTGATTCGGCGTGGTCTGTTGGGTGTTCTCCTCGGTGCGCGGAGTCACGGTGGTCTGCTGCTTTCTAGTCCAGGTCTTCTGCGCGCCGGTGCCCCACGTACCGTCCGGTCCGCCGACCTTGCCGTTATCGGTGGCGTCGGGGAACGTTTCGTTCGGAGTGTCGGCAAGGGCCTGCTTCATGTATTCGGTGAACAGATGCACGGGGTAGTCGCTGCCGCCGGTCCATCGGCCGAACGAAGGGATCTGCTGCGGATTGCCGTTGGCGTCCGGATACCACATCGCCACAGAAGTCAGCATGGACGGCGTGTAGCCGATGAAGCTCGCTGCGTTGGAATCGTTTGCGGTGCCTGACTTGCCGGCAATGGTGTGCCCAGTGGCACGCGCCTCGGTGGCGGTGCCTCGCTGGACCACGCCGGTAAGCGCCTTCGTCACGAGATTCGCGTTGTTCGCTTCGAACGTCTGCTCCGCCGAGGTCGGCGCGTTGTACAGGTCGGTGCCGTTCGCCGTCTGCACTTGGGCAACGATATGCAGCGTCGGCTTGTTGCCTTGGTTGGCCAGTGTGGCGTATCCCTGCGTCATGTCCTTGAGGGTCAGGCCGTTGTTGCCGAGCACGGTGAACGGGTTGGAACCGTCCAAAGACGAATCGTCAACGCCGGCCTGCCGTGCGGTTTCGGCGATTTTCTGCGCGCCGAGCTTGGTTTGCAGATCCATGTACACGGTGTTCGAGGATTGTTCCGTCGCCGTGTACAGGTTCACGTATCCCAGATTCTCGCCGCCGTAGTTGCTCACCGTTTCGGTGATGCCCGGGAACGTCCGGTACGAGTTGCCGTTGAAGTACGTGTTGAGGCTGACGCCTTCGTTGACGGCGGCCAGCAATGCGAACGGCTTCATGGTGGAGCCGACTTCGTACGTTGCCTGGGTGACGTTGTTGAGCTGCTTGGTCAGGTAGTCGTCTCCTGCGTACAGCGAGATGATGGAACCGTCCTTGGGGTTCACCGACAGCGCGCCGAACTGCATGCCGTCGGGCACGATGCCTTGCATGCCGTTTTGGGAGGGACTGATGGTGGAGAACATCAGGTCCTGCTTCGATTTGTCAATGGTGGTGACGATTTTGTAGCCGCCGGTTTCCAGGTCCTGCTTGCTGAACGCCTTGGTGTTGACGAGTTCGTTCTGCACCATCGTCAGCAGGTATCCGTTCGGTCCGGACATCTGGTTGTTCTGTTGGATTTCGATGGTTTGCGGGAATTTCGCGGCTTTCTTCTCGTCCGGCGTGATGTAGCTGTCTTCGTCCATGATGTTCAGCACGCGCTTGTAACGTTTTTCAGCTTGCTTGGGATTCACGTCGGGGGTCCATACGCTCGGCGCGGGAATGATGCCGGCAAGCATGGCCGCTTCGGAGAGCGTCAGATCCTTCGCGTCCTTGCCGAAGTACGCTTTGGCCGCTGCCTGGATGCCGTATGCGCCACGGCCGAGATAGATGGTGTTCATGTAGTTGCACAACACCTGGCTCTTGTCCTGTGCTTGGGCGATTTTGACCGCCAGGAACGCCTCACGCAGTTTGCCCACGTACGAGGTGGTTTCGCCCAGATAATAGCGTTCCGCATACTGCTGGGTGATGGTGGAACCGCCCTGCCTGCTACCGGTGGTCAGGTTGTTGTAGAACGCGCGTGCGATGCCGATCGGATCGATGCCCTTATTGGTATAGAAGGAGCGGTCTTCCGAAGCCACAATCGCGTTGCCGACGTAGTCGGGCAGGTCTGCGCAGCTGATGATTTCGCGATTCTGCTCCGCATAGCTGCCGATCGGCGTGGTGCCGTCGTTGTAATACACGGTCGTCTTTTCGGCCAGCGCGAACTTTTCCGGCTGCGGGATTTCCGTGGTGATGTACATGTAGGCGAACAGGCCGATACCTGCCGCGATGAGCGCCGCGAAGATGCCGAGCACCCATTTGAGCACGAGATGCTTGTGTTTTCTGGTCTTTTTGGGTGCGCGATGCGAAGTGTGCTTCGGCCTCTGGGGCGGCTTGCTCAGCACTTCTCCATGGACCCCGTAGGTGGTGCCCACCCGTGGCGTCGTGGACGTTGCGCTGCCGCTGCGGGCGCTTTTTGAGCGTGAGCTGACACTTCGTGTTCGTGAAACCATGGTTTCCACCGTAGCCGAACGACCTGAAAAACAAGGGTGTAGATAGTGCTGTCCGACTGGAAAAACATGTTTTTGCGCAGCTTTTTTACAAATCGACAATCTGTTGACGACTGCCGTAATATGGCCGTTTTTCAGTGATTTTTCAGTTTACAATGCGGTTGTGGGTATGCTTGGGGATTGGTATACCTGCGAAATGCATAACAGAGGAGTCGTTTTCAGATGAGCATTCGAGTGGCTATCGCCGGCGTGGGCAATTGCGCCTCGTCGCTGGTGCAGGGCGTTGAGTATTACAAGGACACCAAGGACGAGGATAAGATTCCCGGCCTGATGCACAACAATTTCGGTG
>RQBM01000004.1:0-25689 GCA_008668795.1 Collinsella aerofaciens | reverse complement strand
CTGGACATGCCGGCCTCCCTCCATCGAGGGCCGGGGGATTCCGGCCCCTCTGGGGTTGCCTACCCGGATTCGCGCCTCAGGACTCAGCGCAACGCGTTGCGCTGAGTCCTGAGGCTGTTGCAATGAAAATGACAATCAAGGCACTGGACTGCAAACGGCAAAACTGCCACAAATTCAACGCTGCGTGTAAACTAAGTGCTGTAATCGTTCAGTAAACAGATTGTTTACGACAGCGTATCCAAGGGCTCGGCAGCCGTAAGGGGTTATAGTCGCCGGGTCAAAGGCGTGCCTACGTCCAAACGGGTAGGCACACGATGATATGGGGAGGGGTCCCATGGCAGTAGATAACAAGCAGATTGCCACCGATGTCCTCGAGCTCGTGGGCGGTGCGGAGAATGTTGCCGTCGCCACCAACTGCATGACGCGCCTGCGTCTGACGCTCAAGGATAACAGCAAGGCCGACGTGGAGAAGATCAAGAAGGTCAAGGGTGTTCTGGGTTGCCAGTTCGCCGGCAGCCAGCTCCAGGTCATCATCGGCCAGAACGTGCCCAAGGTGCTCGCCGAGTTCGTCGCCATGTCCGGCGTCAAGCAGGGTGCCGCGGTCGACGAGAACCTCGACGCTCCTAAGGAGAAGTTCGAGCTCAAGAACCTGCCCAACATCATCCTCGACTATCTGTCGGGCTCCATGACCCAGCTGATCCCGCTGCTCATGGCCGGCGGTCTGTTCCGCACCATCGCCGCGGTCCTCGGTCCCACTATGCTCGGCGTTCTCTCCGATACCGATCCGACCTACACGTTCCTCTACACCACCCTGTACGAGGCCACGTTTACCTTTATCCCCATTTACCTGGGCTATGCCGCTGCTAAGAAGCTCGGCGCCTCTCCGGTTCTGGGCATGCTCCTCGGCGGTGCTCTTATGGCCCCGTCCGTCGTGAGTGTCGCGACTCAGGAGGGTGGCGGAATCATCTCCGTCTACGGCATCCAGATCGCCGCTGCCAACTACCAGCAGTCCGTCCTGCCGATCATCCTCTCGGTGCCGGTCCTGTACTTTGTCGAGAAGTTCTTTAAGAAGGTCATGCCCGACGTGCTGTCCACGGTCTTCACGCCGTTCTGCACCATGATCGTCACCATCCCCATCGCCTTCATCGTCCTTGCCCCGATCGGCAACGAGATCGGCAGCCTCATCGCCAACGCCCTCTTTGGTCTTGCTGACCTTGGCGGTATCGGTATCCTGATCGTCATGGCCATCCTCGGCGCCTTCTGGCAGCTCTTCGTGGTCTGCGGCATGCACATGCCCGTCATCCTGCTCGCTCAGGTTCAGATCATCGCTGCCGGCTACGATCCCTTCGTCTTCGTTTCCACCAACTGCGCTATGGCCGCTGTCTGGGGCTGCGCCTTCGGTGCCTTCCTCAAGATGAGGAACCCCGACGAGAAGGGTCTTGCTCTGGGTTACGTCATCTCCGCCATCGCCGGCGGCGTCACCGAGCCCGCACTCTTCGGTATCCTCATGCGCTTCCGTCGCACCATGCTCGGTATGTTTATCGGCGGTGCTATCGGCGCTGTGTTCTCCGGCCTCATGGGTGTTACCTACTACCTGGCCGGCGGTGCCTCCAACTTCCTGGTCTTCACCAACTACCTGCAGGGTGGCCAGATGAACACCGTCTGGGCTATCGTCGGTATGGCAATCTCCTTTGTCATCGCCGCTGCCGTCGTCTTTGCCACTGGCTTCTCCAAGGAGGAGCTCGCCGAGATGGAGGCCTAAGGCCAAACCATTCGGACGCATACGACCTTACCTACACGACAGGGCCCCGTCAGGCGCAAGCCCGGCGGGGCCCTTCTTACAAGGTAGACTGATTGGGGGCGCGCGGCGCCTACTCGCCGGGGCTTGCTAAGCGCCAGGGGCTTTCGCGCGGGGTTACCGCGAAAGAATCTGCCGGTTCGCAACTCCTTTATCAAACGAAAGGGCATGCAGATGAGTTTGGGAAAGCTGACCGTTAACGGTCGTCAGGACGGCTTTTTGTGCGAGGGCAAACCGTTCTTTTGGTTTGCCGATACGTGCTGGAGCGCGTTTACGAGCATTACCGAGGCCGATTGGGACTACTATCTGACCCGTCGCGCCGAGCAGGGCATGAACGTGCTGCAGATCAACACGCTGCCGCAGTGGGACCGCTGCTGTCCCGATCTGGGCATTTGGCCCTATGCCAGCGAGGACGGCGTGCATTTTGATTGGTCCCGTCCCAACCAGGCGTACTGGGACCGTGCTGCTGCCATGTGCCGCGCTGCCGTCGAGCACGGCATTCGTCCGGCACTCGTGCTTATGTGGTGCAACTACGTGCCCGGTACCTGGGGCGCCAAGATTGCTGAGCGTTGCGGTGCCGAGGTTATGCCGCGCGAGGAGGTCCGTGCCCACGTTGCCCGCGTCGTCGAGAACCTGGGCGAGTTCGACCCCGTCTATGTGGTGACGGGCGATACCGACTTTACCAGCGACGAGGCGATCGCCTATTACGAGGATGCCCTCGACGAAGTTGTCAAGCGCGCGCCCGAAGCGTTGCGCACCATGCATATCAACCGCGGCAACCGCACCATTCCGTTGCAGTGCCTGGACCGCCTGGACTTCTACATGTTCCAGCCCGGCCACAACTACGAGGGCCAGCCCGAGGCCTGGCGCCTGCCGCAGGACTTTATCGCCAACTATCCCAAAAAGCCGATGGTCAACTCCGAGCCCTGTTACGAGCAGATGGGCGCCTCGCGCAACGTGTACTGGCGGTTCACCGCGCAGGACTGCCGCGCGAGCGTGTGGTCGTCGATCCTCGCCGGCGCCAGTGCAGGTGTGACCTATGGCGCGCACGGCGTTTGGAACTGGCAGACCAGCAAGAGCCAGGGCTCGGTGCTGGGCGAGGGCTTCGATATGCCGTTCCGCTGGCAGGAGTGCCTGCAGTTTGCGGGCGTTTGGGACTTTGGCGCGATCGAGCATGTGCTTGCCGGCCTGGGCGCTACGGCTGGCGATGACGCACTTGCCGTGGTTCCGGCGCAGGAGCTGCTCGATGACGCGCGCGAGGCCATTCGTGTGGCGCGCGTTGGCGATCGCGTCGTCACGTACCTGCCGCGTACCACGGCGCTCAAGTTTAAGCTCGACGGTGCGCGCGACTGGACGGCGACGGTCCTCGACATGGAGGACAAGCGCATCGCCAAGCTGCCCGTCCGCGACAACGGTGACGGCACCGTGCGCGTGGCCCAGCATCCCTTTGAGCACGACGCACTGGTGATCCTGACCCCCGGGCGCTAACGGCTCTACTCCAACATTTACAACCCAGTCCCTTTCATGAGGCTGCGACGGAATGGTTCCTGCGTGACGGCTTTAAGCTGCCAAGGGGAGCCATTCCGTCGCACTCATTGGGGACGTACTTAAATGAGCGGTAGTTGGAGACACTCCTTGTCGAGCTAGAGGTCGCGCGTGTCCCTTCTGGTCCATGCGGCTAAAAATCGCGGCGTGATGTGAACGGCTGGGGTCAAATTTGCAGCATTTCGAGCTCGGCTTCGATATTGAGATTGGTTCTTTATTAAAATGGAATTCCAGACAATTGAGCGGCCGGGGGTTAACCATGAGGGGCATGGGAGACACAACCGCATATCTGCGTCGGGGCATTCGGGAGATTATATGCCTGGCGCTGTTCTCCTTCACGTTTTTGGCGTGCGAGTATCTCTTTGATGTGCGCATGGCCGAGTTCGTGTCTCCGAACGAGGTCGTTATTTATGAGAGCCTTGTCCTCGGCGCGAGCGTGATTGGCTTTTTTGTGCGTCCCATTCTGTATTATCACCGTTCCCATGCCATCGACGCAACGAGTGACGTCACGGGCGTTTTGCTGGTGGCGGCATTGCTGCTGTTGATTATGGCGGTTCAGGTTGAGGTAATAATTGCCGGAGGTTTGGTGGCGTGCTGCGCGCTGGGCTACTGCGGATCGACTGCTCACGCAAACTTTGCGCGGACGCCTTGCTTGGCGCGCGCCGCCGCACTTTCTTACGCCATGGGCGTTCTGGTGCAGGTCCTCAACCACATGGTGATGCCTGCCGGCATTCCTCAGCAGGCTGTTCTGGTCGTCTGCGCGATCGCGCAGGTGGCGTTGCTCCACGGTGCCCGACGCGCCAAGCTGCGCGACGAGTCCGATCCCAACTTTGAACCCAGTGTAGCCGGGCTTTCGGTAGATGCTCTGGAATATGGCGCCAAGTGGCATGACAATCCTAAGGCAAAGGCAGCATTCCGCCGCACTGTTGCTCGCCTGACCGTGGCGACAGCGTATCTTTCCGGCGTATTCGCCGCTCTCAACGCGGGCCTCACAACCCTGCATGCTACCGGAGCCGTTGATTTGGGTGACTGGCCGCGCCTGCTGCTTGTCGTGAGCTCGTTGGCCGCCGGCGTCCTATTTGACCTGCGCGGCCGTTCGTATATGAATATCGGCATGACATGCGCCGCCATGTTGTCCACGCTTTCGTTCTTTGTGCTCATCATCGATGGCAACGGCGGCAACGAGCTTGCTGCCACGATCATCTTTTTTCTGGGCTCGGGCTTCTTTGTGGTGTTCTTTACCACAAAATTCGCCGCCATCTCGCTCTATGCGCGCTGGTCATATTTTTGGCCGTGCATGGGCCGCGTCGTCAACAACGTGTGCTCGATGCTCGTGACGGCGCCGGCAGTGGCGATTATTTTGAGTCAAAACGTGCTGGCCGCAGTCGGCGCGGCGCTCGTGATGTTTGTGGGTATTGCGATTACGCTGCTGGGGCAGTTGGGGCAACGGGCCGATGATGTCGTGATGCAGGACGGCCTGCCGCTTGCCACCGATGATCTTGGTGGGGATCTTGCGCCCACATGCTCCGACCCCGAGCCCGTGGAGGCAGCGGAGCTCACGTCCGATGAGCGCCTCGATGCCTTCGTCGCCACCTTTGAGCTTACAGAGCGCGAGCGCGATGTTCTTGAGGCCTTGGTCGTTTCGGACCAGAGCGTTCAGGACATCGCCACAACGCTTTTCCTTTCGCGCTCCACGCTCTATCGTCACATTTCCTCGATCAACAAAAAGACCGGCACCACCTCACGTGTTGCCCTTATCAACTTCTTCTGGTCCTGGACACCCAAGGACTAGCTAATCCTCCAATAAGTTGCGGTGGAATAGTCCCTAAATTAAAGTCACGGGACCTTAAACAGGAACTATTTCACCGCAACTGCTGAGGGGATAGACTGCGGCGGCGACAGAGGCAACGGCAGCGGCGTCGGCAGCTGTGGTAGCGGTAATGGCGGCTGGCAGGGTGTTTTTCGCCTGCTTGCTACAGCAGTTCGCCGTGGCGGGCGATGTAGCGGCGTTTTGCCAGCTGGGTGAGCGCGATGTAGGCGGTGACGATGCCGATGAGCAGCGCGAAAAAGCTTGTGGGCAGCGTCATGAGGCCGAGCGCATCGGCGATGGGGCTTGCCGGCAGCCAGGTGACAAGCGCCAGGCCTAGCACGGTGAGCGCGCACAGTGCCGGCGCGGCGTGGTCACGTAGGCTCGGCAGGCGCGGGGAGCGCAGCATGTGGATCACGAGCGTCTGCGACCACACAGACTCGATAAACCAGCCACTCTGGAAGAGTGCGGCAAAGGTCGCCATACCCGCGACGTTGCCCGTCCCGGAGAGCTCGGACCAGCTTGCGCCCACGGTGGCGGGGCACACCACAAAGAAGAGCGCGGCGAAGGTCACGATGTCAAACAGCGAGCTCACGGGACCCAGCTCGAGCATAAAGCCCTTGATGGACGCGGCGTCCCAGGAGCGCGGACGGGCGGTCCAGGCGTCATCGACGGTGTCCCACGGTAGCGTGATGCACACGATCTCGTAGACGAGCGACAGCAGCACCAGCTGCAGGGCACTCATGGGCAAAAACGGCAAGAACAGGCTCGCGACGGTCACGGACAGCACGTTGCCAAAGTTGGAGCTCACTGTGGTCTTGAGGTACTTGAGCAGGTTGCCGTAGGTGCGGCGGCCTTCGATGATGCCGCGCTCGAGCACGCCCAGGTCCTTCTGAAGCAAGATGATATCGGCGGATTCCTTGGCAATGTCGACGGCCGAATCGACCGAGATACCGCAATCGCTCGCACGCATGGCGGCGGCGTCGTTGATGCCGTCGCCCATAAAGCCCACGGTGTGGTCGAGCATCTCGCGCATGACGCGCACCAGGCGTGCCTTCTGCAGTGGCGAGAGCTTGGCGAAGAGGTGGGTTTTCTCGGCGCGCTCGGCAAGCTCGGCGTCATCGAGTGCATCGATCTCGGAGCCGAGCAAGACGTTGCTCGCATCGATACCAATCTGCTCGCAGACGGTGGCGGCGACGCGGTCGTTGTCGCCGGTCAGGACCTTGACCGCCACGCCCTTGGCTTCGAGCGTGGCGACGGCTCCCGCGGCACTTGCTTTGGGCGGATCGAGGAAGGCCAAAAAGCCCATCAGCACCATGTCGCATTCGTCGGCGATGCCAAACTCGCCCACGCAGCGCGGATCGGTCTTCTGTGCCACGGCAATCACGCGCAGGCCCTCGGCGTTAAGATCGGCGACCTGCTTGCGAATCTGGGCGAGCTTGTCTTCGGCGAGCGGCCGGGCGATACCGTTGACCTCGACAAAAGAGCAGATCTCGAGCATTTCCTCGGCAGCTCCCTTGGTAACCATCTGGGTTTTGCCTTGGGCGTCGGAGACAACTACGCTCAGGCGACGGCGTGAGAAATCGAAGGGAACCTCGTCGACCTTGGTGTAGCGGTCGCGCAGGCTCTGGCCCAGCATGGAATCGGGTGCGACGGTCGAGGGTGTCACATCGGCACGGTCGATTACGGCCAGGTCGATAAGATTTTTGAGGCCGGTCTGGAAGAAGCTGTTCAAAAACGCATGGCGCAGCACGCGTGCGTCCTCGTTGCCGTCGGTGTTGAGGTAGCGCTCGAGTACGATGCGGTCTTCGGTGAGGGTGCCGGTCTTGTCACAGCACAGGACGTCCATGGCACCCAGGTTTTGAATCGCCGGCAGCTCCTTGACGATAACCTGGCGACGGGCGAGGTCCTTGGCGCCCTGTGACAGGCTCGTGGTCACGATGACGGGAAGCATCTGCGGCGTGATGCCCACGGCCACGCTCGTGGCGAACAGCAGCGCGTCGATGATGTTGCCCTTGGTGGCGGCGTTGATGGCAAAGACGGCCGGCGCCATAACGAGCATAAGACGTACGAGCAACATGGAGACACTCGAGACGCCGCGGTCAAACGCGCTCTTCTCGCCGCGTCCGTTGAGCATCTTGGCGATGCCGCCCAGGTAGGTGTCCGAGCCGGTGGCAACGACAAGCGCCATGGCGGTGCCGTTTTGCACGGAGGTGCCGGTAAAGACGATGTTCTTGCAGGCAGAGAGCGGCAGCGCGGAGCCGTCGGCACCATCGACGACGGTGGTGGCAGCGGTCTTCTCGACGGCCTCGCTCTCGCCGGTGAGTGCGGACTCGATCACAAACAGGTCGCGCGCGGTGATGACGCGGGCATCGGCCGGCACCATATCGCCGGCAGAGAGGCGGATCACATCGCCGGGGGCGAGCTCGTCGAAGAGGATTTCGATGCGCTCGCCGTCGCGCAGGACGGTGCAAGTGTTGGAGACCAGGTCCTTGAGGGCCTCTGCTGCATTGCCGCTGCGGGCTTCCTGGATAAACTTCATACCGCCCGATACCAGCAGCATGATGCCGATGACGATGACCGTGGAGGGGTCGCGCTGCGGCTCGGGCACGGCGAGCACGTCGATGTAGAGCGAGACCAGCGCGAGCGAGGCGAGGATGCCGGCGAAGGGGTCGACAAAGGCGTCGGCGATGCGGCGGGCGAGCGTCTTGGTCGGTGCCTCGATGGTGTTGGAGCCGGTGGCATCCAGGCGCTCGGCGGCGTGCTCAGCGGTGAGACCGTTTGCCGTGGCGTCAAGCAGCACGAGGGCGTCTTCGGCACTATGGGTGGCGGCGAATATGGTGTTCTTGGACAGGCCGGTATGAGCGGCGGGGCGCGCCGTGCGGCGGCGCTTGGAGATGGCTTCGAGTACCGTGACGGTTTTGAGCATCAGCATAGGGTCCTCCTTGTTGAAGGGAGTTAGCGTACGTGTCGTATTTGCTTCAAAAAACCTAGATGTCGCTCACGTCAAGCTCTTGAGCCCACAAAGGGTGCAGCGCGCCTTTGTGGTGGTTTTGGCGATCTGCCGGTGGCGTTTATGCGTATGCGGAATCCTCACGGCGTGCCGAGGGCGACATGCAGGTTTTTCGACTAGGACTGCCTTCCATGGCACACCTCCTAAAGGCCGAGCGCAGCGCGCTTTGGGTATCTCGTACCCCTTTTTAATCCGCCCGTATTCTTGATGAGGGGGTTTGCCGTGTCAACCCCATTGTTCGGAAAACCATTCCCTTTGACAAAGCCTTTACAGAATGCCGTGGCCCCAAAGCTCACCCGCATCGACGCTTCGCCTGCGCTAAACTGGAAGGCACGTACGCGATTACGAGAGGAGCCCGCATGGAGGCTTACAAGCAAGAGTTCATCAAGTTTATGGTCGAGTCCGACGTCCTTAAGTTCGGCAGCTTTACGCTCAAGAGCGGCCGTCAGTCCCCGTTCTTTATGAACGCCGGCGCTTACGTGACGGGCTATCAGCTCAAGAAGCTGGGAGAGTATTACGCCCAGGCCATCCACGATAACTTTGGCGACGACTTTGATGTGCTGTTTGGACCGGCCTACAAGGGTATTCCGCTGGCCGTCGTGACCGCAATTGCCTACCACGAGCTGTACGGTAAGGAGGTCAAGTACTGCTGCGACCGCAAGGAGGCCAAGGACCACGGTGCCGACAAGGGCAACCTGCTGGGCTATGAGCCTCAAGACGGCGACCGCGTGATCATGGTCGAGGACGTCACCACCAGCGGTAAGTCCATCGACGAGACCTATCCCAAGGTCAAGGCTGCTGCCGATGTCGAGATCAAGGGTCTGATCGTGTCCCTCAACCGCATGGAGGTCGGCAAGGGCGGCGTGACCACCGCACAGAAGGAGATCGAGGCCAAGTACGGTTTCCCCGTCGCGAGCATCGTCTCCATGGCCGAGGTTGTCGAGACCCTCTACAACCACGAGATCGACGGCAAGGTCGTCATCGACGACGAGCTCAAGACCGCCATCGACGCCTACTACGAGCAGTACGGAGCACGGGAGTAGTTACGGCGTTTTACCAAACGTCGTAACCGACCGACGCTGCGCGCCGCCCAGGGCGACAATTTGTCATTCAAAAGGCGAGGCATGACCAGAAGGCCAATGCCTCGCCTTTTTCATGCCAACTTGTTCGCCCTGGACGGCGCTCGCTGTCCGTCCTCTACCCGCGGTGTTGCCCTGGTTGGCACTTGGGGACGTTCCTTTTGTGCCGGCACCTGGGGACACTCCTTAGTCATTGGGGACGTTCTTAAATGACTACTTGAGCCCGGGCAGGCGGGTGTAGGGGAACGAGCGCTCCAGGAATTCGGAGCAGTGGGCGTAGTCTTTGGCGAAGTAGCTGCTGTAGAGCGAATCGAGCACGTATTGCACGGCGATATGGCTGGCGAACTGCGTGATGCGATGCGTCATGCTCTCGTGGTCACTCACCGTAAGGTAGGCGGCAAAGCCAGGGTGAATGCGCGCGCAATAATGAGAGCCGATTACGATGACCGGGACATGTCGACTGCTGAGGAGCGGCAAGAGGTCCTTGCGGTTGGGGGCACGGCCGCTGGAGGAGATGACGATTGCCGCATGGTCGGGACCCGAGGCGAGTGCCGTGCGCACCTGGGCCTCGACACCGTCGTGGCACGTCGCGCTTTTACCGGCGGAGAGCAGGCGGTCGCGGAACATTCCCGCTGGATAGAGGTTGTGCGAGCCCGTGTAGATGTCGACCTGTCGGGCGTTCGCGATGAGCTTGGCGGCGTGGTCAAGCTGCGTGGGGTCGAGCAGCTCCTGCGTTTCGGCCAGCGTGGTCTGGTAGAGCCCCTCCATGCGCTCCATAACCTGCGCGGGGCTGGACGTAGCATCAAAGGGAAAGTTGATGTCCACGTCGCGGCGGTTTCCCGCCTCGGTTGCCAAGCGAATAAGCTCGACCTTGAGATCCTTGAAGCCCTCGAGACCGAGCTTTTTGCAAAAACGGTGTACGCTCGCGACCGAAACGTTGGTTCGCGCGGCAAATTCCTTAATAGAAAGTCCGCGGATGTCCTGACCGATGGCAAGGGCTGCAATGCCGAGCTGTTGCTCGGTGGGGGTGAGGCCCTGCGCTTCGGTGATCTTGCGTTTGATATCCATGCGAACTCCCACACTCGCCAAACCTGCCAAAAAGGGACAGGTTTATTTTGGCAGGTTTTGCCCGCAAAGGGTAACGGGGCCGAGGATGCCGCTGGGGGCGACGGGCTCGGTGAGACCGAAGATGTCGGGGATCGCATGGTCGAGCGTGTTGATGACGTCGATCGCGAGCTCATGCGCACCGGCGGAAAGTGAGCCGGCGGCAAAACGATAGGGCGGGCAGATGCGTGTGCCGAGCGAGCGTCCATCGAGCGTGAGCGTTGCGGTTTCGTAGACGTCTCCCAGGTCGATCGTGGCGTCGGTGCAATCGTTGGCCAGCTCAAACGACGCATGATATCGGTAGGTGCCGCAGGTGCCGGTGAACAGATCGGCCGTAAGGTCGCCCAGGTGTTTGAGCTCTTGTGCTTCACCAAAGGCGCCATTGCTGCCGGCAGGGGAGAGGGCAACGGTCCATGGGCCTTCGATGCGCAGGCCGAGCGATGTATCAGCGTCGATTACGCCGTCTCCGGGCGCATCCTCGTTGCTCGCTTGCAAAACAACGATGCAGCTCTCGAAGGGTGCGAGCTCCAGCGCACCGTCAAACGCAACGGGCTCGGCACCGTTTAGCAGGTCGAGCCGCGTGCCGCAAAGGCGCTCGCCTGTCGCAAGTGCAACCGTGCAGTCGATGTGCTCGCGTGGGTGCTCGTTGACGAGCATAACGTAGGTCTCGCCTGCTCGCTCGTAGCGAAGTGCGCGTAGCCAGGGTTGCGGTGTGTCAGGCACAACGGTCTGCAGTCCCGCGCTTGCAAGCGCGCGGGCGACATCGGCGAGCGGCGTTGCGACGAGTCCTCCCAGCTCGACCGCGCCATCGGAATCGTAGAATGCGCCGGGCACCTCGTCGACGGCAAGCACCATAACGCCTGCATCCGTCATGTATCTCGCCGCCTTTGCCGTCTCCGCGCCAATAAACGTAGCACCGGGCATAACAAATGCCTGGTAGTGGCAGTTGTTAACACCAAGCAATCCATCGGCAATCGAAACCTTGTAGCGGCTCTTGTCCTCAAAAGCCTCGGCGGGCACAAAATCAAAGTCGATCTGCGCGCGCGTGAGCTCTGCCGCCACGCGCTCGATAGGCATGGCGCTACCGGCCCATTCGGCATCGGCATGGTACAGGATGGCGACGGGGCGCGTGGCACAGCCTTCCGAAAGCAGCGTTGCCGTACGGTTCATATAGCTCATGAGCTGGCCAAAGTGCGGCCACTGCGGGTTATTGCCGTGCGCGTAAAAGTGCGGCGGGCAGTCCCAATCGGGGAAGGGCGCCATGCTAAACGCGTGCGGCGTAAACCAATTGACGCCGCGGACGAGCATGTGGTCGGCAATCCATTTCATCTCGCGCAAGCCCTCGTGCCAGCCAAAGGCGCCAAAGACCTCGGCCATGCAGCGCCCTTGCTTTTTGGGGTCGAGGCGCGCGGCCGAAGAGCCCAGTTTGGCAAGCGCGTAGGTAAAGAACTCCATGTTCCATGCGCCATGGAAGTAGCTGTAAGGGCCGTGGTCGATGCCGGGGGCGAGCTGGTTAATAACCACATCGATGCCCGCCATGTCCTGACCGGCGACAGCGCGGAAGTAGTGCCCAGCGCCCTGGCCCAAGCGTGTGTGGCAGCTCTTGTCCTCGATTACATGGCCAATGTGCATAACGCCGCGCTCGCGGCACCAGTCACCAATCTGCTCGTCAAAGCACGCACGGTAGAGTTGCGTGGCGATGTCCATGTAGGTGTGGCGGACCCGAGCGCCGGCGGGGTCGCGCGTCCAAAGCCCGCGGAGCTCACTCAGCCAATTTGTGCCCAGTGCCTCGTGCAGGCGTCGCGCAAGTTCGTCCGACCATGGCAGCGCCATGTCACCGCGTCCGATAAAACTGCTGGTAGAAGCGTCTTCGAGGGTCGCACCCTTCTCGTTCATAAAGCCAGGCTCATCGGTAAAGAACCCCAGAATGGTCTTGCCGAACTCGTCGCCCAGATGCGTGAATGTGGGTTCGTAGACGGCGTTGATGAGCATGCGGCACGAATCGGCGTCGACCATGTTGATGTATTCATCGCGAAAGCCGGTCTTTTGGCTGGTGACGTAGAGCTCGAGGGTGGTGACGCCGGCGGGAGCGTCAAAGCGCAGGCAGGCGGGAGTGCCGCCCTCGGTTTGCTCAACGGCGAGCTCAAGGTCGAGCGATGCGCCGGCAGCGTCAAAACCCGCCGCGCCCACAAAGTGCTCCGTGGGATCCATGAGGTTGCCGAGCTTGATGGTCGTGGACGGCTGGGGTCCAACGACCGTTACCGTGTGATGCTTAAGCACAGTCTTCTTGAGCGCGGGGTCTACATCCTCGCCTGCAAGCGCGCCGTTGGCGTAGCCCGTGGGAAAGTGGGCATCATCGAGCAGCCAGATCTTAAGGCCCAGGCGCTTGCACTCGCCAATGATAAAACGCAGGTCGGACCACCAGCCGTCGCGGCAAAATTCGGGATGCGTGCGCGACTCAAGGCAGACCTCATGGATGTCTGCGCCGGCAATCTGCTCTAAGTATTCGGTAATCGTCTCGCGTTCTTCGCCCTTGAGCCACAAGAACGGAAGCACATGGTTGCCGTATGCTGCCATATCCACTCCTCTAAAACCAACCTTTTAAATCGATTGAAGTCAGGGTACGTCGTCCGCGCTGCCCTGCTAATATCAAAACCACGGCAGAATATGACTAAATCAACGATGGTGGAGCTATGGATATCGCACGTTTAGACAATCTTTTGCTCGAGCTGACCGATAGCGAGCGCGCATACCGCGCGGGTGCCCGCTATGACTGGTGCGATGCGTTCGACTGGGATTTTCAGCCGGAAATCGACGATAATCACGTCCATAAGATCGGCAATCGAATGCGCGCTCTGCATCAAAAAGGTATGCCCGAGGGCCTGTCAATTGTGCGCAACTCGCGTTTCAATCCCGTACCGGAGCACGTGCACGACTATGTCGAAATCAGCTATGTCTATTGCGGAAACGCGCCGCAGATTGTCAACGGCGCACAACTCACACTCGCCCAAAATGAGGTGCTCCTGCTCGATGCGGCATGTCCGCACGCCATAGGCGAGCTGGGTGAGCATGACATTATGCTGAGCATTGTCATCTCGCGGCCGATGTTGCGCCGCAGCCTGGATCAGAGCCTTTCGTCCGCAGGTACTGTCTCGCGATTTCTACTCAACGCCCTCAATGACGAAACCGACCACCGCGGTCACGTGCATTTCCGCACGGGTGGCAGCCGTCGCGTGCGCCGGTACATGCAGGAGATGCTCTGCGAACTCCTGGAGCCGACAGCGGCGAGTCCTCAGATTGCCTCGAGGCTGTTCGAGCTGCTGCTGGTCGAGCTTATGCAAAGCTACGAGGCCGCGCTGCTGCAAACGGACGCGCCCGCACTTCCCTCGGCGCAGGTTGCGGCGGCGATGAGCTACATCGAGCGGCATGCTTGCGATTGCACACTCGACGACTTAGCCCACCACCTGCACCTGAGTCCCAACTACGCGAGCGCGCTGCTCAAGCGGCAGACGGGCCGCACGTTTATGCAGCTCGTGCAGGAGAGCCGCCTGACACGCGCGGCGGCTCTACTCGACACCGGTGCTACTGCAGAGGCCGCAGCGCGCGAGGTGGGCTATGCCAATATGAGCTTCTTCTACAAAAAATTTGCCGAGCGCTATGGCTGCACGCCGGCCGCCTACCGCCGGCGTTTGCCCAGATAAAACCTTCCAAAATAAACCTGTCCCTTTGTTGGTCGGTATCAGGAAGTGTCAGGGACGGGGCGGCGGCGGTCCGTGGGCGCGAAAAGAAGTGTCGGGTTTGGCGCGCCCGCTTCTGCCCGTCCCGTGCGCAGGCGATACTCGGATTATCGACCCGCGATGCAAAGGAGATGCTCATGGCAAACATCAAGTTCCCCAAGGGTTTCTATTGGGGTGGCGCCACCGCCGCCAACCAGTTTGAGGGCGCTTGGAACGTGGACGGCCGCGGTCCTTCCGTCGACGACCATTTCTTGGGCGGCAGCTACAAGGAGCCACGTCAGATTACGATCGACATCGACCCCAACCGCTTCTACCCCAATCATGACGGTATCGATTTCTACCATCACTATGAGGAGGACATCGCGCTGTTCGCCGAGATGGGCTTCAATATGTTCCGCATGTCCATCTCCTGGAGCCGTATCTTCCCCAACGGCGACGACGCTGAGCCCAATGAGGCCGGTCTCGCCTTCTACGACCGCGTCTTCGACTGCCTGCGCGCCCACAATATCGAGCCGCTCGTGACCCTCTCGCACTACGAGATGCCCTATCACCTGGTCGAGAAATACAACGGCTGGGCGAGCCGCGAGCTCATCAGCTTCTTTGAGAAGTACTGCCAGACCGTCTTCGACCGCTATCAGGACAAGGTCAAGTTCTGGCTCACCTTCAACGAGATCAACTGCGGTACTCAGGACATGGGGAACCTCTTTGAGACCAGCATGATTCAGGGCTTTGAGGGTCCGGCGTCGGCGGTCCACACCACGCCGCAGGCTCGTATGCAGGCGCTGCATCACCAGTTTGTCGCCAGCGGCCGCGTCGTGCGTTATGCCCACGAGCATTACCCGCAGTTTAAGATGGGCAACATGGACTGCTTCATCCTCTCCTATGCCGCCACGTGCGATCCGGCCGACGTGTTCGCCACGCAGCAGGAGATGAACACCATGAACTGGTACTGCTCCGACGTGCAGGTGCGCGGCAAGTACCCGTTCTATGCCAAGCGCTTCTGGGCCGAGAACGATGTTGAGCTCGTGATGGAGGACGGCGACCTGCAGGATATCGCCGACGGCAAGGTTGATTTCTACACTTTTAGCTACTACATGTCCGGCACTGTGGGCACCCACAAGGACCACGAGATGACCGAGGGCAACATGACCTTTGGCGGCAAGAATCCCTATCTGGAGTCCACCGACTGGGGCTGGCAGATCGATCCGCTGGGCCTGCGCATCGCCCTCAACGAGATTTACGCCCGCTACGAGATTCCGCTGATGGTGGTCGAGAACGGCATGGGTGCCTACGACGAGGTCGAGGAGGACGGCTCCATCCACGACCCGTACCGCATCGCCTATCTGCAGAGCCACATCAAGGCTATGGGCGAGGCCATCGCCGACGGCGTTGACCTGATCGCCTACACCTGGTGGGGTCCCATCGACCTGGTTTCCGCCGGCACTGGCGAGATGCGCAAGCGCTACGGCTTCATCCACGTCGATAAGTACGACGACGGCACCGGTACCTACGAGCGCCGCCGCAAGGACAGCTTCTTCGCATACCAGAAGATCATCAAGTCCAACGGTACCGAGGGCTTGGATTAATCGACAATATGAGTGCCACTGGGGAAAAGGTTTTGGGAAGGGCTTGGAAGGGCTTGCGATTCGAGCCCTCACCTTAGCAATTTGATCATTTGGCACTATAATCACCATAGGCATGCGCAAAACGTTGCGCTTAATCAAGAGGAGAAAACGTATGGGTCTGTTTGATATGTTCAAGAAGAAGGCTGAGCCCGCGGCAGCTGCTGCTCCGGCCTCCATCTCTGCTTCTGCTGGCGCCGACGTGCTGTGCTCGCCTGTCAAGGGCAAGGTCATCAAGATGGCCGACGTGCCCGATCCCGTCTTTGGTGGCGAGGTTCTGGGCAAGGGCTGCGCTGTGTGGCCCGAGGACGACCTGGTCTACGCTCCCTGCGACGGCAAGGTGACCGTCACCATGGGTCACGCCGTGGGCCTGCAGTCCGATAGCGGCATCGAGGTTCTGGTGCACGTTGGCGTCGATACCGTCAACATGAACGGTGATGGCTTCGAGGGCTTCGTCAAGGCCGACGACGTTGTCAAAGCTGGTCAGCCCATACTCAAGATCGACCGCGCCAAGATCGCTGCCGCCGGTTACAAGGACTGCGTCGTCGTGGCCGTGTCCAACACCGCCGAGTTCGCTGACGTCGAGCTCGCCGTCGAGGCCGAGTCTGCCGTCGCCGCCGGTGACGCCATCGTTAAGGTCGTCCGCAAGTAGTCTGCGGCATCCAGAAGATGCGCAAGGGTGGTCGGGTTGTCCGGCCACCCTTTTTTAATAGGCTAAACAGGTGCATTTTATTGCAAGGGGCTTGCTTTACGGGCCATTCGTTCGTCAAATTGAGCCGCCTGCGCTTTTGCGACGCAGGGGGTTGGGCCGGGCCGCTAATATGGACTTGCTGTTACGACGTGCGCTGCGCAGGGAACGCGGCGCCGCTTGTTTGGAGGAATGTCATGAAAAAGAAGCTGCTGCTTGCGCCCCTGATGGCTGCCCTGGTCGCGTGCGTGGTTTTGCTTTCCGGCTGCGGAGGGCCTTCGGTGGAGGAGCTCATCACCAACGACCTTACGAGCCAGTTTGACGAGATCAAGAACGGCGGCGATGATTTCCTCTCCGGTCTGGAAGAGGCTTCGGGCGACGAGTTTGAGCAACTGGGCATCGATCCCAAGGAGTACGCCAAGAGCTATCTCGAGGGCTTTGATTACAAGATCGGCGATGTGACGGTCGATGAGGACAAGGGCACTGCGACCGCCGAGGTTACCATCACCTGCAAGTCCATGAATAAGATCGTCGAAGATTTCGCCACCCAGTATCAGGAGAAGGTCGCCGCACTCGATACGATGCCTTCCGAGGATGACCTGTACAAGATGGCCGGCCAGGTCATGGTCGACGTGACCAAGGCCGCTAAGACCAAGGACACCAAGGTCACCTTTAAATATTCCGCCAACGAGGATAACGAGTGGTCTGCCGACGATTCCGCAACCACCGAGATGATGAATGCGATGATGAGCTAGTTCGTTGCGGCGTTTTACCAAACGCCGCAACTGCTCGACGCTGCAAGCCCGCCAGAGCGGCAATCTGCCTTTCAACTTCGGCGGCATGACCAGAAGGTCAATGCCGCCTCGTTTCAAGGCGCCTTGCTCGCTCTGGCGGGCTTTCGCTGTCGTTGCCAAAACAACGGCGTTCTCTTGGCTGGCTTAAAGTGGCACTTGTGCCTGTGGCGTTGCCATCGCTGTCGAAGGCGGCACTTGGGGACGTTCCTTTTCTGCCGGCAGTTGGGGACACTTCTTTGGTACGGGGGCAGCTAAAAGAGCCCCGTCCCACATTAGCTGCCCGTGGGGGGATGTGCGGTTACTCGCCCAGTGCCAGCGCCGTGAGCTCTGCCTGGGTGTCCACCACGTAGTCGGCGCCGGCGGCTTCCAGCTCTGCGCGGCCGCGGAAGCCCCAGCTGACGCCCGCGCTCTTAAGGCCGGCGTTGTGACCGGTCAGGATATCGACATTGGAATCGCCCACATAGAGCGTGGTTGCCGGATTGGCGCCCAGCTCCTCCATCACATGCAGCGTGACGGGTGCTTCGGGCTTGGGCGGAAACGCATCAACACGGCCCTGTACCAGCGCAAAGCGCTCGGAACCAAAGTATTTTTCGATAAGCGGAGCCGCCGAGACGTGGTCCTTGTTAGTGAGCACGGCTAGCTGCACACCCGCGGCGCGCAGGCGGTCGAGCATCTCGATTGTGCCGGCATAGGGGGCGGTGTGGTCCTCCTTGTGCTCGCCGTAGTAAGCCCTAAACTCGGCAAGCGTCTGCTCAAACATACGGCTGTCGCCCGCATACTCGGCAGGCATAAAACGCTCAACCAGCTTGAGCATGCCGTTTCCCACCTTGTAGCGGTACTCGTCGACGGCAAACGTGGGCCAGCCGTGCGTCTCGCAGGTATGGTTGCCGGCGGCCGCCAGGTCCTCGAGCGTGTTGAGGATGGTGCCGTCCAGGTCAAAGATCACATGGGAAAAAGCTGCTGCCATGAAAGCTCCCGTCATTGGATTTAAAACGCACCTCATAATACTGGGCTTATGCGTTGGGCGTGCTTGGAATCTGAACATCTCCAGGGATACCAAGCCGCATCGCGCCGACCGTGCTGTTCCGCCCTAGCAAATTCTCGGCAGCTGCTCTCCCACGAGCATGTCGAGGATACGGGTCGAGCCCCAGCCGGTGCGCACGCGCACAGCGGGACGGGCACCCTCGGCAAGCGGCAGCACGCGACCGATGATGGCGGCATTCTCGCCGTAGCGGGCGGCGCGCATGGCGCTCAGCGCGGCATCGGCTTGCTCGGCCGGCACGACGGCAACCATCTTGCCCTCGTTTGCCACCTGCAACACATCGTAGCCGAGCATCTCGCAGGCGGCCTGCACGTCGGGACGCACGGGCACGGCATCCTCGTCGACCTCCATGGCAACACCGCTGGCCTGGGCAAACTCGTTGAGAGTGGACGCCAGGCCACCGCGCGTGGGGTCGCGAAAGCAACGCGTGTCGGGCGCTGCGGCCAAAACGTCGGCAATCAGGTGGTTGAGCGGCGCGGCATCGCTTTCGATCGTGCTCGAAAACGCCAGGCCCTCGCGTTGGCTCATGATGGCGATACCGTGGTCGCCCAGCGTACCCGATACCAGAATGACATCGCCGGGCTGGCAGTTGGCACCGCTGAGCGCCACGCCCGTGGGAACCTCGCCCACGCCGGCGGTATTGATGTAGACGCCGTCGGCCCCGCCGCGCTCGACCACCTTGGTGTCGCCCGTGATTATGGACACGCCCGCCTCGTGCGCCGTCTCGGCCATCGTCTGCACAATCTGGCGGAGCTTATCCATGGGATAGCCCTCTTCGAGGATAAAGCCGCACGACAGGTAGCGCACGTTGGCGCCCGAGGTCGCGACGTCGTTGACGGTTCCGCATACGGCGAGGCGGCCGATGTTGCCACCGGGGAAGAACTGCGGAGAGACCACAAAGCTGTCGGTCGACATGGCGATGCGCCCGCTCGCGGGCAGCGCGGCCACGCCGGCGTCGTTGCCCTCGAGCAACTCGGGCGACCCAAAGGCATCCAAAAAGACCTCATCGATGATGCGTTTCATCATCTGACCGCCAGAGCCGTGGCCCAGCAGGACGGTGCTATCGGTAACGCTATGGGACATATCGAAAACTCCAATCGTGGGTGGTGCCAGTGTGCGGGTGCGTCCGGGCTAGTTACGATAACGGTAGTATGCCGCGCAGCTGCCCTCGGAGCTCACCATGCACGGGCCGACGGGGTGCTCGGGCGTGCAGGTGCGGCCAAAGAGCGGGCAGCTGCTCGGCGTAATGGCCCCGCGCAGTACGTCGCCGCAGCGGCACCCACGCGGCTCGATCGTCGCCTCAACGGGCACGTCAAAGCGAGCGCGGGCATCAAAGCGTGAGAACTTGGGGCGGATGGAAAGGCCCGAGTTGGCAATCGGCCCCAGCCCGCGCCACGTGGTGTCGCATGGCTCAAACACCTGCTCGACCAGCTGGCGCGCCACGGGGTTGCCGTCTGTGTTGACGCCACGGCGGTAGGCGTTGCCAATCGCGGGCTTGCCCTCGACAACCATCTGGACCAGCATGCAGATGCCCTGCAGGATATCGACCGGTTCAAATCCCGTGACCACGCCCGGGGTATCGAACTCATCGACCAAAAAGCTAAAGGGCGTCAAGCCCGTGATGGTGGCGACGTGGCCCGGCAGGATAAAGCCGTCGATGGTGGTCTCGGGATCGTTGGCGATGGCGCGCAACGCCGGCGGCGTGGTCTTGTGGGCGCAATAGACCGAGAAGTTCAAAAGCCCGCGCGCCTCGGCCTCCAAGATGGCGGCGGCGATGGTGGGCGTCGTAGTCTCAAAGCCCACGCCCATAAAAATGACCGGACGATCGGGGTTTTGCTCGGCAATGTCGAGCGCGTCGAGCGGGGAGTAGACGATGCGAATGTCACGCCCTGCCGCTTTTTGCGCAGCGAGCGAGGTGGATGATCCGGGCACGCGCATCATGTCGCCAAAGGTGGTGATGATGGCGCCGTCTATGTTGGCGAGCGCGATTGCGTGGTCGATGTCGCGGTTGGCGGTGACGCAGACGGGGCAGCCCGGGCCGCTCAGCAGCTTGAGCCCTGCCGGCATAATGGAGCGAAAGCCATAGCGCCCGATGCTCACGGTATGCGTGCCGCAGACTTCCATAAGGTTGATGGTGCGGTCGCCGACAAGCTCATGAATGCGCTCGATGAGCTCGCGAGCCAGCTTGGGATCGCGGAATGCCGAGAAATCGATACCGGAGCGAGCCGGCTGCTCGGGCGCCACTAGTAAGCCTCCGCCGGGTTGGTGGCCAGCTGGTCTTCTTCGACCAGCTCGGACATGGCATTAACAAGCTCGAGCGTTTCCTGTGCTTCCTGCTCGTCGACAATCTGGATGCCAAAGCCGGCGTGTACGAGAATATAGTCGCCAACCTGCGCCGTCGGCACGAGCCGCAGCGACACGGGGCGCTCGATGCCCATCATGTCGACGGTGGCCTTGAGGCCGTCGTCGCGTTTGACTACTTTACCGGGAACGGCAAGGCACATATTGTTCCCCTTGTATACGCTTTGCGCTGGATGAGCGCTCAATAATCCATCAGTTGATGGTAGCGCTCGCGGGGTTCGCGGGCAAACGCGTTACGCCTGTGAGACGGCTGGGCACAGCGGCGTGCGAGGGTGAGCTACTGCGATGCAATCTGCGCAAGACGAGCGCTTGCGACTGCCGCCTGACCGTAGGCGATGCAGCCGTCGTTAACGGGCACGGTTTGGGGAATCAAGACAGTGAGACCCATGCTTTTGAGCTCGCGGGTGAGGAGCTGGAGCAAAAGTCGGTTCATGAACACGCCGCCCGAGAGCGCGACGGTATCGATGCCTTCGCGCGCGCAGATTTCGCGTGCGATTCGTGCCGAAGAGCGCGCGACGGAGACATGGAAATCGAGTGCGAGCCTGTCGGCGGGCGCTCCGGCTTCAATTCCTCCCAAAAGTGCCTCAAAGAGTGCTTTCTGGTCCAGAACATAGGGGCCGTCCAGCCACGATGGGCCAGATGCGAAATAGCCGGCGTTGTTGTCGGGAAAATGGGCGATTTCGTTGTCGAGCGCGCGCCAGGCGGCAGCCTCAAGCTCGATGGCGGGTTCGCCCTCGTAGGTTGCCTTGTCGCAGATGCCCAGAATTGCTGCCGCGGCATCAAAGAGACGCCCCATGCTGCTGGTACGCGGGCTGTTGATGCCGCGCTCGATCATGGTGGCTGTCACGCTGCGCGTTTGCTCGTCGAGGCTGTCCAAAAGCCGAGCGGCACCTGGGTGCTCGAGCAGACCGAGCTCACTGAGCAGGGCAAAGGCGTTGCGGCGGGCGTCGCGCACGGAGGCCGCCCCGCCGGGGAGCGCCCAGGTGCGCAAATGCGCGGCGCGTTCAAAGCCGCCAAGGCTGGCAACAAGAAACTCGCCGCCCCAAATGGTCCCATCGGTGCCGGCGCCGGTGCCGTCAAAGGCGATGCCAAGGACGCGCGCGTCGGTTGTAAGCTGGCCCGCGGCGATGGCCTCGGCCATTACGCTCGCGATATGCGCATGATGGTGCTGCACCTCGACGAGCGGCAGATTGCATTTTCGCGCCTGCTCGCGCGCCCACTGGCCCGATAGATAGCTGGGGTGTACATCGCAGGCCAAGGCGGCGGGCGCCAAATCAAAGAGATCTTCCAAGCGCGTGCGCGCGGCGTTCCAGGCATCGAAGGTCCCGCCGTTTTCAACATCGCCGATATGCTGCGACACAAAACAGGGCGCCTCGCCGTTCGTCCCTTCACGTGTGAGCGCAATCGTGGCCTTTTGTTGTGGCCCGCAGGCGAGCACGCAGGACGGAGCGCCGTCGAGCGCCGGCAACGGCAGCGGCTGGGGTGCATATCCCCGAGCGCGGCGCACGGGCATAACGGCGCCGTCGACCACGCGCACCACGGAATCGTCATAGCGCGAGAGAATCGCGCGGTCGTTACCGAGCAACGCGTCGGCGATGCCGGCGGCAACGAGGTGTTCCCAGGCAAGGTCGTCGTCGGTCTCGATGGGTTCTTCGCTCAGGTTTCCGCTGGTCATGACGAGCGCGTGCATACCGCAGACTTCTGCCGCGGCAAGCAACAGATGTTGAAGCGGCGTATAGGGGAGCATGACGCCGAGCTCGGGCAGGTCGTGCGCGACAGATGGCGCGAGGGCGAGGATGTCGGGGGAACCGTCGTTGTCCTCGCTAACAGTGCGCCGGCGCAGCAGCACGATGGGACGGATACTGCCGGCGAGAAGCTCGCGCTCAGCGTCGTCGATATGGCACAGGCGCCCGGCATCGGCAAGACTGCGCACCATGACGGCAAGTGGTTTGTTACTGCGGCGTTTGCGATGGCGCAACTCGGCCACCGCCTGCTCGTTGGCAGCATCACAGGCTAGATGGAATCCGCCCAGGCCCTTGATGGCGACGACGCCACCGCTGGCCAGCAGCTCAACACAGCGCTCGATGATGGCGTCGCTGGCCTCGCGCCACGTAATATGCGGCCCGCAATCAAAGCAGGCATCGGGCTGCGCGTGAAAACGCCGGTCGAGCGGATTGGCATACTCCGCGGCACACTCGGGGCACATGGGAAAACGGTCCATCGAGGTAGCCGCTCGATCGTAAGGCAGCGAGCGGATGATGGTAAAGCGCGGTCCGCAGTTAGTGCAGTTGATAAAGGGGTAGTGATAGCGTCGGTCGGCGGGATCGAACAACTCGCGAAGGCAATCGTCACAGGTGGCGATATCGGGCGAGACAAGTGTGGTGTGCGCGGTCTGGTCCTGCGACGCCACAATGTGAAAGCCCTGCTCATCGGTAGTGCTCCAACCGCCAGGCTCCAAATCCGCAATATCGACTCGCTCAACGCGAGCCGCCGCGGGCGCATGCTCAGAAAGCGCAGCGACAAATCCGTCAACCGCCTCGGCACAAGCGTGCGCCTCGATATGCACGCCGTCGCCCGCATTGAGCACCCATCCGCAAATGCCATGCGCCATGGCCTCGCGATACACAAACGGTCGCATGCCAACGCCCTGCACAATGCCCGTCACATGAATATGCACATGCCGCATGCGACACCCCTCATCAAAACCGACCAAAAAAGGACAGGTTTGTTTTGGTAGGTAAAACTTCTAAACCTGCCAAAACAAACCTGTCCCTTTTTGGCAGGTGCGCTGCGGGAAATTCCGCTACAGCCCCAGGCTCTGCTTGGTGGCGGCGCACGTGAGCTCGCCGTGCTTAACGCCGCGCAGGCCCAGCAGGCGGTCGGCTAGTTCGTAGACGCGCTCGCCGCGACCCTTGAGCGCCAGAATCTCCAAGCAGTTGTGGTGATCCAGATGCACGTGCATGGTCGACACGATCTCGTCGGTGTAGTCGTGCTGCACCTCGTCCAGGCGGCGCGTCAGATCGCCGGTATGGTGGTCGTAGATCATGGTGAGCGACCCGATAACATGCTCATCGGGCGTGCGCATCTGCTCTTTGGCGATCGAGGCGCGAATCAGGTCGCGCACGGCCTCGGATCGGTTGGCCACGTCGCCGCGGCGTGCGATCTGCTCGTCAAAACGGCGCAGCAGGTCGTCGGGTGCGGTAACCGAAAAACGGACCAGCTCGGAGCCGGAGCCACTACAGTGGCAGCCCGCGTCACCGTCCGCCCCGTGCGGGTGCTCGTGCTCGTACCCGCAGCCGTGCTCGTGTTCGGCCACCTTACACCAGCTTCACGGAGCCGACGGAGTTGTGGTCGGCCTCGATGGCTTCCTCGTAGCCCTCGAGTGCGTCGTGGGCCTCGTGCAGCGCGGCCATGGCGGTCTCGAGCTTGGCGCCGATGCGCTCCATGTCAAAATTCTCGGTCGCATGCAGCAACTGATGGCTCCATTCGTGAGCGAGCTCGATGGTGTCGTCGACCTGCTTGACGCTCATGGCAAGCTGGCTCATGTTCATTCCAACATCATGCATGGGAAATCTCCTTTTGTATGGGGCAGTTCAGTGGTTCAGATTTTACTACGCCCGCTCTGCGTGCAGCTGCATAAGAAAACGGGTACGAGTCTGTGCGACCCGCACCCGTTCACTGGGGGCTGTTTGTGACTACCATACTATCCGTGGTTGGACTCGGTGCATCTAGAAGTCCGGCGAGCGGTGCAAAAGCGCTCATAGACGGCGGGTAAGTAACAAGCGTATTACAGATGCTTCTCCAGCAGCGCCTGCAGCCTCGCCTTGGGCAGAGCGCCGACCGAGCGGTCAATTTCCTCGCCGTTCTTAAAGACAATCAGCGTGGGGATGCTCATGACGCCATACTTCATGGCCAGGTCCTGGTTGTCGTCGACGTTGCACTTGGCAACGGCAAGTTTGCCAGCCAGCTCGTCTGCCACCTCGTCAACGATGGGCGAGAGCGATCGGCAGGGCCCGCACCAGGGCGCCCAAAAATCGACTAGCACGGGCAGGCCGTCGTTAACGATGGAATCGAAGTTCTCGGGGGTAATCTGCTTAATGTCAGCCATGGTGACCTCCATAATGCGACGCGGCTCAGCCGCGTAAAACTCAGTACGACCGTGCTTATACCCAGTGGCCCGCAAAGCAACCACTCGCGGGCAGCTCTTTTATATAATGGTGGGCACGCAAACGATTGGAGAGCGCATGCCCACGTCACAAAGCCAGAAAAAAGAAGCCATCGCCCAGGCGACCGAGCAGGAGCTCGCATCGCTCGCGGGTCGTGGCGTGCGTATCGCGGGCAACGCGTGCTCGCCGATCGTGCTGGTCAAAGGCGATTTGGACGAGGCCGAGCGTTCGGGTGGCGAGCTTGCCGCCGGCCCGGATGGCGCGGCGTTGCGCAAGGCGCTTGGGGCCATCGGCTACGCGCCCGAGGATTTTTGCGTGCTGGCAAGCGTCGCCGGCGTGGGTGACGGAGCGGTCGCGGTGGGCGAGACTCTGCCGTGCGAGCTGTTCCGTGAGGCGCTTGAGGCTTTGGACCCCGAGGCGGTGCTACTGCTCGACAACAACGCGGCTGACGCCATGCGCGAGACCTACGCCGATATGCTCGTGGCAATCGATGACTTCGATACTGCCATGCTCAAACCCGGTCTGGTCGCCCATGTGCAGGGACGTCGCGTGCTCGCGCTCGACGGTTTTGAGGCGGCGCTCACCGACAAAGCCGCCAAGCAGCGCATGTGGGCTTACATCAAGCAGCTGACCCCGGCGGCCGCTCCACTGTAGCGGATTGGCGCCGGCGAGCGATTGCCTGGCGGGCATGCCGTCGACCATGCGCGGCGGCCGTCCAAAGATGCCCCCTGCGCTATCGAGAGCTCGACTATCCTTAACTTGTCAGTTCGAAAATGGGCCTGCCGCATGACCGAATCTTTATTTCAACTTTACACCTAGGTTTACAGCTGTCTTGTCAGCTGTAAACCTAGGTGTCATACTAAAGCCCCAAGATTCGCCAAAAGAGAGGGGCCTTGATGGCACAGAGCGCGAACATGGATGCATCGGAGCTTG
>RQBM01000047.1:0-3123 GCA_008668795.1 Collinsella aerofaciens | reverse complement strand
TAAAGCCACGAAATAAAAGTGCGCGGCAAAACAGACCGCGCAAGGGGTGACGCCAAAGAGGCGTCAATAAGGAAAGGAGGGGAACAATGGCGGACAAGAACGCAGAAGTTGCAGTCGAAGGTAACGGTGGCATGAAGAAAACGCTTTCGCTCTGGAACTTCTTCACCATCGGTTTCGGTGCCATCATCGGTACCGGCTGGGTTCTGCAGGTCGGCGACTGGATGGTCGTGGGCGGCGGTCCCGTTCCCGCTATGATCGCATTCCTCTTGGGCGCGATCTTCCTCGTGCCCGTCGGAGCTGTTTTCGGTGAGCTCACGGCTGCTATCCCCATTTCGGGCGGCATCGTCGAGTATGTCGATCGTAGCTTTGGCCGTACGATGAGCTACATCACTGGCTGGCTCCTGGCCCTGGGCAACGGCATCCTGTGCCCGTGGGAGGCCATCGCCATCTCGACCCTCGTGTCCGAGATGTTCGGCAGCCTGCCCGGCCTTGAGTGGCTGCGCGCCGTCAAGCTCTACACCATCCTGGGCGCCGACGTTTACCTGTTCCCGACGTTGATCGCGCTCGGCTTTGCAGCCTACGTCATCTTCCTCAACTTCCGCGGTGCCAGCTCGGCCGCCAAGCTCCAGGCCTTCCTGACCAAGGCCCTGCTCTGCGGCATGCTGCTTGCCATGGGCGTCTCGCTGTTCACCGGTTCGCCGGAACACGCCATGCCCGTGTTCTCCCAGGTCACCGGTGCTGGCGGCGGCAAGCCCGCTACCGAGGGCACCAGCCTGTTCGCCGGCATCGTGTCGGTCCTGGTTTTGACCCCGTTCTTCTACGCCGGCTTCGATACCATTCCTCAGCAGGCTGAGGAAGCAGCCGAGGGCCTCAACTGGAACAAGTTCGGCAAGATCATCTCCCTGGCCCTGCTGGCCGCCGGCGGCTTCTACATGGTCTGCATCTACTCGTTCGGCACCATCCTCGACTGGCATGAGTTTGTTAAGAGCCCGGTTCCCGCGCTTGCCTGCCTCAAGGGCATCAACATGCTCCTGTACCTGGCCATGCTCGTCATCGCCACGCTTGGACCCATGGGCCCGATGAACTCCTTCTACGGCGCTACGAGCCGCATCATGCTCGCCATGGGCCGCAAGGGCCAGCTGCCCGAGAAGTTCGCCGAGGTCGATCCCAAGTCCGGCGCTCCCAAGCTCGCCTGCGCCGTTCTGGGCGTCATCACCGTCATCGGTCCGTTCCTGGGCAAGAACATGCTCATCCCTCTGACCAACGTGTCGGCTCTCGCCTTCATCTTCTCCTGCGGCATGGTCGCCCTCGCTTGCCTGCGCATGCGCTTCACCGAGCCCGACCTGCCTCGTCCCTACGAGGTGCCCGGCGGCAAGTTTGGCATCAGCCTCGCTGTCGCTGCCTGCGCCGTCATCATTGGCCTGCTCGTGGTCCCGTTCTCTCCCGCCTCCCTCAACATGGTGGAGTGGAGCATCGTGATCGGCTGGCTGGCCGTTGGCCTGGCCCTCATGGCCTTCACCAATTCCCGCAAAAAATAACGCCTAGCCGGGGCGGATCGGGTGCGCGGACCCCTCTCTTCCGCGCACCGAACCCGGCACCACTTGGGTAGCTTTGTGAGGCCATAACCCAACATGGCCTCGCCCACTATATGGATCCATAAGGAGGAACCATGTCCACTAAGTACGCAATCGTTGGCGGTAAGCTCATCGACGGTACCGGTGCCGAGCCGGTCGAGAACTCCCTCGTTCTCGTCGACGACAACGGCAAGATCGAGTATGCCGGTGCTATGCAGGACCTTCCCGAGGGCGTTGAGGTTATCGACGCCACCGGCAAGACCGTCCTTCCCGGCCTGATCGACACCCACCTGCACTTCTCGGGCAACCTGACCGACGATGACACCGACTGGGTCATGCAGCCGCTCCTCGAGAAGCAGGCCGTCGCCGTCAAGCAGGCCTACGACTGCCTCACCCACGGCCTCACCACCGTCTGCGAGATCGGCCGCTTTGGTATCCAGATTCGCGACTGCATCGACAAGGGCGTCTTCAAGGGCCCGCGCGTTCTGGCCACCGGACTCGGCTTCTGCCGTGTTGCCGGCCACGGTGACTCCCACCACTGCACCCAGGAGCTCAACAAGGAATCCCATCCCTGGGGCGACCAGGTCGATGGTCCTTGGGATCTGCGCAAGGCCGTCCGTCGTCGCCTGCGCGAGAACCCCGATGCCATAAAGATCTGGGCTACCGGTGGCGGCATCTGGCGTTGGGATTCCGGTCGCGACCAGCACTATTGCTCCGAGGAGATCCAGGCCGTGGTCGAAGAGGCAAAGATGGTCGGCATCCCCGTGTGGAGTCACTGCTACAACAACCACGCCGCCGCCTACGACTCCGTTCGCTTTGGCTGCGAGCAGCTGATTCACGGCTTCGATATCGATGAGCGCACCATGGACCTCATGGCCGAGCAGGGCACCTTCTTCACCCCGACGATCGCCTTCCTGCCCACCTGGTACGCCACCTATCCGCCCGTCTACGTCCCCGAGCTGCACGACAAGTACGAGGGCACCCTGGTCGAGAAGGAGCTGCAGCGCAACTACGACTGCCTGCGCGAGGCCAAGAAGCGCGGCGTCGTCATGACGATCGGCTCCGACTCCTTCTCCTTCGTCACCCCGTACGGCACCTGCTCCATCGAGGAGATGTACGAGTTCGTCGACAAGATCGGCTTCACTCCGGTCGAGACCATCACCTGCGCCACCCTCAACGGTGCCAAGATGTGCCACATCGAGGACGAGACCGGTTCCATCGAGGCCGGCAAGTGCGCCGACCTGCTGGTTGTCAACGGTGACGTCGCCGCCGACATCCACGTGCTCAACACCGACAACATGGACGTCATCATGAAGGACGGCTGGATCGTCGAGGCTGGCACCTTTGGCGAGGCCAACAAATACAGCGCCTAAGATACCGTTTGTCGATGGCTGGATGTAAAACACAGTTTTTGATTGCATAATGCAATGGAGAGGGTCGCTTGCGGCCCTCTTTATTGCTATGGGTGCTAAGGACAAGAGGGGATGACGGTGGATTTAAACAGGCTGATTCTGGGCAAGAGCTACAACTCTACCAAGGTCTTTCGTAC
>RQBM01000239.1:0-8924 GCA_008668795.1 Collinsella aerofaciens | reverse complement strand
GGGTGGGGACGCCGGCCTCCATAGCCTCTCCACCTGCGGAAACGAGGCGACGGCCAGGTGCCGGGAGCTAGTTCCGCGTTGCGCTAGCTGCGGAAACGCGGGGTCCGTTCAGGCTGTTGCGTTGAGATTGAAAATCAACCGCCGATAGTCCCTCTTTTTTCAAAATGTCGCGCACCTCGTTCTTAGTAATCGGCTTTTCAAACAACGAAAGCAAAGCGAACGAAAAATCATTAACCGCACACATTCTATGGGTGGCACAACTCAGCAGTACTCTTAACCCCTCTTTTGAGCGTCCGACTTCTTTCACAAACGAACTTTTAACCAATTGAAAACCATTATCGTGCATTACATAATCGGCATCGATATTTGTATTCAGCAATCCATAATGCAACAGTTCTTCTATCGCCCTTGTCAGCTCGAGATCGCCCTGATCAAGGATAAGAGAAATGCTACAATCAGCCTCCAATAAACGGGCCAACTTAAGGTATACCAACTGGGAAACAGCATAGACATGATGGTATTCAGAATTATAGAAGTAGGCAAATGGCTCAACGAGCACGACAGAGGTCTTGGAATCCAGCCAGATTCGATCAGCTGGATTTAGACTAGTTAGCCGTCGCTTTACTTTGGTCAAATGTCCCTTATACCTGACAGCGTGAATAGAATCTAGGATCCAGGTCACCTCTGAAATATGAAGCCGCTGGGGCAAGTCAATTGTGTCGCTACCGTTTATGACCTCTTGCATATAAAAATCAATATGATGCTCATCAGATAAGGATTTTGCTTCATTTAAAGTTAAACCAGTGCCTGAAACATAATCCACTTCGAGGCGCAAATCCTCATATTGGGACTTCGGCATTACAGAGACACCATACTTATCGGGATGATTCCAAACATCCGACCCCATAACGAGACCAAAATTCGTAAATCCTCTCGTGGAATATGGAACACCACATACCTGTTTTGAATAATTCAAAACATTCTCTGTATAAGCTAAGGTGTTCAGAGCCTCTTCTTTAGTTTCGGTCGGAAAGCCAATCATAAAGAATAGATGAACAGGAATACCCGCATTGAGACAATCATGGATATTGCGATCAATCCAATCAACTCTCGTGTTCTTCTTCATTAGATCAAGAACTCTTTGGTTGTATGACTCGAGGCCAAACTGAATCTGCCTACATCCACTTTGGTATATCTTGTTGAAAACGTCTGTACTTAGGGTTGGAGAGAACCTCGTTTCTCCATGCCAGAAAAACGTTTTTCCCGATGCGTTTATTTCATCCGCGAGTTGCTCCATTCTTTTGCCTTCGAATGTTTCATCCACAAAAGAGAAAACTCTCGTGCCGTATTTTTCATTTAACCGACACATTATTTCAAATACTCTCGATATGGGCATCTTTCGGTAACAACCACCAGTAGCACCGGGAATGGTGCAGAAGGCGCAATGATTAAAACACTGCCTAGAGGAATAAACCGGCAATATTAACTCAGGCATGAAGTATTTAGAAAGGGCGAAGCCATCGAAATCGGGAACTGTATCGTTGATAAATGTTTGCTCAATCCGATGGTTTTTATATATCTTTCCACCTTTAGCATGGCAAAGGTTTGGAACACAGTCGAGATTGTCATCACCAGAGTCAAGAGCCTCAAGAAGACGTGCAAGCGGCTCTTCGCCGTCATACATCATTATCGAATCAATGTATTCAAAAAAGGGATGCCATTCTTTCATGCAGTCATCTGCTAAACGAGTAATGTAATTGCCGCCCAATGAGACGTGTTTAACAGATGGACATTCTTCTTTAATCAGTTTCGCTAACGTAACTGCGGAAATCAATTGGAAACAGCCGCTCACCGAAATCCCAATAAACTCGATTTTTTCCCTCTGAATACGCTTAAGAAAGGCAGTTTCATAGAAGGAAATAAACGGATTATGCAAGGTATCCGCAAGCGATTTCATTATTTCTGGTGTCGAATAATAATCATAGGGCAGATCTATGGAGTTGAACGTGTATTTAACTCCATATGAGACGTGATTTATGATATAGAGTGCATTTCTAAAAATGTTTTCAGCATATTGTCTTTCTTTTAGATTAAAGTATCTCTTTGATCTGAAAATATCTTTTGCTTCGTCAACATTAAGTGCTGACTTTTGTATCAACTCGATTGTTAATTGAACATTCGAACTAAACGAATCCTTTGATTCCCGATACCTTTTACAGCACTCTTCGACATGTCTAAAAGATAGGAGGTCATCGTAAAATTCCACGTTTAAGTCAACAATGTCAACTTTGTATTGTTCAACCTCTTGAAGATATGACTTCAAAACAGGCAAGGCAAGATACGGCCCCACTGGACTCCATCCTGGGGGAAATACTAAAAGCGTTTTAGGCAGATCAACGTCACATCTTTCGCAAATAATTCAATTGAAACACAACTACCATCATAATTGAAAATACACCAAGTCCTGTAACGAGAATTGAGAACATCGCGATGCTCGTGAACAGCGAAACAAGGAGTGTTGAAATAACAACAGCAACCGATTGCAAAGACTCCCTAATTGAAAACAGGCTTATCGATTCAGATCCGTCTCTCGCCAAATCCTGCAGCGATGTTATGAGAAGCACATCTTGAATGGCGTTTCCGGCACCGACGATAAAAAGGAAAATAAACGATATCCCAGACGCATAGCGATAGCCAAACGCCAGATACGCACCGAGCGCAAGATACGTCACAAAACAATATGATTTAACGCAATCGGAACCACTGATTAAACGACCATATATTGTATTTCCGAACAACAGTCCGATTGTAAGACTACTCTGAAGGAATCCGTATTGTATCGATGACGAGTCAAATTGCAATTGCGCTATAGCTGGCAAAAGAGAATTCAGAGAGCCGAATGCCACGCCACTAGAAATATCGATTAATAGGAAACCAATTGCCAAGTGCTTCGCGCTAAGATCACTAAATGCAGTCCTGTTTTTTTCATTTTTGCTTATCCCCTCTTTATCATTAACCTCGATAACCGACGGAACATCTCGCAGCAACCAGAACGACGCGGCAAAAGAAAGCGCGTCTAATGCAAGAACAGCCTCCGCCCCAAATTGAGCGACAACAAAACCGCCGGCAACTGGCCCCAGAACCATCATCAAATTCTGCAGAAACCCAAACGAATTATTAATTACGTCGCGATTGATACTATTCGTATTGGCTCTTAACAACGAGTAAAAGCAGGGCATTTCAACCGTTCGGCAAAGCGATACCGCGCACGTAATAGCAAACATACTCCATTTACTATCAACAAAAATATAGCAAACGAATAATCCCGCGCGAATTAAGTCTGCCAATCTCATGGCCTGCAGTGTCCCGATACCCATCTTCTGAGGCAGCTGCGCGAGCGCAACTGAAAACAGAGAGGGGGCAAATCTGCAGCAGACCATCAAAGCAGTTGCAGAAACATCGTGAGTTACCTCGTAAATCAGCATTGGCAAAGCAATATTCGCACACCAATTGCCTATTTCGCTTATCCCTCTAGCAATATATAGGACCCGAACCGGATGGTTAGCTCTCAATACCGTGAACATCACGATTAACCTCGTATTTCAGGCCTCGTTCATCCCTTAATAGGAATCCATAATCAACCAAGTACCGCCTCAACACGGCATAATCAGGATAGAGCTGTGACAACACACGATTAACCTGAAGCTCCGTATAACTTGTATTTAATTCAAAGAAAGAGACGGCCCATAGCAGCATGATTCTTTTATAGCTTTCCTTTTTTGGAATTGAAACCAGCTCGCCATTCTTGAGAAATCGTTTTTTAAAGTCTATTAGCTCATCCATTCACATCCTCCATTTCATACGCATCTAATACTAAAAATGCATACGCTTTAGGTCATCTCATTCGGCTTCTATATTCGAACTAAACTCGAACTAATCTAAATGATTTGCTCAAACACTCTTCGAAAGCTCGTTTTTCACTCTGAGTAAAATGCCCTTCCCAGTCAGTCCACGAACAGGAAGGCAACTCACAACGAGCGGAGTCGAAGCCCTCTGCCGTCGGTCGTTCAAAATGCACGATAACCTTTTCGATGTCCCCATCTGTTATCAGGTCAGAATGAACGACCTCGGTACCGTCTTCGAATGTCATATATGGGTACATCACGTAAACCACCTCGCAATCGTAAATCCAGTTTAGCATCAAGCTATTGCACCAAAGACAGCAAGCCCCCCTTGATGAGTTGATGGTATCTGTTAAATGTCACGTACGATTCACATCTGGTGGGTACCCTGATGGCTACACGAAACGAAGCAGATTTACACCGGGAGGACCCCGTATGACAACCAAGTACACCGACGCGCCGCGCACGCGCGTCATGACGCCGGCATCGCTCAACAACGGCGTGCACGAGAACCATTCCATCGGACAGACCATGGCCATCGCGCCCAAAAAGGGCCTGTTTGACGACATTTCCATTCCCCAGATCATCGCCGGCGCCGCAGCTGCCGCCACGAGCGTTGCACTTGCCTCCAAGATCGGTATCGCGGGGTCAGTAATTGGCGCCGCCGTGAGCTCGGTCATCACCGTTGTGTCCTCGCAGGTCTACCGCCACTTTATCTCTGCCAGCACCAAAGCCCTCAAAGGTACGCACGCCGACGTCGACTACCCCGCCGGCGCCTATAAGCCCGTTGAGTTTGATGCCGAGGAGCACCTAGGTGGCGCCGCGACCACGCAGGAGATGCGCCAGGTTGCGGGGCGTGCGACCACGGCGCGCGTCGCCCCTAACAGCCTGCGCGCCAAGGCCGCGGCAGAGCGCAGCCAGACGCAAAAGAAGGTCATCGTCTTCTCGATCGCCATCGCCATCGTCGCGGTCATCGCCTGCACCGGCGCCATCCTTATAACCACCGCCGGTGAGGGTCTGGGCGAGCGCCCCGAGCCAATCCTTTCGTCGCGCACGACCGAGCACGACGCGGATAGCTCCGGTCAATCGCAAAGCCAGCAGGACGACCCGCAGGGCACCTCCGCATCCACCGACTCGTCCTCGAACACCCCCGATCAGTCGCAGGGCGCCGATTCCTCTGTGAACAACAGCGGTACGCAATCCGGCACAACCGACTCAAGCCAAACGACTGACGGCTCTCAACCGAGCACGGGCGACCAGACGAGCGGCAATACATCGGGCACGGGATCTACCGACAACGGCAACACCGACAGCTCGAATAGCTCGAGCGGAACCGCGTCCGGCACGGCATCTGACAGCTCGAGCCAAGGCACGGCATCGGGCAACTAAGCACGTTTGCCTCTCATAGATAATCGACCTATATAACGGGCGCGAACCGGCAACGGTCGCGCCCGTTTGCCTTGGGCGCCGAGGTGGCACGCCCCGTGCGATGGTAAGATGCTTTGGTGTGTAAAGAGGAGATTTGCCATGAGCAAGACAATAGTTAGGCCCACACTTTCGCTGGGCAACCACATCTATCTGTATCGCCTGCTGCGCGACGCAATCGGATGCGGCAAGCAAACGTTTATGACGCAGGTCGAGGAGGCACTCGCCGCTGGTGACATGGCCGCTTATGACCTGGGCTTCGAGTCCACGCGCGAGCTGCTCGAGGAGCTCGACGACTGCATTAAGCTGACCGTCTTTAAGGGCGGTCGCCTGTATGCCACGGTCATCGCCAACGAGGCCTGGGATGCCGCCCTTGCCAAGGGCGAGGACAAGCCCAAGGCTGCCAAGGGTGCCAAGCAGTCCTACAAAAAGAAAAAGCGCGGCGAGAAGGACCTCAAGGCCGTGCGCCCCAAGCACGTTAAGCGCGCCGAGCCCGAGCCCATGGCCGAAGTCGCTCCGGAGCCCGAGCCCGAGGCAGAGATCGAAGTCGCTATTGAGGTAACGGCAGAAGCCGAAACCGAAATCGCCGCCACGACCGATCCCGAAGTCATATCCGAGCAGGAAGCCACTGCCGAGCTCAACGAGGCTCCCAAGTCGACAACCGAAGAAGCCGCTGACCAGCCCGAGACGTCTGCGTTCCAAAACAGCGATGTCTTTGGCGACGAGGCCGAGGACGATCAGCCCGACGAGCCCGCCGATCAAGGCGCTACTGAGTCGACGCCGGAGCCCGAGACGCCGCAGCCCGCCATCTCGCTCACGGTCGTCTATGACCCCGAGAACGCCAACGCCGGCATAACCACCATGGCATCCACGCCCATCGACGCAAAGTCGAGCGTCGAGAACGAGAACGCGACGCAGGTTGAGGTTGAAACTGCAGCTGCAGACGCGCCCGTCACCGTGAAGCCCGCAGATTCCACGATCAAGCCGAAAACGACGCCGGAGCCCGCACCCGTCATCGAATCCGTGCCCGCCTCTGCTTGCGACCAAATTCCCTCACCGGCACCGGCTTCGGTACCCGTAGCGGCCCCAGCCCCCGCACCTGCAGCGCCCGCCATCCCCGAGGACTTCCCCATCGATTTCGCAACCGAAGTCTTCTGCCCCGGCCCATTGCTACACCAGTTGTCGACCTATCTCCCCTACGGCGCCGACACGCTCGGCATCGTCGGCGAGTACTACTGGATCGCCCGCGAACGCGGTACCATCGAGGCCGCGCGAAACCGCGCAAGCTTCCCCCTGCGTTACACGCAGGCAGGCGAGCGCCACGAAGTCACCGTGCGCATCCGCCGCAACACCACCGGCGGCCTCGGAGCCGCCTGGACCATCGACAAGGTCAACGCCCCGGCCGAGTGACAAAACGGCCCTGGATAGCCATTTGACCATCCAGGGCCGTTTGAAATCAGACCTTTTGGCTGTCATCAGCACATATAGACACCAGAGAAGCAAGCTCCTCCTCAAGTTGCGGAGCAAAATACCTAAAAGAAACTTGTGCTCCAATCGGTATCGACTCAATCATATTCGCAGCATTATCTGAAATACGGTACGATGCAGTTTCACCTGTCTTCAAATCCTCTATTGAGCAGACAGCGTCTTCAGCATCAATCGACCTAAGCACGCCTTTTCCTTGTAACATCACATCGGCATGCCCGCCAGCTATTTCTAATGAACCTGAGTCTGTCGCAGTCACTTCTCCGGAACCTCCGCGCGATATCTCTTCCTTTGTTGAACAGCCCACCAATGAAGCCATCAGCACCAAAGACAGAGCTAGACGAATCGCCCTACTTCGAAAAAGTCGTTCCATAAGTCCACGCATAATAGCTCTGATCATACTTCAGGAAGGATAAAGATGAATTCCAGCCGTCCGCTATGCCAATCATCTGCCTTGTCTCTCCAGTTTTCTTACCAGTAAGTGTGGCGTAAGCCTCCGCTGTTACAGAATGGGCTGATCCGTTGTACAAACTCGCATGTAAAACATTCGGTCTATTAGAGTTAATCTCATTTTGAATGCTCGCGATAGCCGGAGAGGAGACAGTGCGGGCGATAAGAGTACTTCCTCTGCTTGCGCAGTAATTTGTAAACCCCGTTGCACAGGTTGATATCGGCGTTCCACCCAAAACAACGCCGGGAACAGTCTGTTCTTCATCGGAAAGAGCATGGGTATTGGTGTAATTCCATATCTGCATATATTGCGAAGGGTCGCTATATAAATTGGCAATGCCATACAGTTCCGCAACGTTCGAAAAAGCTGTCACCATACAAGCATAGTGGGCGGTAAGCCTCTTAATCTCGCTTTCATCATATGACATAAACTGAGAAATGGAACGAAATCCAGATACTGTGTAATCCTGCATTTGAGTTGCGTAAATTACAACATCGTTCCAGCTTGAAGGTTTATTCGATAAAACGACAGGCCGTCCTTCTATGGAAACAGCCGGGATTGTTCTTCCGCAATTTGTTGTTATTGAACCGTCCAAAGATTGCACGCCGAATTCGAATGGATTGATCATTACGACTGGGTTATTGAAAGAATAAGACTCGACACCAAGATCTCCTCCCCGATCCATAGGGCTGACTAAGCCGTCTCCAAAACGATATCCCGTAAGTATTTCATCATCTGAAGCATCTAAAACCAAATAGCCCGCGGCTCTATTGGATGTCACAACCGGAACAATGTAACCAAGCGGGGACCCATCAACATCTACAAAAGGAATAGGGTCAGAAGGCGTATACGAATAGCCGAGGAGTCCCTTTATATATTTATCGGCAAGCTCTTGCGCAATTTCAGAAGTAAATTGTATCTGCTCACCATCAATATTGCCCGTCGAAGCAAAAACCTCTTTCGGACGTGCGGCTAAGGCGACAATTGAAGACGCGACAAGTTGCAGAAAACGACGACGCGAAAGCATATGTTCTTCTTTCTAGAGAAGCGACTTATAAGGTACTCCTATTCTATAATCTTTTTTGTAACGTTACAGCACTGGTTATATTTCAATTCGATTTGCTTATGTCCTTGCAACCCAATGCGTCTTTACGTTTTAAACGGAATTAGAAAATCACTCATAGCAAAAACGGGCTTTAATCCCAAAGAGATGACTTTGATTATGAATCAAACCAGCAGCCAGGGCATAGCTGCAGTGCAATTGCTACAAGAAAGGCCGCCCTTGGTGGCGGCCTTTCTACTTGCTACTAGTCGCGCGTCAGCTTACGGTGGATACGATGCGGCTGGGCCGCGTCCTCGCCCAGGCGCTCGATGCGGTTGGCCTGATAGGCCTCGAAGTTGCCCTCAAACCAATACCAGTTGCCCGGATTCTCGTCGGTGCCCTCCCACGCCAGAATGTGCGTGGCGACGCGGTCCAGGAACATACGGTCGTGGCTAATGACCACCGAGCAGCCCGGGAACTCGAGCAGTGCCGCTTCGAGCGAGGACAGCGTCTCGACGTCGAGGTCGTTCGTGGGCTCGTCGAGGAGCAGCAGGTTGCCGCCCTGCTTGAGCGTAAGCGCCAAGTTCAGACGGTTGCGCTCGCCACCGGAGAGTACGCC
>RQBM01000184.1:0-17794 GCA_008668795.1 Collinsella aerofaciens | reverse complement strand
TTGGTCTCCGGCGCTTGTGGCGCCGGGTTCTGGTATGTACTCTCTCACACCATAAACGCTTTCGATAACCGGCGTTCGCGATATGAGATAACGATCCTCATAAAGCAGGAAGGGGCCCATACGGACCCCTTCCTCACCGGCTACCTCATGCTTGTGGAGCAGCCAGTATAGACAACGATACGGCTCACTCAGCGTTAGCAGCCGGAGCGGCAGCGGCGTCAGCAGCCGGAGCGGCCTCAACCGGTGCGGCATCTTCCGGCACCTCGACGGTGACGACGGATTCTTCCGGATCCTCGACATCGAGTACGACGCCTTCCGGCAGCACGACGTCCTTGGCGAAGACCTTGGAACCATCGGTCAGGCCATCAACGTTGACCACGATCTTCTCCGGCAGGTTGGCGACATCGGCGCGGACCTTGAGCTCCTGGATGTCGACGAATGCGACAGCAGCGCCCTTCGGGGTGCCTTCGACGAACACCGGCACCTCGACGTCGATCTTCTCGCCGGCCTTGACCTCGTAGAAATCGACGTGCTCGACGATGCGCTTCACCGGGTTGCGCTGGACGTCCTTGACGACGGCCATCTTGGTCTCGTCACCATACTTGATGGTGAACAGGGCGTTGGTGTGACGCAGAGCCAGAGTGGTCTCCTTCATCGGCAGCTGCACGAAGGTCGGATCCTCGCCGCCGGCGTAAACGGTGGCCGGGATGAGGTTCGCGACGCGCATGCGGCGGGCAGCGCCCTTGCCGAACTCGGTACGAGCAGCACCTTCAAGAGTGATGGTGGTAGCCATAATCAATATCTCCTTGATACATCGTTCTTATGTTTCGGCGCACCGACGAGCCGCATAAAAAACCCAAGGAGTTTCATATCATACGCCAAGTCGATAACGGAGGCGGAACCTCCCTCGCCAAGACAACAGTTATCTAGTATACATGGTGCGCTGACATTTCCCTGCAATCAGAGGAGCAAGGTGCATAAAACGCGGACTATGCGCAAACCCACGTACAATCGTAGTCAGACAAGCACCAACCAGTGGTAAGGAATCAGAAAATGGCAACGACGCATGACCATTCCGCGCTCATCCGCAACATTCAGCTCGCGACTGGCGTCACGACCGTCGCAGCGACGGGATTGCTCGCGGCGTCAGCACATATGCTGTTCCGCTTTGCCATCGACACGCAGTGGAAGCATTCCATTTTCCATCAGGCGCTGATCGCTCCGGATCGCGAGGGAAAGATGAACCAAGGCGAGGCCAAAGAGGCCGAGCAATGGTTTTCCGAAACGAAACAGCCGGTATCCATCACCAGCCGCGATGGGCTTAAGCTGCATGGCTGGCTCTTCGATCCGGATTGCATCGACCCGACGCCGCATATATATGCCATCTGCGTGCATGGCTATACCGGAGCCCCTGAAGAACAAGCCAAATGGGCACACCGCTATGCCCGCATGGGCTTCACCGTCCTCGCACCATCCCAACGGGCCCAGGATCTGAGCGAAGGACGATATGTAGGCATGGGATGGTTGGAGCGCAATGATCTGCTTGATTGGATACGGCTGATTGTGGATAGCGACGATCAAGCACGCATTCTCCTATTCGGAGGATCCATGGGAGCCACGACGGTGATGATGACGACCGGCACGCCGGAACTGCCACGCAATGTCATCGCGGCAATCGCCGAAAGCGGATACACTTCCGCCCGCATGGAATTCATAGACAGCGCGCGAGGCATGTTCCACATGCCAAAGCTTCTCGCCTCGGCATGTGTGGACGCGGCGGGTCTGATCTGCAAGCGCCGTGCCGGCTATGATTTCACCGAAGCGTCCTGCATACCGTCATTGCGGCATACGGTCATTCCGATGCTGTTCATCCATGGAGGAAAGGACCGCATGGTCAGCCCACGTTTCCTCGACATGAACTACAACGCCTGCTCCAGCATCGACCGCGAACGTCTGCTGGTTCCGGACGCCGATCATATGGAAAGCTCCGCCGTGGATCCGAAACGCTACTGGGACACCGTATACGGATTCATCCGCCGTTCATTCAAGATCTGACAGCCGAATCCCAAAAAATATAAGCGGTAATGGAAACGCCTCCGGCGAAAGATGGCGCCCCTCACCGCCCGAAGTTCTCAAGACATGCCCGATGCCCGTTCCGTCAGTGCCGTTCTCCCGGATTGCATATCTGCATGGCGACGCCATCCTCCATAATATGGAATCCATGCTTCTCATAGAACGTGGCATTCTTGCTTTCCTCAGGCATAACCTCGATATACAGGTAATCGTGGTACCGCTGCTTGACCATGCCGACAAGATGTCCGGCAATGCCGCGCCCTTGGTATTCAGGATCGACCAGCACATAGTGCATGTATGCCACCATCTCCGTGTCATCAAGCACTCGCACCAGACCCACCAGACGTTCGCCATCCCATGCGCTGAATACGGTGGATGACCCCATCAACGCCTTATGCAACCGTTCAGGATATTGACCGGACACCCAGCCGACTGAAAGAAACAGTCGCTGGGTCTGTTCCTTGGTGAATTTCTTTTCATCCGTATATGTGATAACCATATGGCAAGCATAGAATTGCCGGTATGAAACCGTCTCCTTCTATCTTTGCATACGAAACACAAGTGTCTCGGCCACTCCCCTCATGTATCGAAGTGCGCGGAGCCCACGTACATAATCTGAAAGACGTCGACATCGACATCCCGCTCAACAGCATGGTCGGCATAGCCGGAATCTCAGGCTCAGGAAAAAGCTCCCTCGCGCTTGGCGTGCTGTACGCGGAGGGATCACGACGCTATCTGGAAGCGCTGTCGACCTATACAAGAAGACGTATGACCCAGGCAAGCCGCGCAACCGTCGACGAGGTGCGTCATATTCCGGCGGCATTGGCACTGCATCAGCGTCCATCAGTGCCTGGAGTCCGTTCCACGTTCGGCACAATGAGCGAACTGCTCAACAGTCTGCGCCTCCTGTTCTCCCGGATCGGATCGCACGTGTGCGAACACTGCGGAGCACGCAACCAACCCACGATGAACGTTGCCGCCGAGCTTCCGATGCATTGCACGTTCTGCGGCGGACTCATGCATCCGCCATCAGCGGAGGATCTCGCATTCAACGCCGCGGGCGCGTGTCCGACATGCTCAGGCACCGGAATCATGAGGGAAGTCGACCGTTCCGCCTTGGTACCGGATGAGTCGAAAAGCATTGACGAGGGAGCCGTGCTGCCGTGGGGATCGTTGATGTGGGATTTGATGAAGCAAGTATGCGGGGCCATGGGAGTACGTACCAACGTACCGTTCAACCAACTCACCGAACAAGAACGAGATATCGTGTTCGCCGGCCCAGCCATCAAGAAGCACATCCTATACAAGCCGAAAAAAGGCGACGATTTCGCCGAACTCGACTTCACGTACTACAACGCCGTATACACCGTGGAGAACGCACTCACCAAAGCCAAGGACGAAAAAGGGCTTAAACGTGTTGCGAGGTTCCTCAAAGAGCGTCCCTGCAGCGATTGCGGAGGGACCAGACTTTCCGAACGCGCCCGCCAGCCACGTATCAGAGACATCAATCTGGCTCAGGCAACCGCGATGTCTCTGGACGCACTCGTTTCCTGGGTAGGGTCCGTGCCGGAATCGCTGGAACCACATATGCACACCATGGCGAGCGCCATCTGTGAATCGTTCCTCAATACGTCACGGCGTTTATTGGAACTCGGTCTCGGGTATCTGTCCTTGGACCGCGCCGGAGCCACGCTGTCCACCGGCGAGCGCCAACGCGTGCAGCTTGCCCGCGCCGTGCGCAATCGCACCACAGGCGTGTTATATGTGCTGGATGAGCCGTCGATTGGGTTGCATCCCGCGAATGTCGACGGACTGCTCGGTGTCATGCGTGACCTGGTGGCTGATGGCAATTCCGTGGTAGTGGTCGATCATGACACTCGGGTGCTGGCCGAAACCGATTATCTCATCGAGATGGGGCCAGGTGCCGGCGCAAAGGGCGGTCAGGTGATTGCGCAGGGAACGGTGCCGCAGGTGATTGATACCCGCGAATCGCGCATCGCGCCGTTCCTTGCCCAGGGTGGCAACGTTCATGACCGTGTGCGTGACAACATTGACGCCCATGAAATCTTCTCCGCAGGACGAATTCATATGGAAACCGACCGTCTGCATACCGTCGGCCCGTTATCGGTAGATATTCCCCGTGGACGGCTGACCGCCGTAACAGGGGTATCCGGTTCCGGCAAGACGACGATGGTACTGGAGATGTTGATGCCCGCTTTGCAGTCGCGGATCGACAGGTCGCCGCAGCCGACGCAGGTGCGGCTCCTCGAGGCGGACGGTGTGTCCAAGGCACATCTTATCGATGCCACGCCTATCGGCGCGAACATACGTTCCACCGTCGCTACATATTGCGGCGTCCATGACGATCTTCGACGCGCGTTCGCAAAAACAGATGCTGCGCGGACCATCGGTCTGAAAGCGGGGGCATTCTCCTATAACACTGGCAAGCTGCGTTGCGCGACGTGCGACGGCACGGGATCGATTTCGCTCGACGTGCAGTTCCTGCCTGACGTCGATATCGAATGCCCGGCATGCCATGGCTCGCGGTATTCCGATGCAATCGCCGAGCTGAAGCTCCCCTGCACCGACGGAGTGGCGTATTCGATGCCGCAGTTAATGACAATGACCGTCGACGATGCCATGCCTGTCTTACGAGATGTCAAACCGATCCAAACGAAGCTTGCCACGTTGCATGAATTGGGTTTGGGCTATCTTGCGTTGGGCGAGCCAACTCCCGCGCTGTCGGGCGGTGAGGCCCAGCGTTTGAAATTGGCCAGCGAGATGGGGCGGAAACAGCATGATGCGGTATTCGTGTTCGATGAGCCGACAATCGGCTTGCATCCGCTTGATGTTCGCGTGCTGCTGCACGTGTTTGATGAACTTGTAGCGAATGGCGCGACGGTGGTCGTCATCGAACATGATTTGGACGTGATTGCCAATGCGGACTATGTGGTGGATATGGGACCGGGCGGCGGTGAAGCAGGCGGACGCGTAGTATGCGAGGGAGCGCCTTCTCGGATCGCCGCATGTCCGGAAAGCGTCACTGGACGATACCTACAATCGTCGCAATGCTGATATTGTCCCATCTTCGGGCATCTGCAGTCAGTCTGATGATGGGACAGGCAGTTCCCGCCATGCTTGAAGATGATGCAGCGCACGTACGATGTTGCATTGATCAAGTAACGTCCCTTCAGCGGCGCACATGGTGGGATACCACATGCGATGGCGGAGCGTGGCTTGTTTGCCAGTACCTTTGATGAGTTCGCCTTCATCAGAGGCATATTGAAAATGCAGATGACTGAGCAGTCCCCCGTGTCTGAGCACGGAGCGTTCAGGCATGGGCTCCATCGCGATGAGTACGGCGAAGGGATCGGAGGCACCGGCATCGCTAGCGTGGAACACATAGCAGGGTTTGCCTTCCAGCCCCTTGTCGTGCACATGATCGAGCCGATATTCATGTGTTGTGATGGGGGTGCGTTTTTCGTCCAGCCAAGTCAGGTTAAAGCCTGCGACAGCATCATCGTCGCCAACTGCGGACGGCTGCTCGATATGCCATCCACCAATGCGGAATCGCCACTCCTTGCCCGAGGTTTTGCAGGCTTTTGCCCAGAAGCGTCGCGCATCGCCGAGCATCATGATCGCGAACAGCGGCTTGGATCGCATGGCTTTCGTCGAATCCTTCCAAGCCCGGTCAAGGTTCGGGTCATGATTGTTGATCAAATGTTCGAAGCTAATCCAGTCTCCCAGCCAATCGTTCACATTGAAGTCCATGCCAGACGATCCTCTTCTTCTCCCTGTTCGTTATGCAGTTCGTCTTCCAGCGCTATGATGCGGTCGCACCATAGCGCTGCAAGCTCATAATCATGTGTTACGACCAACACCGCTTTGCCACGGTCCGCGAGCTTTCGCAGAAGTCCGCCGACTTGGGTCATATGCAACCGGTCCAGTCCGCTGGTCGGTTCGTCCAAAACAATGAATCGCTTATCGCTCATAAGAGCGCAGGCTATAGCCAGCCTCTGCTTTTGACCGCCGGATAAACTCATCGGGTGGCGCTGCACGGAATCCAATAGGTCGAGGTCTCGTAGCACAGCATCGCATCGGTCACGCACAGCGTCATCCATCCCATCAAGTCCCAGTAATGCCTCTTCCCGAACACTATCGGAGAAGAGCTGGTAATTGACGTCCTGCATGACGAGAAATCCGGCACGAGTCAAAGCGCCGCGGCTCGCTTTCGTCCCATTCAATAGCACCATGCCGTTCAACGGAGCGGCAAGACCGCATAGCGTACGTGCCAAAGTGCTTTTGCCAACCCCGTTCGACCCCATAAGGCCAAGAATCTCACCCTCGTGAATGTCGAAATCGGGAATATCACGTGCGAATACGGGTGTCTTGCGGCCTAGAAGTCCCCGCTTTGTATGGCCTACACTCAGGCCGCGCACACCAATGACGACCTGTCGCTTGTCCTCGTCGGGCGCAATGCCTCCATGTTGGAGTTTACGATGCACGGCAAGCCTGTATGGTCTGTCATCGAGGGCGCGCAATCCTAATGCCGCGACGCGCTGTTCGGACATCGCCAGAAAATCGGACGCCTCATATTCACCGAGAATCGTACCGTGATCGAACACTATGAAACGGTCCGCTAAATCCGCGCACCATGCAAGACGGTGTTCGGCAATGACGATGGTCATTCCATCAGCTCTCAATCGGGAGACCATGTCATGCAGCCTGCGAATCGCCACCATATCTAAATTACTTGTCGGCTCATCCATAACGATGAGTCCAGGAGCCAGCATGGTCGATGCCGCGACAGCAAGCTGTTGCTTCTGGCCACCTGAAAGCGTCATGATCCTACGACCTAATAGATGCCTGATGTGAAACTGCTCCGCGACATCATGCACGCGTTGCCGAATCCGCGCGGGAGACATGCCCGTATTCTCGCAGGGGAATGCCAGCTCATCGGTGGAATCAGCATTGAAATACTGCGTCTTCGGATTCTGGAATACGCTGCCCACCTGTCCCACATAGCTTTCCACAGGAGCCAATCCGGCGCGGATTCCGCACGTCATATGGATGCCCTGCAAATCGCCGGAATAGAAACCAGGTATCAGACCATTAAGCAAACGTGTGTACGTGGTTTTGCCACAGCCGCTTTGTCCACATAAGATGGCAATCTCGCCTTGCGGTATGGCACAGCTGATGTCATTCAGCGCATCGACCTCAGCAGCTTCATCAGCATGATATGCGAATGAGCACCGTTGCGTCCATGCGACTATCCGATTGATATCACTTCCGATACTCACCATGCTCCTCCAATGCCCAATGCCAGAGGAACCGTGCAGATGACCATCCATGCCCAATCAATGCCATGCATGCGGATTTCGGTATGACATGTATGAGGCCCGCGAATGCCGATTCCTTTGGTCAGTGCGGCTACGGACAAATCCTGGGCGACCCCCGTAGCGTTCATCAACAACGGCATCAGGATGTATTCCAAAGACTGAGCCGGATGACGGAGCAGGGCGAATGTCCCCTGGGCGATGCCACGTAATGCCATCGCGTCACGAATCTGATGGTAATCGTCATGGATTGTCGGGAAGAACCGGATGCACACCACACATGGAATCACAATCGTCTCCGGAATGCGCATGCGCCGCAGGGCACACACGAATTGACTGGCCGTAGTCGTGGTGAATGCGTATATGCCGGCAATCAGACAAGGCATCATCATCCGGATGCCGACACAAAGCAAACCAAGCATATGCAACCAGCTGCCGCCATCGTCAAGCGTCGATGCCCAAGTCCCCACTAGTAGCAATACATAGATGCAACCGAAGCGTACCGCAGCCGCCCATCGTCCCGCGCCGAGCAGTGGCAGAAGAAGCAGCAATACTGTAAGCGACTCCACAACCACGTCGACATGGAAGAACAGCAACAGGTTGGCCAATGCCACTAGGTACAGTTTGGTTCTTGGGTCCAGGGCCATCAGATGATGCCGGTCTTCGCAAAATGCTTCTTCAGCATACGCTGCCCAAACCAGCCTCCGAGCAACGCACATACCAGTACCACTATCATGGCAATGAAAAACGTGCCGGTATTGACATGTGCGAACACACCATCGATATAGGACGAGTCCTTGCCACGGGCCTGCAGACTGGCCACATAGGCATCCTTCATGAACCACAACGGCAGAATCGGACCGGTCAGCCCATAGCAGAACACGACATAACTCGCCAGGATACCTGTCTTGCTCCGATAGTCCCCGGCGCGAGCGATGGCATCAGCGATGACCGGAAACACGATGCTCGCAGCAAGGGAAAGGATGAAATGTCCGGATACGAACAAGAACAATCCGACGACGATGCCCATCACGCTAATCGCGCCGAATTTTCCGACCTTGGCAACCAGGAGCATATATACGCAACCACAGATCAATGCGGCGACCGCAGGCAGAAGAATCATGCCGAATCCCATCAAAGCCACGGAACTGAACAGCGTGGCCACGGCGACCAGCACGAAATACAAGGCAGTGAACACACCTATCGTGATGAGATCGGGAATGGTCAGATGCCTCGACTTGGTCGACATGCCCTGCTGCGTCATGGTCAGTCCTTTCGATTGTCATGGGTGGCCAGCCACCAATGTATCGAGGAAACACGGAAAAGACAATAGTTTTTCCTCGTTTTCATGGAAAACTATCCAATCCGCGTCGCGGTAATCCATAAACCATCCATACCCAGAGACAATGAAACGACGCCCCGAGTCAACGTCCTCGCTCCAGTCTCAGACGACAAGGCAATATCCCAATGCCGCGGCCATCACAGGAACCACCACCGACGTCAGCACATATCCCACGAACACGGTGATCCGCCCACCGCGCAACAACGTCACGGATTCGTTCATCATGGTGGAGAATGTGGAGAATCCACCAAGGAAGCCGGTCGCCAACATCACATGCGCGGGATCCGACAGAAACCGGCGTGAGTACAGACCTGCAATCACGCCTGCCAGGAATCCGGCAATACTGTTGATCACAAAGGTCGACAAAGGAAATGCCTTATGCCAAGAAGCTTTGATAACGGAATCACAAACATACCTTGCGGCGGCGCCGAGACCACCACACAGGCACACCGATACGGCGATGACCGCATTATTCATCAGTCCGCCTCCTTGCCCATGGCATGGCGATCACCATCGTTATGCTCAGTACCGGCAAACCGCAGCCCGACATGCGCGCCAACGTATGCCAGCAGACAGCCCACGATGAAGGTCGTGCAACAATACGCCGCACAATCCATGGCTTTGCCGTCATGCAGCATAGTGAATTCCTCGAGGGCGAGAGTGGACATGGTGGACAATCCTCCACACATGCCCATGCCACATCCACGGTTCACATATTCCTTCGCGCGTCCCACGGTTCTGCGGGTTCCTCCCAGCCATGCCGAAAGCGCCGCGTATACGAAGCAGGCGGCCATATTCGCCGCGAATGTGCCGATATGGAATGCGCCGCAGTCGGGAATGACCGAACAAGCGTAGCGTAATGCGGTTCCGATGCATCCCCCAAGGAACACCACGCATATGAGATCGACTCGAATGATATGTTGTCGTGCCATGTATCTTCTTTCCAGCGAGGTGCCGAACCAATATGACAGACATGGAAGAATGGCGATGCCACAACCGCTGAAAGCCATAAGGTACAGCACACCCTATGTCGTAGGAACCATCAGCGGGTTTGCGGTTCGAAGCCTGTAACGGCTTCAGGCGAGTCCCATCACCGCAGTCCAGTATATCCGGCACGCGAGGCCGTCCGTACCATCATTCACGATGCGGACAACTTCCCCGGACTACCGCAACGTACGATCCATAACCGTCGCCAATAGCGCGGCGACCCCCAAAACCGCAACTGTGATGCCAATGCCGTGGAGCCCTCCATCAGTGACCGTCTCACCGAAGAACACGCCACTCAATGAGGACGCACCGATAGACCCGATATAGATGGACGTGCGCAGCAGACCAGACGACGTGCCAATATGCTCGGATGCCGCTCGGCGATATAGCACGGTCTGACTGGTCGACATGCTGAGTCCCAACACCAGTCCCGCGACAGCGGAGGCGGTCAACGGCAATACGACCATGCCAGCGGATGACGTGCAAGCCAACAACATGCCCACCGCCACCATCGCCGAACAGCACACCATCAACGGCAGGCGCACTATCGGCTTCTTCGCGATGGATAACGAAGCCACTGTCGCCACCACCCCCATCGGAATGATGAACATGCCGGAAACACCGGCGTTCATATGGCAGGCATCCTCCAACCACTGGGGCAAGGCGTACATGACCACATAAGCGCCAAGCATGGTGAGCATCGCACGCAGAAAATTCAACGTCATCGCATTATCCGCCGCGAGTGAACGCACATCGACGAAAGGCGTTGCCGCATGCAACTCCCACGCGACAAAAGCCAACAAAGCGATGACAGTGACGCAACCGGACACCTTGTCGAAAGTAGGCAAACTCATAAGAACAATCAGCAGCGCGCTGATTGTGATGGAGAATAGCAACAGACCCATGACATCGAGATGCGCGATGAAGAAGGATACGGTCATGCGATGTTCATGCTTCGCATCGGGCTCGATGCTTGCCAATCCCAGCACAATCGTGATGATGCCGACCAACACGTTGACGAAGAAGGTGGAGCGCCATCCCAAAAAGGTGACCAACAGGCCGCCCAACGGTGGACCGACAGCGATGAGCACCAGTCCCACCATAGCGAGAATGGAAAGGACCAACGAAGGCGGTTCCGCCAATCCCATGCGATCAGCCCGTCTGCGAACCAGCAGCATGGCAGCAGGATAGCCACAGGATGTGCCCGCACCAATAAGCACACGCGACGTCAGCAGCACGCCGAGATTCGGGGCGAAACCACCCAGTAGTCCTCCAATCATGACCAATGCCGCACCGGCCATGAACACCGAGCGAGGACCAATGATCTCAGAAAGCTTGCCCGCCGTCGGCTGCGCGATGGCACATGTCAGGTACAGCGCAGATATCAGCAGGGTCGCCCTTCCGGCATCAATCCGCAAATCATGTGAAATCGGTGCGAGCGCCGTCGAGATAAGCGTGCTGTTGACAGGGTTGAGACCGACCCCAAATATCATCGCCATGATGAAGGTCTTGGGAAACGCGGGAGTTTCTCTTGTCTTATCAGCCGTCTTCATCGCGTGTCGCCTCCCGTCGGCAGCGATTCCGTGGCGGCGATGCGTTCGATCAATGTGGTCGCAGCGGCGAGGTCCCCGCGCTCGCCGTCATCCAATGCATATTCGATGGCATGCGCCAGCCAAGTTGTTTGGCTAGCGGTTACGTGGGCGAGGAACGCATGTCCTTCATCGGTCAAGCCGACCAGTCGACGACGACGATCTTTCGAATCGGCATGCTGTGTGACATACCCTGTGGACCTCAGTAGTTCAAGACGCTGGGTGATGGCCTGTTGCGATACGTGTTCGTACGCGGCCAAAGTCGATACCGACAGTTCTCCCTCGGTATCCAGCCGCTTCAACATGGCAAGCTGCGAAGCGGTGATGCCCCGTTCCGCGATGCCGGCCTCATGCTTCATCCGAGCTTGCAGCCTGCTGACCGCAATCGCCAATTCCATGGCGACATCCGATGTCGAATATTCGTCTTTCGTATCCATTTCGATTGCCTCCAGCTGGCCACCATAGCACTTACACAAGCTACTTGTGCAATCTGCTTGCGGATTTCCTCGCATGACGCCACTCGCCGCAAGGCTTCAAACCGTTATCGCCCTGAACAACAAAAAGGGCCATCCCACTTTTGCAGGATGGCCCTCCATATAAGAACAACAGACCTCAGGCAAGTTTGCCGTAGGCTTCGGCATCCACCGGCTCGAGCCATTCGTTGCTCATGGATGCCGGATCGCCCGCAGGGACCATGAAGGCTAGATGCGAGCATGATTCGCCGGGGGCGGCGCCATGCCAGTGCTTCGTATCCGCGGGGATGCAGACGGCCTGCCCGGCCTTGAGCTCCTTTGGCTCCTGTCCCTCGATCTGGTAGTAGCCGCAACCGCCGACCGCGATGAGTACCTGCGCCGCGTTGTGATGGATGTGCCAGTTGTTGCGGCAACCCGGCTCGAAGGTCACGTTATGGATGGCAATCTGCGGAGTCTCGAGCACCGGAGCAAGGTAGCTCTGTCCCACGAAGTACTGCGCGAAGCCGTCGTTCGGTTCTCCCATCGGGAATGCGCTCGGATTTTCCATTGTCGACCCGTCCTTTCATTTATGCTCTGTACCGTTCCCTATTCAACGCCCGGCGAAAAAGAATGTCCAATGTGAGTATGGTATATCGTTCCATGCGTCGATTGCATATCAAACCATTCATGCGAGGTATTGGTTCTGCCAATCGAAACGGGATATGCTGACCTTCCGAACATCAACGGCAGAAGAGCTTCAGTATGACTGACATGAGCTACGCCCCACTGGGATGGTCCGGCATCCAAGTTTCCAAGGTCTGCCTTGGCGGTATGAGTTTCGGCAAGACCTCCCCGTAATTCCATCAGTGGACCATCGATGCCGACGCCACCGAACAGCCGTCAGTACAACATGGCGCTCACCCCATACTCCCCATGGCGTCCGGCCATCTGACCCATCCGTCCTGGGATTCCGATTCCAAACGCGGCACCACCGACGGCACCATGCGCAACAAGTACGATCAGGCACGTGCGCAGGATATGCCGATCATCGAACGCGTGCACGGGCTCGCGGAACGGCTCGGCGTGCCGATGGCGCGGATCGCCCTCGCCTGGCATTGGGCCAAGGACGTCACGGCACCGATCGTCGGCTGCTCGAAGACGGAGCGCGTGGATGATGTCATCGAAGCACTTGGAGTAAAACTCAGCGAATCCGACATCGCCTATCTTGAGGAGCCGTACACGGCGCATGAACTGGTCGGCCCATTGGCCAGGCCGGGCGAGCGCGCGCTGGCCGGCACCCTTGCGCCGACTCTGAAGGAGAAAGCCAAGTAGCGCCACACGTCGCCGGAAAGTGGCTAGCGCACCGGGATGCAGATCTCGGTCACGAACTGGGCGGGATCCGATGTCAACCCTTCATCGATCAACGCGATCTCACGTGAGAACCCGGTGATGTCGAGACCCTGCTCTGCGGTGTACCATATCAGCTCGCGATACCGGTCGGGGGCATCGCCATGACTCCCCCGGAACCGGATGCGCACGCAATCGGTCTCCGGCAATGCCACGGTGTCGCCCTCATATTCGTCCTCGTCGTCAAGCAATAGGAACACCAACCCGTAATCGGCATATCCGCCCTGTTCCAACGATTCCTTGTCAATGCCGACGCCGACCTTGCCGAGGAAGACCAGCGAATCCTTCTGATGCTGCTCCAGCTTGCGGATCGAATATTCCAGGCCGAGATACGAGTCGACCTTCGGTGAATCCCTGATCCAGACGATCCTGCAGGCGGGTTGCCGCACAACACGTATCACGTCGAATTCGGACTGCTCAGCGTCCCGCAGCCGCTCCAAGCGATGGTCGATCTTCCGCTGGACCATTTCCAGCTCATGCTGTTTGCGCTCGATCAGGGCTTTCTGTGCAACAAGCTTGTCCTCGATGACATGCACGTCGCGATTGTGCAGGAACTCGGCTATCTGCGTCAACGGCATATCCAGCACACGCAGGTACCGGATTGTGTTCAGCACCTCGAACTGCTTGGCACCGTAATACCGGTACCCGGTGCGCGGGTCGATATATTCGGGTTCCAGCAAGCCGCAACGCTCATAATGCCGAAGCGTGCCCAGCGACACATTGAACATATCTGCAACCTTGCCTATACGGAACAGTCTGCCGTCACCCGGCAAAGCGTCGCGCCCTCCACTTCGCTCACTCGCCGTCATGCACGCGCCTTCTCCGAAATTACGCCGTGACGCTTGAGCCACGCGTAGAAGCCAAGACAGATCAGCACGGAAAGCAGCGATCCGGCGGGCGCGGCGACGCCCATGGGGAACAAGGTGTTCGGGAACAGCTTGGATGCCAGATACGCCCCGGGCACACGGACCAGGGTGGATGGCCACGATATTGTGGATGAATCCGATATAGGAGCGCCCGCATGCGGCGAAGAAGCCGCTGAAGCAGAAGTGGATGCCCGCGAAGATGCTGTCGACGATGTAGCTGCGGATGTACTGTGTTCCCAGCAGGATTACCGTCGCATCGGTGGTGAACAGGCCGACGATGGAGCCCGCCGTCAGTTCCACCACAATCGATATGACGATGCCGTAGACGACGGTGATCGCGGTGGCGTATCGCAGTGTCTTCGTCGCTCGCTCCATCCTGCCGGCACCGATGTTCTGCGCCGAGACGGCGGATACCGTGGCCAGCATGGACGACGGTACCAGGAACAACGCGCTGATCACCTTTTCGACGACGCCGACAGCTGCCGCATCGTTCAGGCCACGGTAGTTGGCGATGACCGTGATGATGATGAAGGCGATCTGGATGCAGCCGTCCTGAACCGCCGTCGGCACTCCGATGCCGAGAATGCCGCGGAGCATGGCCCTATCGGGGCGAAGATCGCCGAACTTCAGTCTGATGCCCGTACGCCGGCGGCGAATCGCCACCAATGTCACGGTCACACTGATGGCCTGCGCCAGTGTGGTGCCCAATGCCGCGCCCGAGGGACCAAGACGCAGCCAGCCCATAAACAGGTAGTCGAACACGATGTTGCAGAAGCATGCAACCGCAATGAAATACATGGGGCTTTTCGAATCGCCCATCCCACGGAACACCGAGCTGATAATGTTGTACGCGACGATGAACGGGATGCCGATATAGCAGATGGTCAGATACTGCGCGGTTCCCTCGACGGCTTCGACTGGCACGCCGATCAGCGAGATGATGTTGTGCACGTTCAACAGCAGAACGACCGTCAGCGCCAACGCGATTCCTGCGAACAGCGTGATGACGTTGCCGATGGCCTTGGCCGCACGGTCGAGCCTGTTCGCGCCGACCGCACGGCCGATGGTGACGGTCGCGCCCATGGCAAGACCCACGATGACCACGGTGAGCATGTACAGCACCTGGCTGCCGTTCGCCACCGCGGTGATGCCGTCGATGCCGATGAACTGTCCGGCGATGAACAGATCGGCCATGCCGTACAGCGTCTGCAGGAAATACGACAGCAGATACGGCAACGCGAAGGTGACGATCGTTCTGAACACGCTTCCCGTTGTCAGGTTCTTTCCCATGGGTTGTCTCTTATCCTCCCGTTTCGGCCTATGTCTTCCAGCAGGAAGGCTAAACCTTACAATGGTTGTAGAGTCAATCCCAAAGCATTGTCATGTCCAATATGCGGAAAACCGTCTTTCACCCCATGACCGGAGCGGTGGCTTCGTCTTCCCCGTCCGGCTCGTCGGCGAGACCCATGAGCTCTCCCATCTTGTCCGCGTACACGCCCGTCTCATGCATGAGCAGGGCCCGCACTGCCCGAAGCGATTCGCGATCCCGAGGAAGACGGTACAAGGCGATGGTCGCGGCCATTTCGCCAAGCTTTTCATAGTTGTCCAACATGCGTTTGCGATCCTTGTGCGAAGCGAGCATCGCATCCATGCGATCCTCCGGTTCGGCGAAAAAGATATATCCGGCAAGGGTAAGCAGCAGACCAGCCTTCCTCACATTGCGTGCCTGGCTGTCAAGTTCTTTGACACCATTCTCGAACATGGTTCGATCACGCAGTCTGAAGCCTTCCTGGAGAAGACCCGAAGCCGACGGCCCCATAAGGGAGATGGCAAGGTCATGCAGATAGAGCGGGTCTTTCCATATATCCTCCACTTCATATACGCCATTGTCCTCGATCTCGGCCAGTAGTTGGGCGACGGGCTTAGTGTTCTCATCCCACAGATTCCGATATGCCTCCACAATGTGCTCGGCGTCATACAGATATCTGGCATCGAGGCAAGCCGGATATTCCAATGAGCTGGTGACGCTCAGATCCACAGAACAGGCATATTCCAGATCCGCCTTGATCCGCATATCCTGCAACTGGGCGCATACATGCCTGTATCGGAAATCGGGATCACATCCCAATTCGACCACTTTCGGATCATCGCGGAGCATACACATACCCAATCCCCCATAAGCGAGAACCATCAGCGCCGCATCAGCGGCCCTAGGCTCGCCCCCTCCCCATCGCAACAGAGTGTATGCGGCCAGACGGTAGGTCTGTCGCAGGTATTCCATCATGCATTCGAGCCGTTTCCTCCTTCCGCCTCCGCTCTTCTTCCCCTTGGTCTTTTTCCTTCGGAACACCTCACGTGTATCGAACAGACCAAGCTGGAACGGCATCCTGTTGCTCGGCCGATGCGTCGCCACCGCGACGGAAGCATCATTAATCATTTCATACAGCCATGCGCTCATGCCGTATTTACGAACCACATTGCGGCATCCGGTCAGGAATTCGGCATCATAGCCTATTTGGAACCGATCCAATATGATCATATCCATGTCGAGGTTCACCGGCCATGACGTGCCGCCGAACAAGTCATCCGCAAGCTCGTGCACCACGTCATCGAACAGGGAAAGCGGACCTTCCATATCGTGTTCGAGACGTATCCGATCAAGGTCCGCGAAACAACGCCCCGAGCTGTACCGGTCGAAGCGCTCGATCAGCCGATCCATCGTTTGCAGGAAAGCCTGTTCGTCCATATTGAATGGCGTGGCCACGGCAACTGTCATATGCAACTCCTTCGTCGTAGAGATGCACCTACTGTCGCATATCCGTCCACCTCTCCGTCACAATCCTTTGAAAAAAGTGAATAAGTGGACAATTTCCACCTATCCACACCCCCATACCTGTCTGTGGACAACTTGCGCAATAACAAAAGGCCCTTCCTCCAAAAAGAGGAAGGGCCTGATCTTCGCGTAGGCGACGAGCCGGTCCGTCAGTTGATGAGTTCCTTGACCGCTGCGATGACGGCCTGCAGACTCGCCTTGGCGTCACCAAACAGCATCTGCGTGTTGTCTTCGAAGTACAGCTCGTTCTGGATGCCGGCATAACCGGTGCCACGGCCACGCTTCATGACCACCACGTTCTGCGCCTTGTCGACGTCGAGAATCGGCATGCCGGAATCCGGGGTGCCCGGCTTGCGGGCGGCCGGATTGGTCACGTCGTTGGCGCCGACCACCAGAGCCACGTTGGCCTGCGGGAACTGCGGATTGATGTCATCCAGGTCGACGAGCTCCTCATACGGGACGTTGGCCTCGGCGAGTAGCACGTTCATATGGCCAGGCATACGGCCTGCCACCGGATGGATGGCGTAGGAGACTTCGACACCATGGTCCTTGAGCAGGGTGCCAAGGTCAGCGAGCTCACGCTGGGCCTGGGCCTGGGCCAGACCGAAGCCCGGCACGAAGATGACCTTCTCTGCGTAGACGAGCTGGACGGCCAGATCGTCGGCGGAGGTTTCCTTCATGGTGCCCTCCAGCCCCTCTCCGGCGCCCGCCGCAGAATTGGAGCCGCCGAAGCCACCAGCCAAGACGGACAGCAGCGGACGGTTCATAGCCTTGGACATGGCGATGGACAGGGTCACGCCCGCCGCACCGACGAGCGCGCCGGCCACGATCAGGGCGATGTTGTTGATGGCCAGACCGGACATGGCCACTGCGGTGCCGGTGCAGGCGTTCAACACGGAGATGACGACC
>RQBM01000045.1:0-9179 GCA_008668795.1 Collinsella aerofaciens | reverse complement strand
CGACTGTTACGATGTTCGCAGACACGGCCCGTGCCCCTTTCGTCGTTGATTTGTTGTTTAGCCGCTAGAAATCATATGACGGGGCGCGGGCCGTGCTCCGCTATGCGGTTGTCAATTTGCGAAAGAAATTATGCGTCACCAAAAAAACGCGAATTGGTTGCGCAACCAAGCTGTATCTATGGTTTAGACCTTTTTTGCAAAAAAGTTTGCAAAAAGCTATTGCACCACCCGTACGCTGGGTCAAAGATCTGCCAGCGGGCACTCGTCGCACTTGGGCTTGCGGGCATCGCGCAAACTGCACGGCGGCCATCAGCACCCGTTCCGCTCACCCAAAACGCGCATGTCCAACGTCCTCGGCACAAAACATCTTGGTCGAACAGCATCAATTATCTGCTGCCACCTGCGCTACTTTGTAATTATGGCAATTCCTACTTTATAGTTGTGGTAACTTCTACTTAGTAATTATGGTTGTTTTGCCTTGACAAAATGGCAAATCCCAAAGACCTGCCACGATACCCGGCGGATACCGACAAACTCGGCACGAGGTTTTCGAACTAAAAGCATGCCTGAGAGCATGCGATACAAGACACGAAGGGCGTTAAAAATGATTGAGCGAACCATGGCCCAAAAGCTACGCGACATGTCAGAATGGTTCCCCGTCGTCTCGCTTACGGGCCCACGCCAAAGCGGCAAGTCAACTCTCATCAAGGCCGTCTTTCCTGAATATGAATATCTCAACCTCGAGAACCCGGAAGTCCGTCGCGCCGCGCTCGATGACCCCGTCGGTTTTATCAGCAGGCGCCCCGATCATCTGATCATCGACGAGGCCCAATATGCACCGGAGCTGTTCAGCATGATTCAGGTCGCCTCCGACGAGCGCGGAAGAGCCGGCCAGTATGTATTGTCCGGCTCGCAAAACTTTTTGCTCATGCACAACATCCAGCAATCGCTTGCCGGGCGCGTCGGCATGCTCAAACTCCTACCTCTCTCCTACCAGGAGCTCAGCGATACGCAAATCTCGCTTGACACCTACCTGATTCGCGGGGGATACCCGCGCATATATGATGCGGGTATCCCCACCGATATGTTCTACCAAAATTACCTTATGACCTATGTGGAACGCGACGCGGGCGGCCTTCTCGACGTGCGCAACCTGAGCTCCTTTAGAAAAATGATCGGGCTGTGCGCGGCTTGCGTGGGAGGGCTGCTCAACCTATCAAGACTCGCCGCTGATGTGGGAGTCGCCACGGCGACAATCAGCTCGTGGCTCTCGATCCTACAATCAAGCTATTTGGTGTTCCTGCTTCAGCCTTATGCCGGAAACATGCGCAAGCGGCTTACCAAAGCGCCAAAACTGTACTTCTACGACACGGGACTGCTTTGCCACCTGCTTGGCATTCACGACGAGCGCAGTCTCATGAACCACCCCCTAAGCGGGGAAATATTCGAAAACCTCGTTGTCTCGGAACGCCAGAAGGCATATCTCAACAGAGGCATCGAGCCCACGCTTGCCTTTTATCGCGACGACAGCAAACGAGAAATCGACCTTATCGATCTAACAGAGCCGGCTCGCCCACAGGCGTTCGAAATCAAATCGGGCGCTACCTATCGCGACTCATTCGCTCGACACCTACGCTCTGTTGGTTCCGAACTTGGCATTCCCGCAAAGGACCGAGCCGTCGTATATCACGGCTCCGAGCGCTACGATACCGAGGGCGCATCGGTTGTGCCGGCAGAAGACTTCTTGCTTCGGGAGTCGTAGCGAGCGCCGTGGGCACCGGCCGCGCCTCGATTTGTGCCGCCCGGAGATAGGCAAAAGTGGTGACGCCCCACCCTTGTAACCTAGCCCACCCGTACGCTGGGGCAAAGGTCTGCCAGTGGGCACTCGTCGCACTTGGGTTTGCGGGCATCGCAGATCTCGCGGCCAAAGGTAATCCACTGGTGGTTGACCGACTCCCAATACTCGTGCGGCAAAATCTTGAGCAGATCTTGCTCGGTCTTGAGCGGCTCTTTGGCATGCGTTTTAGGACTCAGCATCAGGCGATGCGCGATGCGGTTGACGTGTGTATCGACCGCGATGCCCTCGACAATACCGTACCCCACGTTGAGCACGATGTTCGCCGTTTTGCGTCCCACGCCCGGCAGCTTTACAAGCTCCTTCATGTCGGCCGGCACCTCGCCGCCGTAGTCGGCGACGATCATCTGCGCGGCCTCCACGGCATGCTTGGCCTTACTCTTATAAAAGCCGAGCGACTTGATGGTCTCGGCCACATCGGCCACGCTCGCGCCGGCCATGGCCTCGGGCGTGGGCCACTGGGCAAACAGTTGGGGCGTCGCCTTGTTGACCTGCGCGTCGGTCGTCTGAGCCGAGAGCAGTACCGCGATGAGCAGCCTAAAGGGATTCTCGTGGTCCAAAAAGCACTCAACCGGGCCATAGCGACGGTTGAGGCGCTCGCACACCTCAACGGCGCGCTCGCGTTTGGCGGCATTGGTCTCGCGTGGCATAGCGGCTCCTCGGCTCAGCGGCACAACAAACTACAGGCACGATTGTCCCACGTCCGGGGCGCTTACGCCTCCAAAAATGTGCCGGTCTGGCGGCCCCACAGGCTTGCGTACTCGCCGCCCGCCTCGACAAGCTGTGCATGCGTGCCGTCCTCGACAATCTCGCCGTCCGCCAGCACGACGATGCGGTCGAGTGCCGCCACGGTGGACAGGCGATGTGCCACCACAATAGAGGTTCGACCGCGCATCAGGTTCTCGAGCGCCTCCTGCACCAACGCCTCGGACTCGCTGTCCAGGGCAGAGGTCGCCTCGTCGAGCACCAGAATCGGCGCGTCGGTCAGGATAGCGCGGGCGATGGCCACGCGCTGGCGTTGGCCGCCCGAGAGCTTGACGCCGCGCTCGCCCACCATGGTGTCAAAGCCATGGGGCAGGCGGTCGATAAACTCGGTCGCATTAGCCAAGCGAGCCGCCTCGCGAATCTGTTCGTCGGTGGCATCGGGGCGGCCGTAGGCGATATTCTCGCGAATGGAGCGGTGGAACAGCAGCGCCTCCTGAGGCACGTAGGCAACCTGGCGGCGCAGGCTCTGCTGCGTGCAGCGCGAGACGTCTTGGCCGTCCACGAGCACGCGGCCACCCTGAACATCGTCCAAACGCAGCAACAGCTTGGTGAGCGTCGTCTTGCCCGAGCCCGATTTGCCCACCAGGCCCACGCGCTGACCCGCCGCCACATGAAGCGTCAGGTCGTCGAACACGTTCTCGCCCGCCGCGGCGTCACGGTATGCAAAGCTCAGGTGCTCAAAATCAATCGCGCCCTCGCCCACCTTGAGCTCGGGAGCATTCTCGTCGTCCGCCACCAGACGCGGCTCATCCAGCACGCGCGTCATCTCGGCCGCATCGCCGAGCGCGCGGTTGATGCGCTGCATCATGGAGCTCACGTAGTTCAAACGCATGGTGAGGTTGTACGTATAGGTAAAAATCATGACGAGCGCGCCGGCAGAGATGCCAAACCACGCGTTGCCGCCTGCCACGAACACACTCACCACGGCCATGGTAATGACGATAAGGCCCGAGGTCGTAAAGTTGCGCTGCATCATGGCGTGCATCGAAACCGTTTCGGCGTCGCGTGCGGCACGGTCGGCGGTATCGAACAGGTCGCGCTCAAAGTCCTCGCGCCCACAAGTCTTGACGGCCAGGATGTTCGTGACCGCGTCAGACAGCACGCCCGACAGTTTGTTCTGCGCGGCGGACGTCGCGGCCGAAAGCGGCATGATGCGCTTGTACATAAGCCAGACAAACGCGATGTAGACGACCCTGATACCCACCAGGATCACGGTAAATGTGGGCACCACCGGGGCGAGCGCCGCTACCGTGCAGATGACCGAGGTGATGGTGGGGATGAGCGAATACACCGTCACATCAACCAAGCCCGTGTAGCCGCTCATGAAACGGCTCGTCTGACTCACGAGCGATCCGCCAAAGCGGCTGGTGTGGAATGTCATGGACTGGTTGGAGAGCGTGTCAAAGCACAAGCGCGCCAGGTGATAGTTGCCCGCGATCTCGAGCTTGTAGACGGTGTAGTCTTGCAGTTTGGAGAGGATCTGGCCCACCAGGTTCACAAGCACGAGCGCCAGGATGTAAGGGCCAAAGACCTCGAATACTTGATCGCCCGCCACGGGGCCCGCTTGGACGCGGTCGACAATGAGGGCCATCACATAGGTATTGGCAAACGTGAGCAAAAAGATATAGCCCGCCGACGAGAACACCGAGAGAAAGACGATCAGCGGCTGCGTGCGCGTAACGTCCCAAAAACGCTGCAGCGTGCGGCGCACGGTCGAGCGCTTGAGCGGGCTGGTGCTTCTCTGAGACATGGGCTTCCTTTCGCATCTGATAGGGCGAAACGCCATTGTTGCACATTGAAGCGTGCTTCAGGCAAGCGCGATGCGAAAAGCGCCCGCGCCCCGCGTTTACGCCGGCGCCCCGCCGTCCGCTGCGACTAGCCCTCGTCTTCCTGGCCCGCGAGTAAGCCTGCGGACTCCAAGCCCAAAATCTCGTCGGCCTCCCGCGCGTCTTCCAGCGCATCGATATCCTTGAGCTTGCGCTCCATAACGTTGGTGCGCGTGGTGATAATGCCCTCGACCGTTTTACCCGCGGTCTCGATCTGCTGCTGGGCGCGGCGCAGCGCCTTTTGATAGCGCGGCAGCTCGGCCTTGACGGCGGAAAGCACGCGCAGCACGTCATCGGTGCGTTTTTGCAACTTAAACGTCTGGTAGCTCATCTGCAGGCTGTTGAGGATGGCCGCCATGGTGCTGGGGCCGGCAACGTTGACGTGATAGTCGCGGCCCAGGGTCTCGATAAGCCCGGGGCGACTGACGACCTCGGCATACAGGCCCTCAAACGGCACGAACATGATGCCAAAATTGGTCGTCGCGGGCACGCTCAGGTACTTTTCACAGATGTCCTTGGCCTCGCGCTTCACCATGGCGTCAAGCGTCTTGCGCGCAGCGGCAACGGCCTCCGCGTCGCCCGACTCCTGGGCGTCGAGCAGGTGCTCGTACGCATCGCCGGGAAACTTGGAGTCGATTGGTAGCAGCACGGGGTCGCCCTCGTCCACCGGCAGCTTGACGGCAAACTCAACCCGTTCCGAAGCACCAGGTTTGGTGGCGACGTTTTCCAGATACTGATCGGGTGTGAGGATATCCGCCAGAATCGCGCCCAGCTGCACCTCGCCCAAAATGCCGCGCGCCTTGACGTTGCCCAGCACGCGCTTAAGGTCGCCCACGCCGGTGGCAATGGACTGCATATCGCCCAACCCCTTGTACACAGCCTCGAGCTGGTCGCTCACCTGCTTAAACGATGCTGACAGACGATCGTTGAGCGTGCGGGAGAGCTTCTCGTCCACCGTCGCGCGCATCTGATCGAGCTGCGCGTTGTTGTCCTTGCGGATGGCGCCCAGCTGGGCATCGACCGTCTCGCGCACCTTGTCCAGGCGCTGCTCGATGCCCTCGCGGTTGGCGCCGAGCTGTTGGGTCGTCTCGCGGCGCAGGTCATCCATACGGTCGCCAGCCTGCGAGAACTCACGCGCGATGGTCAGGTAGCGTTGCTGCTCCACGGCCGCATCGGTCGTCTGCTGCTGCGCGATGGCGTTTGCCGTGCGGCGGGTTTCTGTCAGCGTGACGTTGAGGGCATCGAGCGCGCTGTTGGCCTGCTCGAGCGCCGCGAGCGTCTCCGCTTCGTTGCCGCCACGCTCTCGCAACTCGGCACGAAGGCCTTTAAGCTGCAGGGCGCAAGCCACAGCAACTCCCACCGCCACTAAGGCGATCACAACAAGCGCAATATCAATAGCAGACATAGACTCCGCCCAACAAACCCAATCGATTATCAATCAAAACCGCGATCAATCTTACCCCGCCACACGCACCGGGCGCCCGACCCCTTCTTGGGTGCCTCTCTCCTCCGCATATTCCATAATGCGGCGCGCCGTCTTCCTGCTCACCTTTGAGTCATCACCGGCCAAGTATGCGTACACGTTTCCCTTATTCAGGTGCAAATCGCGGCAGAGGCCATAGCGCGTTACGCCCGATGCCTCCAGTGCTTTCAGCGTTCTTTTTCTCATCAGGGCATTAACCCTTCTGTCGGCCACTGGCTTTTCTTTCATCCCCCGATACGCACGCCATACGTTGGCATAACGATTAGGGAGCTTGTCCCCGGCGCATAGAGATGCCAGGCTATCCGCTTGACCGTACAGGGAAAAGACGTCTCGGTAGCCCTCTTCCATCCACGAGCCCTCGGATAAGCCCAGAACGTATTCGGCTTTGCCCTGCGCCAAAGCGAGCAAAAACAGAGGCTCCGCCACGCGCGGCGCATCCGTCATTGCCTGCTTAACCAGCTTTCTAAAACTCAGCGACCGCTGCCCGGACAGCTCTCGGCAATAGCCTTTCAAGAATCCCTCAAAAGTCAGATTCAACCACGCACCTCCTTTATGTATTGCCTGTATGCACAGACCATCTCTTGGTAGCTCCGCTCCGAAGGCGACGACGCCAACGCCTCCCCTTCATCGAATATAAGCCGCTCGAGCAGATCCCAATCAAGCCGCTCGGTAAACGCTCGGCTATGAAGGTCGACAATGTCATTCGGGCGATAGGCGTAAAGCTTCATCACCGCCAGATCCTCCAAAGATGGCGTAAAGTACCTGATAAAATGCGCCCCAATCTCCAATGGGATCAATCGATCTTCGTAATTGAATGGCATCTGGTTGCAATATGCCACCGCCATTCCATTCACCCCGGGGTATCGATCCATGATCTCGCGGAGGCACCTGTCCGCCTCAAACACATCAATGTCATGTGTAACCGACCGATTCGTCAGATCGTTTAGTATGAAGGCACTTCCTCCCACCAATACAACGCTCGGCCTATCGTCTCTTGGACCTATTTCCAGCTCCGCCTCTTCGTCAATATCCAAAAGAGTCTGCTCTAAATCATGCTTATGCATGGCATCTCCTATTATTATTCATCTTCTATAATACTATTTAGCCACACGGCCAGACCGGCAAGATGCAAGGATTCCACTCGTGGCGATAATCCTTGCATCCAAGAAGACCCGCGATGGCGAATGCTAACTCTCCCAGCCGGCGCGGATGGTTGTTATGACATCGCCTAGGCGCTGGCCGAGGGCCGACAGATGCTGGAGCACTTCACTGGGCGAGGCACCGTTGAGAATGCAGGTGAGCGCATACGAGACCAGGAAAATCGCCGCAAGTCCTAACGGAATGAGCACGATCATCGCTAACGTGCGCAGGCGCTGGCCCACGCGGCGGTGACGCGTACGGCGTTTGTCGAACGCGAGCTCCTGCGCATATGAATCTTGCTGTACGGAATAGGCCTCTGGCGCCGATTCACACCCGGGCACAGCTGCAGGTACAGCAGCGGGCACGACGTTTTGCACGGGCGCTTGGTTGGCAACCCCTTGCATTTGCATCTCCATGAGTCGTTGCTGTTGACGCAGCATGCGCTCAGCTTGTTGCTGCGGAGTCTCAAGAAACAGATCCATGTTGGCCTCCAAAATCGGGGCATTCGGCGCTTACGACCAGCATCCCGCACCGCCATGACCGCGACAACGCAATCGCTGGCAATAGCCACAAAGTTTCTTTTGCTCAAAAGCTGTCGAAAAGCTCAACAACTCCCCTACCAGCACTTTCTCTGAGCTTTTTTCGCCAGCAATCTTTTGGCCTTCCACTCTTACGCCAACTGACCAAAATCTAACCAAAAGCTTGACGAAAAATGTGAAGGCCGGGACCACACACAAAAACGTGCCGCCCCAAAAGGGGCGGCACGCAAACTAACCTATGGGCCAAAACTCGTTGGCAAGCCCGCGCCGTCAGGCCCGCGGTGCATGCCTTTGCCTCGCGCGACCCTGCGGAGCCGTGAGCGAGAGGGAAAGGAATGCGCCGCGGGCCTGACGCCCGGAGCGGTGAGGCCAGCAGTTGCCCCGCGCTCCGTGGTCGGTGAGGACAGACTACATGCCCGCGAGACCGCGGGCGGCGGTGGCGCACATAAACGCCAAGGCTAAAATCACGAGCGAGCCCGCAATGTCTGCCAGCACGCCCATTGCACGACGCTCAAACAACCAGCTCTCAAAGTGCGGGGCGACGTTGCGCCAAACACGCCACAGCAAGATGCCCATACCGATGACGCCTGGGATATTGAGCAGTAGGATCTCGGAGCACAAAAGACCGATCAGGTTGCCGGCGGCAAAACCAGCGTCGCCCTCGCAGTATTTGCGATAAATCATGTACAACATGTACGCCACAAACGGCTGCAGGCACGCAGAGATAAACGTAACCACCATCGAGGGGTCCTGAGAAAAGACATCGGTGAGTTTATCGACACTCGTGGCATCTTTCGAAGCCAAGAACAAGCCAATGACCACCACGGGCACCACGCCCAAGATAACCTCGACCAGAGTAAACAACTTAGCAGTCAGATCCTCGCTAGCCGTATTGAGGTGAGGCGCCCACTCAGGATGAGCATGCGCGCCAACCTTCTTGTCCTTCTCGACACGATCGACCTTTTTACCCTCGGCAACCCGACGACCAGGATCCTTGCGAGTTCCCGCCGCAGCAACCCGAGCCCGAGACTTCTTACCCATAACCAACACCTCACAAGAGGAAACGAATAGCCAACGCTACCCAGTGTACCCTCTAAGCAACGTCACCGCCCCAACCGGCCCCCACAAAAACGTGCCGCCCCATAAGGGGCGGCACACAAACTTCTTATCAGCTTTTCTGTAACGAGCACGCGACGACCCAACGCCGGAGCGCAGGGCGGGAAATGCCTTTGCCTCGCGCGGCCCTGCGCAGCCGTGAGCGAGAGGGAAAGGCATTTCCCGCCCTGCGCTCCGCAGCAGCCAGCGCCAAGCGCTAGTAGTTCACCACCTGCTCCTCAAAGTACGCCTTCGGGTGGTTACACACCGGGCACACCTCAGGCGCCTCGGCACCAACGTGCAGGTGCCCGCAGTTCAGGCACTTCCACACCTTCACGCCCTCACGCTCAAACACCTCGCCCGACTCGATGCGCTCGACGAGCTTGTTGTAGCGCTCCTCGTGGGCCTTCTCGACGGCGGCGACACCACGGAACTTTGCGGCAATCTCGGCAAAGCCCTCTTCCTCGGCGGTCTTG
>RQBM01000226.1:0-9786 GCA_008668795.1 Collinsella aerofaciens | reverse complement strand
TGCGGGCACAATGCCAAGGATATGCTCCAGGGTATCGAGCAGCTCATGCGGCATGGTCGACACCACATGAACCTCGGCGCCGCGACTGGTAAGGCTTGCGAGTAAATCGTCACGATGATACTCGTCAAGCGTCATGCCGTCAGCGTTGAACATGAGCTTAGGCACAAAGAGCATAACCCCCGACAGGTCTTGGGGCAGCTGCTCCAGAATGTCACACGCGACGATGAGGCCGGTCACGTCCACGTTGCCGCCAAAGTAGCGGTTCTTGATGGCCGTGACAGTGCCGGCGAGTCCCTGGGGCGACTCCACAAAGCGGGCCACCGTGTCGCGTGCGCTGGCGCCCGAAAGGCACAGCAGGTGCTGGTTGCGCTCGGCGATGCCAGCGCGGACGCGGGCCAGACGCTCGGCGTCGGCGGCAAGCACGTCGTCGGTCTCGTCCAGATACGAGCGGATCATGCCAATGCCGTCGTAGTACTGCGGGTAACCGTCGTAAAACTCCGCCTCGGGAGGATCGATGCCGGCGTCCAGATAGAACTCGTCGCTCATCTGGAAGGTGTGGCGGCCAAAGCGCTCATAGGCGCGGTCCTGGAACGGCCGGATCATGGCAATGGTCTTGCGTGCGAGCTCGGGCTTGTCGCTATAGGACCAGCTAAAACGGTTCTGATGCTTGGTAAAACCGAGCGGCACAATGCCCAGGCTGGTGATTTGCTCGTGCTCCTCGCAAAAGCGCAGGGTCTTTTCCAGCTCCTCGCCGTCGTTCATGCCGGGGCACAACACGATCTGCGCGTGAATCTCGATGCCGGCGGCCATGATGGCCTCGAGTACGTCCATGCCTCGTTGGGCGTTGCGGCCCATCATACGACGGCGGACGTCGGGGCTCACGGCGTGGACCGACACGTTCATGGGGCTCATGTTGCGTTTGATGACGTTTTGCACGTCCTCGTCGGTGAGGTTCGTGAGCGTGACAAAGTTGCCCTGCAAAAAGCTCAGGCGGTAGTCATCGTCGCGAATATAGAGCGTGGAGCGGCCGCCCTTGGGGAGCATCGTCATAAAGCAGAACACGCAGGCGTTCACACAGGTACGCATGCCGTCAAAGATGGGGCCGTCGAACTCCAGGCCCCAGTCCTCGCCCGGGAAGCGGTCGAGCTCGACGGGGGTGACGCTGTTGTCGCGCGGGTCGAAAACCTCCAGCTCGACGGTGTCGTCGTCGGCCTCCCAGAGCCACACAATCATGTCGGTGAGCGCCTCACCGTTGACCGTGAGCACGCGCATGCCCGGCTCGATACCCACGTCCCACGCGGGCGATTCGGGGCGCACGTTCTTTACGAGCGCGCCCTCACCCGGTTCGGGGTCGCGGCTGCGCCCGTAATCGGCCACCTCGGCGGCGTATGCGGGTACGGTCTGGTCCATGGTTAGCGGCTAAGCTCCTTGATGCGCTCGACGGCGCGCTCGATGTGTTCTTGCGGGGTGGAGGCTCCGGCGGTGATGCCGATGTGGTGAGCGTCGGTAAACCACGCGGCCTGGAGCTCGGAAGCTTCCTCGATGTGATACGTGCGCTCGCAGGCGTCTGCGCAAATCTGCGCCAGGCGGCGGGTGTTGCCCGAGTTCTTACCACCCACGACGACCATACAGTCGGTACGGTTGGCAAGTGTGGCTGCTGCCTGTTGTCGCTCACTCGTGGCGGCGCAGATGGTGTTGATCACGCGCAGCTCCTGCACGCGCGGGGTGATAGCTGCCACGACCTCGGCGAGGTTCTGCGCGGTCTGGGTAGTCTGCACGACGAGGCCCACCTTGCCCTTGAGCGGAAGCGCGTCCGCATCGGCGGCGCAGCTCACGACCTGCGCATCATTGCCGGCGTGGCCCAGAATACCCTCGACCTCGGGGTGACCCGGCTCGCCTACGACCACCACGCGGTAGCCTTCGCGCACCAGGCGCTCGGCTGCCATATGGACCTTCTTCACGTAGGGGCAGGTGGCGTCGACCACGTTGAGGCCGCGCTTGCGGGCAGCATCGATCACCTGTGGCACCACACCGTGGGCGCGGATGATCACGGTGCCCGATGCTGCGTCGTCCAAGGTCTCGGCCAGACCGACGCCAGCCTCCGCGAGCTCGCGTACCACGATGGGGTTATGGATGAGCGGACCCAGGGTATGGACCTGAGTGCACTCCCCTGCCTGCGGTGCGGCGGCCAGCGCCATATCGAGCGCACGCTGTACGCCGTAGCAAGTGCCGGCGTGGGCGGCGATCTCGATGGTAGGCGCGATTGCCTGGTCGGACGCAGTCGCGGAGGTGTTCGTCACGTTCTCGTTCATGGCTAGAACCTGCCCGGATGCTCGTCGCACAGATCGTCTCGCATGGCGTAGACGCGGTTCATGGCCTCGGACTCAAACCATTCCAGGCGCTCCGTGCGCTTAAGCCCGGCCGGTGCGTCGGAAAGCGAGACGGCCTTGCCGGCGCGTATCCAGCATTTCTTGGGACGCATGATCTTTTTGCCCGAGGGCGTGATGTCGGACCAGCCGCAGATGGCGAGCGGGTTGACGGGCGCCTTGCCCATCTGAGCGATGAGCGCAAAACCGCCGTGGACCTCGGGTTTGATCTCGCGCGAGCGGATGCGCGTGCCCTCGGGGAAGATCAGGACGTCCTCGCCGCGCTGCAGCGCATGCTGGGCGGCACGCAGGCACTTCATATCGGCAGTACCACGCTCCACGGGGATGCCGCCAACGCGGCTAAAGGCCCAGCGCACAATCTTGCTCTTGGCGAACTCTGACTTAAAGATGGGGCGAATGCGGCGGCCCCCAAAAAACAGCGCCGTCTCCACGGCCAAGAGCTCGGCCATCGAGGTGTGGTTGCAGATGACCACGCTGCCGCGGCCTTCCTGGCGCTCAAACAGAAGATCGGCGTCCTCGACCTTCCAGCGCCACATGAGCTTGGAGAAAGCCCAAAGGATTGCCATGACCACGAAGACGGTGCCGCGGATGAGCGCGGGAAACTCGGCATACGGGGCGTTGTAATAGTCCTCGGGCGTCTGCTTAAACAGGCGCATGGGCTACCTCCTTTGGTTGATGAGGTCCTCGATTATCGAGACGACCTCGTCGATGGTGTGGGCGGTGGAGTCGACGTGCACGGCGTCCTCGGCAGGCACGAGCGGGGCGACCTCGCGGCTGCTGTCGAGCTTGTCGCGCTGCTTAAGGGCGTCGAGGGTCTCGTCGACCTCGGCCTCGAGTTGCGCGGGCGTGAGAGGCTGGGCGTCGTTTTGGTGACGCTGCAGCACGCGGCGGCGGGCGCGCTCGCGCGGGTCGGCGGTCAAGAAGACCTTGACCTGCGCGTTAGGGAACACGACGGTGCCGATGTCGCGACCCTCGGCCACGATATCGTGATCCTCGGCGGCGCGGCGCTGGTGAATGAGCATGGCTGCGCGCACCCCCGGGTAGGCCGAGACCTTGGACACGTTGGCGTCGACCTGCGGGGTGCGAATGGCAGCCGAAGCGTCCTGGCCGTCGATGGTCAGGCGCGTGTCCTCGCCGGTACCGTTGGTAAAGCGAATCTCGATCTGCTCGGCGAGGGCGTCGATTGCCGCCTCGTCGTCTAGATCGATGCCGCGGTCGAGCGCGGCGAAGGTGACGGCGCGATACATGGCGCCCGTGTCGAGCTTGTTAAAGCCCAGCTGGCGGGCGATCTCTTTGGCGATGGTGGACTTGCCGGAACCGGCGGGGCCGTCGATGGCGACGATCATGCAATGCTTCCTTTCGGTGGTTGATGTGCTGGTATGGTTCGCGGGCGTTGGGGCGCGGCGAGTTGCCTAGCCCGTGTAACGCTCGCGGTAGGTGTTGCGTTTAGGTGCGGAGCCGTGACTGCCGTGGTGGCGCGTGCGGCTGGCGGGTGCGTCTTGGGGCTTGCCGCCGTGCATGGCGCTGGCCTGCTTGGGAGGGATGCCACCGCTTTTGAGATTCTGCACCTCGCGGTCGGTGAGCTCGCGCCACGAGCCCTTGGCCACGCCCTCGAGCTCAAGGCCGGCAAAGTTGCAGCGATGCAGACGGATTACCGGGTGGTGAATCTTGCTCAGCATGCGCTTAACCTGATTCTTGCGACCCTCGCGGATGATGACCTCGACGGCGGTGGTGCCGGGCTTGACGCCCTGTGGCGCCACGGCCTCGGCCTCGCGTGCGGTGATGACGCGGCAGATTGCCGGCTGGCATAGGCCGTCGTCGAGCTCGATGCCATGGCGGAGCGGGTCTAGATCGCGTTCGGTCAGCTGCCCGTCAACGAGTGCCTGGTAGGTCTTATAGACATGCTTGCTGGGGTGCAGCAGGTCCTGCGACAGGTCGCCGTCGGTGGTAAAGAGCAAAAGGCCCGTGGTGTCGCGGTCCAGGCGACCCACCGGAAAAAGACCCGGAAAGCGGTCGCGGGGGACCAGGTCGGCCACGCAAGGGCGCTCCTGCGGGTCGCTCATGGTGGTGAGGTAGCCGGTCGGCTTGTAGAGCATTAGGTACACGGCGCCCTGGTTGAGCTTGACGGGCATGCCGTCGACCTCGATGTGGTCGCGATCGACATCGACCTTGGTGCCCAGCTCGGTCGCGACCTCGCCGTTGACGGTCACGCGGCCGGCAGTCATCAGGTCCTCCGAGCCGCGGCGGCTCGCCACGCCCGCGCGCGCCAAAAAGCGCTGCAGGCGCATGGTATGCGGGTAGACGGGCTGGGCGTCGGACGCAGGCGTGCCCGGGGCGCCAGCGATGCGCGTCTCCCCTGCTTCATTAATCCTCGTCATGCATATCCTCCGAGGTCTCGTCTACGACCGGGGTCTCCTCGTCCTCGACTGCCTCAATGTCCTCAACATCGGTATCGATCAGCTCGCGCTCTTCGTCCAGGTCCTCGGCCTGCTCCTCGAGCGTAGACTGAATGCTGCGGCCGCTCAGGCGCTCGCGGATAAATTGACGCGACTGCTCGTCGGGCGCAAACTGCTCCAGATCGGGCAGGTCGCGGGTGGAGCGCAGGCCAAACTTCTCCAAGAAGGCGTTGGTCGTGCCGTAGATGATGGCCTGACCGCGCTGGGGGTCGCGGCCGAGTTCGCGCACCAGGCCCTTGTCTACGAGGGAAGCGATGACGCCGTCGGAGTTGACGCCGCGGATGCCCTTAACCACCTCGCGTGTTACGGGCTGGTGATAGGCGATAACGGCCAGGGTTTCGAGCGCCGCCTGCGACAGCTTTTGCGTGTCCCAGCTCAACACATAGGCCTCGACCACGTCGTGGTAGGCGGGGTGCGTAAACAGGCGCCAGCCGCCGGCGACCTCGCGTAGCTGAAAGCCGCGGTTGGCCTCCTCGTACTCAACTTTGAGCTCAGCGAGCAGCGATGCGCACTCGCCGGGGGCGATATCCAGCGCTCCAGCCAGCGCGGGCGCGCTCACCGGATCGCTCGACACCAGCAGGAGCGCCTCCAAGGCGCCTTTGAGGCTGTTTGCCTCCAGCGTGGAAAGGTTTGACATGGTTGCCGCTCCTATTCGGTGAGCTCGGGGCCCTCGCCGGGCACGTATGCCTCGGCTCCCTCGACTCGGTTGATGCAGATGGTTCCGAAGATCTCGTCCTGGCTCAGCGTGAGCGAGCCGCGCTTGGCGAGCTCAAGCATGGCCAGGAAGGTGACGACGAGCTGCTCGGTGGTGGCATCGCCGTCCAGTAGCTCGCGGAAGGTGCAGGTTTGGTGCGCCATGGTAAAGCGGTCGACTGAGGCCACGGTCAGGTCGAGCGGCACGCGATGCGGCGCCACATGCTCGGCCTCCAGCAGGAAGGTCTGGCGCTTGCCGTCCAGGTCGGCACAGATGACGGCGAGACCGCGCAGCGTGATGCCGGCAAGATAGTCGGGCATAAGGCCTAGGAACTCGGGGTCGGGGCCGGCCACGCGCGGATGCATGCGGCTTTCGGCCTGCATGCGCGCACCGAGGGCCGCAGCCGCGCCTTTAAACTGCTTGTAGGCAATCAGGCGCTGGATCAGGACCTCACGCAGCGCGTCGCCGTCAAGCGTGCTGAGCTCCTCAAGGTCTTCGTCGAACTCGTCATCGTCGTCATCGGCTTTGCGCGGGGCCTCCTGCGGCACCAGAGAGGCAGCCTTGATGTCCAAAAGGGTTGCCGCGACCAGCAAAAAGTCGCTCGCCACGTCAAGGTCCAGCGCCTCGATGCGCTCGGCCTCGGCAAGGTACTGCTCGGCCACCTCGCTGATGGAGATGGCGCCGATATCTACTTTTTGGCGGGTTACCAGCTGCAGCAGCAGGTCGAACGGTCCGCTGTAGACCTGCGTCGACACGCGATACGACATCTTCGACCTCCTTTGACGGCGCCTTCGCGGCGCGGTTTGGGTGCATGTTGCGACCGTTTTGCACGGTCGACCTGTAAGTTTACCTTAGATGCCGGCGATTGCGAAGTTGAGCAGCAGCTCAGCGAGCGGATACACGGTAACGTCGAAATAGCGGCCGATTACGTCGATGCCGGTCCACGTAGGCAGCAGGTACAGCACCAGGATGAGGATGGGCATAGCGTATTGCTGCAGATGGTAGTAGTTGTTGAGCGCCTTGCCCTTGAGGAAGGGCACGATGATCGACGAGCCATCGAGCGGCGGGATCGGGATGAGGTTGAAGAACGCGAGTGACAGGTTGACCACGATAAAGGTGGCGCCGAAGTTCATGATCTGTGACGCCAGGGCAAAGGACATGCTGGTGTAGAGGCTGCCATAGGCTAGGCGCATGAGGACCGCGGCAAGACACGCGAGCGCGATGTTCGATGCGGGGCCGGCAACGCTCACCAGGACCTCGTCGCGCTTGGGGTGCTTGAGGTTGTTGAGGTAGACGGGCACCGGCTTGGCGAAGGCGAACACCGGGCCGCCGGCGGCAAGCATGAGCAGCGGCAAGATGATGGTGCCAAACGGGTCGATATGGTTGAGCGGGTTAAGCGACACGCGGCCGCGTGATCGGGCCGTCTTATCGCCGAGTGCCCACGCCGCAGCGGCGTGCGCACTCTCGTGGATGACGATGCCCACGATGACGGCGACGGCGCTCGCGAGCAGGTTCATGATGTAGCTGCTGGACATGGTGCTCCCCTAGCGGACGCGGCGCGAGGCGCGAGCGAGTAGGTAGTCGGCCACAAACAGGATGACGGCCACGATGGCGTAATCCAGGCGGAATACGCCGCCAAAGGGCGAGGTGATGACGCCGTAGCCGGCGATGGCGCTCGGCAGCGCGCGCGAAAGCTCAACGACAAAGCCCACGATCTGCAGCTTGGCGGTGAGGCCGCTAAAGCACAACAACACAGTCATCGCACTCATAAAAATGCCGCAGATGCGACAGGCGATGGCGATGATGCTCATCGCCACGGCAGCGGCCTTACGAGAGTTCACGCGCGGTCTCCTCTTCGATCTGGGTGGAAAGCTCCAGCCATTCGTCCTCGAGCTTGGGCAGCTCTTGCTTAAGGCCGTTATATTCCCCCAGCGCGGCATTGAACTTGTCCTGATCGGCATAAAGCTCTTCGCTGGCCATCAATTCCATAAGCTCGTCATAGCGGGCGCGCTTTTTGTCGAGCTCCGCCTCGATCTTCTTGAGCTGGTTGCGCACACCCTTGAGCTTTTTGTTGAGCGCGGCGCGGGCTTGGGCCTCGGCGCGCTTCTGCTCCTTGGTCTTTTTGCCCTCGGTAGGCTTGGAAGCGGCGGCGGGCGCATCGGGCTGGGCCGCGGTGACTTTGGCGGACTTGGCCGTGGCCGGCGCACTCTCCCCTGCTGCCTCGGCAGCGGCGCGGGCCGCGAGGTCCTCGCGCTTGTAGAGGTAGTAGTCGTAGTCGCCGTCGTAGACCGTGACCTTGCCATCGCGGATGTCAATGATGCGGTTGGCAACGGCGCGCACCAGGTGCTCGTCGTGGCTGATCAGCACGATGGTGCCGGGGAAGTTTTGCAGGGCGTTTTCGAGCATGTCCACCGAGTCGATGTCCAGGTGGTTGGTAGGCTCGTCCAGGCACAGGAGCGCCTCGGGCGCCACGAGCATCTTGGCCAGTGCCAGACGCGCTTTTTCGCCGCCAGAGAGGACGCGGACCTGCTTTTCGATGGAATCGTTGTCGCTAAATAGGAAGGCGCCCAGCAGGCTGCGCTGCTGCGGCACGGTCCACTTGGGCGTGACGGTGTCGATCTCTTGCAGGACGGTGTTGGACTCGGTCATGCCTTCGAGCGCGTGCTGGGCATAGTAGGCGACGCCGACGTTGGTGCCCAGGTCGCGCGTGCCGGTGGTGGGTGGCTCCAGGCCGGCGAGGATCTTCATGAGCGTGGACTTGCCGGCGCCGTTGGGGCCGACGAGCGCCACATGCTCGCCGCGGTAGAGCTTGAGGTCGATGTCACTGTAGATGTGCTTGTCGCCGTATGACTTGGAGACGCCCTCGAGGCCCACGACCATATCGCCCGAGCGCGGCGGGTCGGGGAACTTAAAGTCGATATGCTTGTGGCCCTCGGGCAGGATGACGAGCTCCTTTTTGATCTGCTCGATTTTGCGGATGCGCTCCTGGGCCTGGGCGGCCTTGGTGGGCTTGTAGCGGAATTTATCGACGAAGACCTGCATGTGGGCGATGTCGCGCTCCTGGGCGGCGCGCTTGGCGCGCATCTGCTCCAGGTTGTCCTCGCGCTGCTTGAGGTAGCTGCTGTAGTTGCCGGTGTAGGTGGTTACGCGACGGTTTTCGAGTGCGGCGACGTGGTCGACGCAGGCGTCCATGAAGGCGCGGTCGTGGCTGACGATGAGGACGGCGCCGTCGTAGTTGGCAATAAAGCCGCGCAGCCACTGGACACTCTCGAGGTCCAGATGGTTAGTGGGTTCGTCCAGAAGCAGCAGGTCGGGGTGACGCAGGAAGAGCTTGGCAAGTGCGATACGCATCTGCCAGCCGCCGGAGAACTCGGAGCACGGGCGCTCAAAGTCGGTGACCTTAAAGCCCAGGCCGGACATGATCTTGCGCGCGTTGCTCTCGAGCTCGTAGCCGCCCAGATGCTCAAAGCGGTCCTGGACCTGGCCGTACTCGTTGAGGAGGGCGTCGACGTCCTTGCCCTGCTCGGAGAGCTCGGTGATCTGGGCCTGCAGCTCGTTGGCGCGCTCGCCCATGCGGCGGATTTCCTTGGCAGCGGCCATGACCTCGGCAAGGATGGTGGTGTCCTTGTGCTCCAGGTTGGTTTCCTGCTCTAGGTAGCCCACCTGGCAGTCCTTGGCGTACTGGACCTGGCCGGCGTCGGGGCTGTCGATGCCCATGATGATCTTGAGCATGGTGGTTTTGCCGGCGCCGTTGGGTCCCACGAGCGCAAAGCGCTCGCCGGGGTTGATCTGGAAGGACGCGCCGCTAAAGAGGACGCGCGCGCCGAAGCTTTTTTCGATCTTGTCGACCAGGAGGATCATGGTGCCGCCTTTGACCTTGTGTGCCAATATGAAAAAAGGCCCCAACTTGCGTTGGAGCCTCATTCAATGCTCGGGTGGAGACGAGGGGGATCGAACCCCTGACCTCTTGACTGCCAGTCAAGCGCTCTCCCAGCTGAGCTACGCCCCCGTGCGAAAAAGTACTATACGGGAACTCCCCCGCCGATGCAAGGACAATTTTGGAAAAACTTTCCGGAGGCGCGGGCGCCGCTGGGACGAGAGCGCGGCACGGACTCGAGGGCAAGGGACCCGCGATGCCGGATCCGGCCCGCGGGGCGCGCCCAGGGCATCTCGGGTTCCGCCGCTCGCCGGTTTTCGCTTCCGCCCCACGGGCCGCCATCCGCCCAACGACCATCCCGCCGGCGCCGGG
>RQBM01000252.1:0-4563 GCA_008668795.1 Collinsella aerofaciens | reverse complement strand
GTTGAGCATGTCGCGATCGTTCTCATTGTCGCCAAACGCCATCATCTCATCGGGCGAAATCCCCAGGGCACGACCGTAATCGGCAAGCGCGGAGCCCTTGCCCGAACCGAAACCGATAAAGTCCGTCCATTCGGTTCCCGACGTCATCACGTCGACACGGTCGCTAAAGAGGCGCTCAAAATGCTCCAGCGCCGCTGGCTGATCCACCTCGGGCGTCTGGAAGGCAATCTTAATGACGTCCTCGTCGATGTCCTCGGGACGGTCGACCACCGCCACATCGCAGTGGACCTCATAGCGCAAATGGTCGACGAACGCATCGTTGCCGCTCATGGCGTAGAGGTGCCCCTCGCACGAAAGGGTCACGTCGGCATGGGGATACGCAACCACGGCATTCGCGATATCCATAGCAAGGCTACGCTCCATGGAGCGCTTGACAACGGCACGCCCCTCGCTCATCACCAGGGCTCCGTTCTCGCATACATAGGCGAGCTCATCGGCCACCGGGGTAAACAGATAGCGCAAGCTCGCATATTGACGACCGCTCGCCGGCATAAACACGATACCGCGACGATGCAGCTCATCGATAAGCTCAAAGGCCTCGGAACGCGGCTCGCGCTCCCCCGGATGCAGCAACGTGCCGTCCAAATCGCAGGCAATCAGCTTGATTCCCTCAAGACCCATATGTTCCCCCAAAGCCTCCTATCAACAGCAAGACGGACCTTGATTGGTCGCCCCTCAAAGCCCGTCTTGCGCATATGCGTGCTTAGCCGCGCGCCTTCTTTACGATCGTAAAGTCTGGAGCCATACTCACAACGGCATCCGCCGCACTCGACGCAAAGCGCCGGTCCGAATCGAGTTCACGGGTAACCGTCGAGAGCCGAACGCCCTCGACGCCCCGGAGCATGCGGCCCAAAACAGGCTGCACCGGCGTATACATGCGCACGGTATGCTCGTCCGAATCGCCTCGAAAAAGCGGCGCATGCATATTGCCGATCTCCCAGCACGCATGCGCGAGCGCAATCGGGTCCAAGCGGTCAACTTCGACCAAATAAACCTCGGCGCTGCGCAGGCGCACAACAACCGCCACGGGCACCACGCCCGAACGGTCGACGGCGAGCACGTCGCCGTCGACAAAACGACCGCCGTCGGCAGTATCCAGCCGAACATCGACCGTGCGCCCCAGCTCCGTCACGCCCACAAACGCGTATACATCAGCCTGGTCCCAATCGAGCAGCAGCTCGTCAACTTCAAAGACGCCGCCCAGCTTCCGGCGAAGCAGGAGTTCATAGGACGGATCGTTGAGATTTCCCAAGCATGTCGTCGAAACCAAGCGCTCAGGCATGCTCTAACCCTCGACCTCGACGAGCTCGATATCAAAGTTGAGGTCCTTGCCGGCCAGCTCGTGGTTGGCGTCGAGCGTCACGGCCTCGGGCGTCACGTCAATGACGACGGCGGGGACAGGCATGCCGCTCGGCGTGGACAGGAAGAGCTTCATGCCCTTCTCGATCTGCTCGATGTTGGGAACCTGCTCGGCCGGGAAGGTCAGAACCATCTCGGGATTGTGCTCGCCATAGGCATCGGCAGCAGGAATGTGCACGGTCTTCTTCTCGCCCACCTGCATATCGACAACAGCGGCGTCGAAGCCCTTGATCATCTGACCGGCGCCGCAGGTGAACTCCAGCGGCTCGCCGCGATCGTAGGAGCTATCGAACTGCGTGCCGTCGTCGAGCGTGCCGCGATAATGGGTCTTGACCTTCTTGCCCTGGTTGGACATGGTAACCTCCGTGATAAGGGCGGCGCACAACGCGGGCCGCCGTGAACATATGGCGCTAACTATACCCTAGTCATACAATTCAATGACAGTTTGCAAAGAAACGCTGCAACCGGAGGAACCATGGCATATCCCGTATTTGACCTACACTGCGACACCGCCGACCGCATCGGCTGGGCCACGCTCGATCTCGACCTGCGCTTTACCGCCGGCACCGACGGCTATTTCCCCGGCGACGAAACGCATCCGCAAGATTTCGACCTCATCGAGGGTAACGCCTGTGCCATCTCGCTCGCAAAGATCGGCAACACGCCGTGGGCACAGTGCTTCGCCACGTTTGTCCCCGACGAGATTCCCACCGCCCACGCCGCGCGCTTCCAGGCGCAGATCATGGCGCATATGAGCGGCCAGGCAATGCTCAACCACGACCGTATGGTCAACGTGCGCAGCGCCGCAGACATTCGCCCCGCGCTCAAGGACGGCAAGGTCGCTTGCATCCACACCATCGAAAACGCCACGTTCTTTGCCGAGGACCCCGCGCTGATCGAAGTGCTCAAGAGCTTGGGCGTGCTTATGTCGTCACTCAGCTGGAATGCGCAGGGGCCGCTCGCGAGCGGCCACGACACCCACGCCGGCCTCACCGGCGCCGGCATCGAGGCACTTACGCAGATGGAGCACGCCGGCATGGTACTCGACGTCTCCCACCTCAACGATGAGTGCTTTGACGAGGTTGTCGCCCACGCCACGCGTCCCTTCGTCGCCAGCCACTCCAACTCCCGTGCGGTTTGCGGCGTCAAACGCAACCTTACCGACGACCAGTTCCGCACCATTCGCGACATGGGCGGTATCGTCGGCCTCAACTACTGCAGCGAGTTCCTTTCCAACGACGCAACCGACAAGACCGCCGCAGACGTCACCTTCGACCAGCTAGCGGCACATATCGAGCACTGGCTCGACCTGGGCGGCGAGGATGTCATCGCGCTCGGCGGCGACTGGGACGGTGCCACGGTGCCCGCCTTCCTCTCCGATGCCAGCAAGATGCCCGAGTTCCAGAACATGCTCTCCAAGCACTTTGGCAAGACCGTGATGCAGAAGCTCTGCAGCGATAATGCCCTTGCCTTCTTCGAGCGTTATTAATTTCACATCCCCTGAGCGGGCCGCATGCCGAACGGTCGACATGCGGCCCGTCCCCAATCTGAAGGACCGCTTTTGACGCAGCAATTTACGATTACCGTATCCCGACCGGATGGCACATCCATCCCCGTCGTCGTTACCAAAAAGCGCGTCAAGAACTTCAACCTACGCGTCACATCGAGCGGTGAGGTCCACGCCAGTGCACCGCTCGACGCCAGCCGCGAGCGTATCGAAGCGTTTGTGAAGCGCAACAGCGCCTGGATTATCAGTCGACTTGCCCAGCGCGAGCAACGTCAGGCGACGGCACGAGAGCCGCTCAGCCCCTCGTCCATCATTGCACTTTGGGGCAAGCCCATCACGGTACAAGATGCGCTCGATCGCAACTTTGCATCACCCGCACCGCGGCCCAAGCAGGCCACCTTCGCAAGTTTTATGGGTGCCGACAAATCGAACGAACGCCCACAGGCCAAGCGGCGCGCAACCCTCGACGGCCTGACGTCCGATGAGCTCCAGACCCGCATCGACCAGCTCTATGCATCCGAGGTCACCACGGCGCTGCGCGATATGGCGCGCGCGTACGAAATCGCAATGGGTGTCGCCGTTTCCCGCGTTTCCGTACGTAGCATGAAAACGCGTTGGGGCTCATGCACGCCCAAATCCGGTGCCGTTCGCATCGCACGCGAACTTGCCGCCTATCCCATCGAGTGTCTCGACATGGTTGTCGCCCACGAGCTCGTCCACCTGCTCGAGCCAAGCCACAATCAGCGGTTTCACGCCCTGCTCGACACGTACTGTCCCAACAATAGAGCTCTGTCGCAGCGGCTCAAGCAGCCGCCCCTCAACAAGCTCTAGCGTCGACTAGCGCACGCGCTCGATCTCGACACCGCAGCTTGCCAGGGGAAGACCGACGGGCGCCCAAGGCTTATCGAGCTTAACGTGCACGCCAAGCAGCAGGGGGTAACGACGCAGCAGCATCTGGGCCACACCCTCGGCTGCAGCCTCGATGAGCTTAAACGTATGCTCGCGCAGATAGCCATCGACATCGTGGCATACCGAGCCGTAGTCAATCGAGGCGTCCAGGTTATCGTGCTCCCCCGCTGCACGCAGGTCGGCATAGAGCACCAGGGACACGATGAACTTCTGGCCCAGCGCGTTCTCTTCGGGATATACGCCGTGGTTAGCAAAAACCTCAAGACCTTCAACGGTGATGCGGTCGGCATGGCGCAGATCGTCATAGCTCACGTGGGGTACCGCCGTTGCGGTGGATATTTCGCCCCTTCCACGGCGGGCGAGCTCGGCGCCTTCAGTCTTGGTTGCATTCTCGGGCAGTTTCTTGTTGCTCATCGCGATCGTCTCCTTCGTTTAGAACCCCGACCGCGCAAACTAACTACACGCGAATCGACAGGTTCTTTTTATCCTCGCTCCAGTTGCAAGCATTGCGCGCGGGGCATGCAAAGCAGGCGCGCGACGCTTTGTCGGCTGCATAGAGCAGACGCTCAAGCGGTTGGCTGTTCACACGCAGCTTTCGATGGCCCAGAATGGCCGTCTTAATGGCTGCGGCATCGGCCGGCTCAAACGCCACATCATCGGGCATGCCGCCGAGAATCGCATCAGCGACGCGTTCGCTTGCAACATCATGGGATATACCCGATTCATAC
>RQBM01000073.1:0-5896 GCA_008668795.1 Collinsella aerofaciens | reverse complement strand
GACCTTCGAGCGCGAGGCCGCCGAGCAGCGCGCCCAGGCCGAGGCCGCCGCTGCCGAGCAGCAGGCGTAAAGGGGCGACGCAATGACCAAGAACCGCACCGAGGTCGCGGACATCGACCGCAGCCTCTACGACTTCACCTATGGCGAGGAGGGATTCGAGCGCCTCGACGCCGGCATCACGCCCGACATCGTGCGCGAGATCAGCGCCAAAAAGGACGAGCCGCAGTGGATGCTCGACCTGCGCCTCAAGTCCCTCGAGATCTTCAACCGCTTCCCCGACCCGACGTGGGGCCCCTCCATCGAGGGCCTGGACATGGACAACATCGTCACCTACGTCAAGCCCAACACCGACCAAAAGCACGACTGGGAGTCGGTGCCCGACGACATCAAGAACACCTTTGAGCGCTTGGGCATTCCCGAGGCCGAACGCAGCTACCTGGCGGGCGTCGGCGCACAGTACGACTCCGAGCTCGTCTACCACAATATGCAGGACACGGCGTCCAAGATGGGCATCGTCTACTCCGGCATCGAGGAGGCCCTGCACGATCCGCAGTGGGAGCCGCTCATCCACGAGAAGTTTATGACGCTCATCCCGCCCACCGACCACAAGTTTGCAGCCCTGCACGGTGCCGTGTGGTCGGGCGGCTCGTTTGTCTACGTGCCCAAGGGCACCAAGCTCGATTTTCCGCTGCAGAGCTACTTCCGCCTCAACGCCAAGGGCGCCGGCCAGTTTGAGCACACGCTCATCATCGTCGAGGACGATGCCGACCTGCACTTTATCGAGGGTTGCTCCGCGCCCAAGTACAACGTGGCCAACCTCCACGCCGGCGCTGTGGAGCTCTTTGTGGGCAAGCGCGCGCACCTGCGCTACTCGACCATCGAGAACTGGTCCAAAAACATGTACAACCTCAACACCAAGCGTGCGCGCGTGGACGAGGACGGAAACATCGAGTGGATCAGCGGCTCCTTCGGCAGCCACGTGGGTTATCTCTACCCCATGAGCGTGCTCAACGGCCGCCGCGCTCGCTCGAGCTTTACCGGCATCACCTTTGCCGGTGCCGGCCAAAACCTCGACACCGGATGCAAGGTCGTGCTCAACGCGCCCGAGACATCGGCAACCGTCGAGACCAAGGGCATCTCCAAGAGCGGCGGCATCCAGACCTTCCGCAGCTCCATTGTGGCCACGCCTAAGGCCGAGGGCTCCAAGGCAACCGTGAGCTGCCAGTCGCTCATGCTCGACGACCAGAGCCGCTCCGACACCATCCCCGCCATGGACATCCGCGCCAAGAACGTCGATATCGGCCACGAGGCCACCATCGGTCGCATCGGCGACGACAAGGTGTTCTACCTGATGAGCCGCGGCATCTCGGAGGAAGAGGCCCGCACCATGATCGTCAACGGCTTTGCCAACCCGGTCTCCAAGGAGCTACCGCTTGAGTACGCCGTTGAGATGAACAACCTGATCAAGCTCGAGATGGAAGGAGCGATCGGATAATGAAACAGGAAACCAACACCGCTGCTACCACGCTCGAGCAGGTTAATGCGATGCCTGCCGCCACTTGGGGTTGGCTGCGTATGAACCAGACCAAGCTTGAGCTTTCGGACGAGCTTGCCGCCGCTCCCGCCGAGGCCGTTGAGATCGAGGGGCTGGACGAGCAGTTTGCCGGCTCGGCCGACGCCTTCGACGCCGCCATGGATGCCATGGCCGAGCGCTTCCCCGAGCGCCGCGCCTCCGCCCCCGGCGACGCCGCCGATCGTGCCCGCATCACGCCCGAGACCGAGCTCGACGTGCCCGCCACCTCTGTCTACCAGGCCGGCGCCATCAAGCTCGAGGAGGAGCTCTCCCCTGCCGAGGCCTTCGAGACCGGCATGGGCGAGGCTGCCTATACCTACCTGGCCGACCACGCCACCAAGCGCATCGTCATCGATGTGTCCGCATACAAGCACGCCACGGTTACCGTGCGCGTGAGCGGTGTCGATGCAGCGGTTGCGATTGCCGCCATCGACGTCGTCGCCCGCCCGCAGGCAACGCTCGACCTGCGCATAGCCCTGGACTCCCCCGTTGCCGGCCAAGGCGTCGTGGGCTCCGCGCTACGCGTGTGCGCCCACGAGTACGCCACCGTCAACGTGACCTGCACGCAGACGCTCGACGATAGCTGGATCGCGCTCGACGACACCGGCCTGTTCCTGGACGAGGGCGCGCGCGTCAACGTGCAGCACACCGTCCTGGGTGCTGGCGCCAGCGCCACCGGCCTTGCCGGCGACCTGCTGGGCGATACCGCCAAGGTGACGATCGATACCGATTACCTGGGCGCCCGCGAGCAGGTGCGCGACTTTAACTACGAGCTGCGCCACCGCGGCCGCAAGACCGAGTGCGAGATCGACGCCAACGGCGTGCTGACTGGCACGTCCAAGAAGGTCTACCGTGGCACCATCGACCTCGTGCACGGCTGCAAGGGCGCAACCGGCACCGAGCGCGAGACGGTGCTTTTGGCCAACAAGGGCGTCGACAACAAGACCGTTCCCGTCATTCTCTGCGACGAGGACGACGTCGCCGGCAACCACGGCGCCACAATCGGCCACGTCCGCGACGAGCAACTGTTCTATCTCGCCTGCCGTGGCCTTGACCAAAACGCCGCCGAGGACCTGTTCATTCGCGCCAAGCTGGAGGACGCCGCGCTTTCCGCCACCGAAGAGCGCACCCGCGCAGCCGTCGTCCGCTTGGGCAACAACCTGATCAACAACTTTGAAGAGGAGCTCGCATGATCGACACCGAGCACGTTAAATGCGATACCTGTACCGCACCGGAGCCTATGGAGCTCGACGCCAGTGACGAGGCCTCGCGCGGCTGGCCTACCGTCGACATCGAGACCAATCCCTACAAGGCACAGTTCCCGCTTTTCCAGCAGAACCCCGAGATCGCCTTCCTCGATAGTGCCGCCACCGCGCAGCGCCCCGCCTGCGTGCTCGACGCCGAGCGTGACTTCTATCAGCGCATGAACGCCAACCCCCTGCGCGGCCTGTACTCACTGTCCGTCGAGGCCACCGACGCCATCGCGAAGGTCCGCCAGCAGATCGCCGACCTCATCGGCGCCTCACAGGCCAACGAGGTCGTCTTCACCCGTAACACGAGCGAGTCGCTCAACCTGGTCGCCAAGAGCTTTGCACCCACGGTGCTCGAGCCCGGTGACGAGGTCGTCATCACCATCATGGAGCACCACTCCAACCTAATCCCGTGGCAGCAGGTCTGCCGCGAAACCGGCGCCAAGCTCGTCTACCTCTACCCCACCAAGACCGGCCAGCTCACCACCGAGGAGGTTCTTGCCAAGGTTGGTCCCAAGACCAAGATTCTGGCCGTGGGTCAGGTTTCTAACGTGCTGGGCGTCGAGAACCCGGTCAAGAACCTCGGCAAGCTCGTCCACAAGTACGGCGGCTATCTGGTCGTCGACGGCGCGCAGTCGCTGCCGCACATGCCGGTCGATGTGGCCGACCTGGGAGCCGACTTCTTTGCCTTTAGCGCACACAAGGCCATGGGCCCCATGGGCATCGGCGTGCTGTGGGGCAAGATGGACCTGCTGAACGCCATGCCGCCCATGCTCACCGGTGGCGAGATGATCGACTCTGTCACCGAGCAGGACGCCGTCTGGGCGCCCGTCCCCGAGAAGTTCGAGGCCGGCACGCAGGACGCCGCCGGCATCTTCGCCACGGGCGCCGCCCTTGATTACCTGGTCAACACGGTGGGTTACGAGAACATCCAGGCCCGCGAGCAGGCACTCGTCCACTACCTGATGGGCGAGCTCATGCAGCTCGACTTTGTCCAGATCATCGGCTCCATCTATTGGGACAACCACCACGGCGTTGTGAGCTTTAACGTCCGCGGCATCCACCCGCACGACGTCGCGAGCATCATGGACATGGACGGCGTCTGCATCCGCGCCGGTCACCACTGTGCACAGCCGCTGCTCACCTGGCTGGGCGTCGAGAACCTTGCCTGCTGCCGCGCCAGCGTGGCCTTCTACAACGACAAGGCCGACATTGACAAGTTCATCGCCGGCCTGCATCACGTTTGGAGCACGTTCAATGGGTAATCTGTACACCTCCACCACATTTATGGAGCACAACTCGCACCCCGACTACAAGTACGAGATGGATGCTCCCACGCACGAGCACGACGGCATCAACCCCAGCTGCGGAGACGAGCTCACTCTGCAGCTGCGTGTCGAGAACAACGTGATCGAGGAGGCCTCCTTTACCGGCCACGGCTGCGCCATCAGCCAGGCCAGTGCCGACATCATGGCCGATCTCATCACCGGCGAGACCGTCGAGGAAGCTCGCCGCCTGGCAGAGCTCTTCCTCGCCATGATCCGCGGCGAGAAGCTCTCCGAGGAGGACCTGGAAGACCTGGACGAAGCCGCCCAGCTCCAGGACATCTCGCACATGCCCGCCCGCGTCAAATGCGCCGAGCTCGCCTGGCGCACCCTCGACGGCATGCTCGAGGGGCGAAATAATCAGTAGTACTTGTCCCAAATCTTAAGATTTTTGTTGGCCGAATCGCTTGACAAGAGTGGTTCGGCCATTTTCTATTCCGAGAGCTCAGTCTGTGCCTTCACCCGCGCATAAGCGCGCACGATACGAGAGACGGTACTTTTGCCAATCCCGGTATACCGCTCAATCTGGCGCACCGTAAAACCGGCATCGTGCAATCCAAAAATAACGGTATCGCGCTGCGCAGGCGGTGCGTCTTTAACCCCATGGAGCGGAGCCCCGAGGCTCTTCGCCAACTTGTCGGCAAAGGCGTGGCGTTCCCACTCTGTCTCTTTCATATCGCGCAGCGCCGGTTCGCCGCCGTCGGGCGTCGAAAGCGAATAGGCAATAAAGCCCTCGGCAGAACCAAAAAGCTCAAGCACGCAAGAAGGATCAGAAAATCCCCTCGCGACATCGGCCGCGTCACCGTCGTAAGCGCACAAATGCTCCGGAAAGCTGCTCCAGGGATAACGCTCAATGAGACTGATGCCCGCCTCCTGCGGATCGGCGTGAACGGAGCGAATAGCCTCCATCACTTGCCAGTCGGTATCGAGCGAGCGCCGGTCAAAACGGTTCTGGAACAGATGCCCTGTGCGCCCCGTGCGTTTATTGAACCGCCGCGCGTACGCCAAAAGCAGCCGGTGCATCGCCGCGCTCATCGCGTCCTCGTAATCTGCAAGCACCAGACGCACGTGATTGCCCATAAGGCACCAGGCGATAACCGTCACGCCCGCCTTGCGGCAGCACTCACGCATCAGCTCCAAGAACTCCCACCGGTCTTCATCGCCCTCAAAGATGAGCTGCTTGCCCGTACCGCGGGCACAGACATGGTAAAAGCCGGTAACCGTTCTCCAAACGCGCTGCATGGCGCTCCCTTCGCCGGGATCTGCTTGCCATCCAATACAGCACGATTGAAGCGTGCCATCAAAACATTCACGCAAAACAATTCGCTCGCGCGGCCAAAGGCAGTAAACAGGCGGCGAACGGCACCGTTGCAACAGGTCAACCCCTGCAACGCTTACAAAAGCTGACCAAAAGCTTGCCCAAGACGGACCCCCTCTACGGAAGTGCACGACCACAGAATATAGAGTTAAACCGTTTCAATTGAAAGTTCCGCGCATCTCGCTACGAAAACTGAGCCGTTCGCCGAATATTCCGTGCATTTCGCGGTATTATAGGGGCTGCATGTCATGTCCCTTTCGAAGGGTCGCCCGGCAATCGCCAGCCACGGCCCCCAGACGGGACGCCAACACGATAGAGAGGAGAGGCATGCAGTACTCACAGGAAGTGGAGAACATGTGCCCCGTTGCCAAGGGTGCATACCACGGCCCCGCACCCATCCCCGAGGAGGGCAAGTGGGTCCAGGCTAAGG